>CAZSVT010000001.1:0-57205 GCA_964610365.1 uncultured Isosphaeraceae bacterium
GAAGCGGAGCGCACGCTTCCCGCCGGATGGCGCGAACCGGTGGCCAAGCTCTCGGAGTGGCTGGAGGAGGCGAGCACGCCGGAGATCCCGGCCGTCCGGCCGGACGGCGCCGCCGCACCCGACGGCACCTCGATTCCGGGAGAAACCCGTGCGACGTCGGACGAGTCCGGGGCGTCGGGCGCTCGCGCCGGCGGCGCCGCCGGCTCCGGCGCCTCGGGCGTTCCCGGGATCGGCGACCTGCCGCGAGCCATTCCCGAGAGCGAGGACGCGCGCCTGCGCCGGCTGGTGGACGAGCAGGTCGACGCGGCGCTGACGGCACGCGGCATCAGCGCCGCGCCCGGCGCCGGATCCGCCAGGACCGACGTGCCGTTCGCATCGCTGCTGGGCGCGGGCGTGCAGCAGGTGCTCTCGCGGGCGATCGACCTGATCACGCTCCTCTTCCTGGCCTTCCTCGTTCCCTTCTACTTCTACTTCTTCAGCGTTTCGTTCCCCGACGCGGTCCGATTCATGGAGGACATGATTCCCGCCGGTCGGCGCGAACGGGTGCGCCACCTGGCCGGCGAGATGGACCGCGCCGTCTCGGGTTTCGTGCGCGGGCGCATCGTCATCGCCTTCCTCATGGGCGTCATGACCGCGCTGGGCTGGAAGTTCTGCGGCGTGCCCTACGCGATCACGCTGGGATTGGCGGCCGGTCTGCTCAGCATCGTGCCGTACCTCGGCTTCGCGGCGGTTCCGGTGGCGGTGGGGATGCTCCTGCTTGACCAGGTGGGGATGCCGGCGGAGACGCGGATGGCGTGGTACTGGATCCTGGGCGGACCGCTCCTGGTCTTCGTGATCGTGCAATCGATCGAGGGCTACCTGCTCACGCCGCTCATCGCCGGCAAGGTGACGGACCTCGGCCCGGTGACGATCTTCGTGGCCGTCCTGGCCGGCGCCAGCCTGGCCGGCGTCTACGGCATGCTGCTCTCCATTCCCGCCGCGGCATGCCTGAAGATCTGGTGGCGCGAGGTGCTCCTGCCGCGCATCAAGGACTGGTCGGCGGGTCGGCGCGCCGATCCGCTGCCGCTGGACAACGAGTGAGGCTCGGCGGCGCGTGGTTCGGGCGGCGGCGCGTCGGCTTCCGGGAGGCCTCTTCCGCCGAGTTGACGGAGGTGCGCAGCGCGCTTCGCGCTGCGCACCGGAGCCCTCGCCGACGCGCCGCCGTGGCGCTACCGCTTCCTGCGCTGCTTGAAGCGGCTCTTGATGCTCTCGGTGCGCGTGGAGCCGCGGGCGCCGAAGCCCGGCATTCCGCCGAGGCCGGGCATCCCGGCCGCGCCGCCGGCGCCGGCGAGTTCCTTCATGGCCTTCATGCGCCCCAGCGCGCCCATGCCGGACATCTGCTGCGTCATCTTCTGCACCAGCTCGAACTGCTTGATCATCTTGCCCACCTCGGCGGCCGTGGTGCCGCTGCCCGCGGCGATGCGGCGGATGCGGCTCTTGTCGATGAGGTCGATGTCGTCGCGCTCGCGCGGCGTCATCGAATGGATGATGCCCTCGAGCCGGTCGAGCTGCTTCTCGTCGATCGTGACGTCCTTGAGCATCTGGCCCACGCCGGGCAGCAGGCCGAGGAGCTGCTTCATGGGCCCCATGCGGCGGATGGAGCGCATCTGCTTGAGGAAGTCCTCCATGGAGAGCCGGCCCTTCGCCAGCTTCTCCGCCATGCGTTCGGCCTCCTCCTCGGAGACCTCGCGCTGCGCCTTCTCCACCAGGCTCACCACATCGCCCATGCCGAGGATGCGGCCGGCGATGCGCTCGGCGTGGAATTCCTCCAGGGCGTCGAGCTTCTCGCCCACGCCGACGAACCGGATCGGAGCGCCGGTCACCTGGCGCACGGAGAGGGCGGCGCCGCCGCGCGTGTCGGAGTCGAACTTGGTGAGGATGACGCCGTCCACCGCCAGCCGTCGGTGGAATTCGCGGGCGCTGTTGACCGCGTCCTGGCCGGTCATCGCGTCGACCACCAGGAGGATCTGGTGCGGCTCGATGGACCGCTTGATGCCCTCCAGTTCGCGCATGAGCGCGTCGTCGATGTGGAGACGACCCGCGGTGTCGAGGATCAGCACGTCGAATCGCTCGTCGCGGGCCCGCTTCAGCGCCCGCTGGCAGACGCCCACCGCCACGCCCACCGCCGTGCCGTACTCACCGCACTTCTCCGGCTCGCCGTGGAAGGCCACGCGCGACGAGCCCTTGCCCTCGGCCGCCACCTGCTCCACCACGGTTCGAAGCTGCTCCACCGCGGCCGGGCGCTGAAGGTCCGCGGCCGCCACCATCACGCTTCGGCCCTGCTGCTTGAGCCACGCGGCGATCTTGCCGCAGGTGGTGGTCTTGCCGCTTCCCTGGAGGCCGCACATCATCACGATGGTGGGACCCGGCTCCACCATCATGAGCGGACGACCCGGCTCGCCCATCACCTTGACGAGCTCGGCGTGGACGATGCCGATGATCTCCTGCCCCGGGTGCAGGCTCTTCGTCACTTCGCGGCCGAGCGATTCCGTCACCACGCGGTCGCAGAACGCCTTCGCCACCTCCTGGTGGACGTCCGCCTCCAGCAGCGCCGTGCGGACCTCCGCCATCGCCTCGCGGATGTTTTCCTCGGAAATGCGTCCCCGACCCGAGAGTCGGCGGAAGACATCGGCGAAGCGCCCTGTCAGCGTCTCGAACATGGACCGTCGATGGTACGCTCCCGCGTTCGTGTCGTCATTCCTCGGCTGCGCGGGGATGCTCGTCGTGGCCGCCGTCGCGGTCTCGGCGGGAGGTTGCGCGACGCCCGCCGCCGCGGTGGCGGCGCACGCCTCCGGGAACTTCGAGCAGGCGCGGCAGGAGATCCTCTCACCGGTCTACGACGGGGCGAAGGAGCGCGAACGAGATCGCCTGGTCTGGCTGATGGAGGAGGGGAAGATCTGCCTCGACGCGGGGGACGCGCCGACCGGCGCCGCATCGTTCGCCAGGGCCAGCGACTGGTGCGAGCGGTTCGCGATCTACGAGCCGAAGACGACGGTCCAGGAGGAGATGGCGTCGATCGCCGTCAACTCCACGCTGCGGACCTACCGCGGCACCTACTCCGACCGCATCCTGGTGGACGCCTACGCGGTGCTCGCTTCGCTCTGGACGGGAGACACGGCGAAGGCGGCGGTGTACGCGAACCGGGTGGCCGAGCGCCAGCAGGACGCCGAGGTGGAGCAGGCCAAGCAGATCGCCAAGGTGGAGCGCGAGATGGGAGGCTGGCGCGGCGGCGCCGCCAGGGGCATGCTGGACCAGGTGCGCGGCGCCGAGGCGATCCAGTCGCTGGGAGTGAACGCGGCCACCGCGTCGTACCTGGATCCGTTCGCCACCTGGATCTCGGCGATCGCGTGGTCGGCCACCGGCGACGCCGCGAATCTCGAGCGCGCCCGCGTCGCCCTCTCCCGCGCCGCGGCGATGGTTCCGGGCAACACGGTGCTCCTCGAGGAGGCTTCGCGGAATCCGTTCGTCACCGCGGCGGAGCGGCCGGTGGTGATCGTCCTCTTCGAGGCGGGGCGATGCATGTCGCTCGACCAGGTCATCATCCCGGTGGCCACGCCCTGGTCGGGCTACAACCCCATCCCGATCCCCGTGCCGCGCGAGCACCCCTGCGATGTCTCGGCGCTGACGCTCATCGCGCCCGCCGGCCGCGTGCGCACCGAGGCGCTCTCGGACAACGACGCCATCTTCAAGGCGCAGTACGACCGCATGCTTCCCGAGGTGGTCTTCCGCACGGCGCTCATGGTGGGCGCCAAGGCCGGCGCCACCGTCGCCGCCACGCAGGCGACGCGGAAGAACGACGCCGCGGTCTGGGCGATCCTGGCCGGCATGAGCCTCTACCAGGCGATCACCAACCAGGCCGACCTGCGGAGCTGGAACACGGTGGGCAAGTTCACCCAGATCGCCCAGGTGGATCGGCCTCCCGACGGCCGGCTCCAGGTGTCGGTGGTGGGGGCCTCCGGCGCGGAGGGACCTCCGGCCACGGTCGACCTTCCACCCGGACCGGTGGTCTTCCTCTATGTTCGGAGCATGCACGCCGGCAGCACCGCGATCCACCCCTTCGTCATCCGGATCGGCGACTCCAGGGAATCAACGGCCGGCCCCGCTGTCGGAGGATCATCATGAAGCCGCAGGCCATCGACGACTGGCGCCTCACCGCCCTGACCGCGCTCGCCGCCCTCCTCCTGCTCCTCTCGGGATGCAAGGCCACGAATACCGTGTCGAGCCAGCGGCCGGGCGTTCGGCCGAACGCCGTCGACGTCTCCTACAAGGTGAACAACGCCTTCCTCGCCTCCGAGCTGCGCGTGCTCTCGGCGTACGAGGAGATGGTCAATGGACTGATCCAGGTCCAGATCAATGTCCGCAACGAGGGCGCCGGGGACCTCTGGTACATGTGGCAGGTGGTCTGGACGAACAAGGCGGGGATGCAGATCCCCATCGAACCGGTGGTCTGGACGCGCGAGGTCCTTGCCGAGCGCCAGGAAGGCACGATCCTCTTCGCCGCGCCCACGCGCGACGCCATGGATTGGCGCGTCACGCTCCGCAAGTGGGAGCGCTAGCCGTCCCGTCGCCGCCGCACGATTCTCCTACAGGAACCCCATGCGAATCCCGACGATCCTCCGACGCCCGCTGCTCGCCGCCATCCCGCTCCTGGCGATGGCGCCCGTCGCCTGCAATCAGCCGCCCAAGCGCATCGATCCCACCGGTCCCGAAGCGGTGACCGGCATGGGCGTGGACTACGGCGACTCGCAGGAGATCGCCGAGAGCCTCTGCCGGCAGATGCTCGCCTCGCCCGCCTTCATGCGATACCAGCAGCCGGTGCTGGCCCGGTACAACCCCACGGTCAACAACTCGAGCGATCCGAACGCTCCGCTCAACATCGTCAACACGCGCATCCGCTCCACGCTGCTCAACAGCGGACAGGTCCAGTTCACCTCGGCGCTGCGCACGGCCGAGGGGCATGACCCCGGCGTCCGCGAGGCCCGCGAGCTCGCCGAGGATCCGATGTTCAACCAGCAGTCGGTGCAGGAGTCGGGCGCGATGGGGGCGGTGGAGGCCCCGAAGGTCTCGGTGAACAGCGAGTTCCAGTCGGCCTACTCCACCAACGGCTCCTTGAAGCAGAAGACCTACCAGCTCCGCATCTTCGTCACCGACCTGCTGAGCGGACGGGTGATCTGGGAAGGCACCTCGAAGCCGGTGGCCAAGGTGGGGAGCAACTGAGGTCGTCGATGCGACTCGCCGCGATCCTCACCACGATCGGCGTCGGGACGGTGGCGCTCTCGGTTGCGGCCGGCGGCGCTCCGCCGGCGCGCGTGCCGCCGCCGCTGCCCGAAGGGCCGCCGTCACTGCCGCCGAGCGTGCCTCCTGCGCCCGTGACACCGGCGCCCGTGACGCCGGCGCCCGTGACACCGGCGCCCGCGACACCGGCCGGGGGTGCGGCGCCCGCCGTTCCCGCCGACGGTCCGCCGTCCGCCGGCGCCCTGCGAACGATCGCCGTGGTTCCCTTCGACGCGGCGTTGGGCAGCTATGTCTTCGGCACTCCGCCGGCGCAGCCCTCCGGCGACTGCGGCACCGTCAGCCGTCCCGGCGCCGAGGTCGCCAAGCGCTGCACGCAGGAGCTCGTGGAGTCGATGGTGGCCACGCGGCGCTTCCGGGTGGTGGACCGGGACACGGTGGACCGGATCCTCCAGGAGCAGGGCTTCCACCGCACGCAGGGAATGGATCCGAAGGAGCTCTCGCGCCTCGGCCGCCTGCTCGGCGCGGATCGACTCGTGGTGGGCACGATCGAGCTCGCCGGCACCTCCTGCCGGCGCGTGGAGGTCCGTGCCAGCGGCTACCTTCGCTTCGAATTCAGCGGCGGCATCGAGCTGACCTACCGCGTGCTCGACGTGGCCACGGGAGAGATCGCGGCGATCGGCCGCCTCACCCGCACCTGGGACACCCGCCCCATGCCGGACCTCCGCGGCGTCCTTTCGAATCCCGAGTCGGCGCTGGCGTTCTTCGCCCGACAGGCGGCGCAGGCGGAGACCTTCGCCGTCCTGGACGCGATCGATCCGGTGCGCGTCGCCGCGCTCGATGAGGGCGCCGTCGTGCTCAACCAGGGACGAGGCCGCCCCATGTCGCCCGGCATGACGCTCCGCGTGCTGCGGACGGTCCCGCCGATCCGCGATCCGGCCACCGGCGCCGTCCTCAGCGAAGAGGGGGCGGAGATCGCCGTGATCCAGGTGTTCGAGGTGGGGGACCGGGTCAGCCGGGCGCGCGTGGTGAGCGGCAACGCCGCGGCGATCCCGGTGGGCGCCACCTGTCGCTGGATCGAGGTGCCGCCGGCTCCCGGCGGCTAGCGGCGCGTGACGCGCTGCTTGGCTGGCGCGGGCGCGGCCGCCGATCGCGCCGCCGCCGTCGCGGGCGGCGGAGCTTCGTCGGGACGAGGCGCGTCGAGGACGGCGCGAATGGTGGCGGCGATGCCCGCCGCGTCGATCCCCGCCTCCACAAGCTGCTCGCGACGCTCGCCCTGGTAGATCCACGCATCCGGCAGCGCCAGCCGCGCGATGCGCCGGGTGTCCAGTCCGAGTTCGTTGCACGCCTCCAGCACGCTGGCGCCGAAGCCGCCTCGGATCGAGTGATCCTCGACCGTCACGATCGGGACGCCGCGGCCGATGAGCGACGAGAGGAGCGCCGTGTCCACCGGCTTGGCGAATCGCGCGTCGTAGACGCTCACCTTGTACTCGTCGTGCAGGAGTGCGAGCGCGTCCATCGCCTCGATCGCCATGACGCCGAATCCCAGGACGGCGATGTCGGGCTCGTCGTGCTCCACGAGCGGCCGGGCGCGGCCCAGCTCGAAGGCGGGGCACGGGGCTTCGGCGAAGCGCGGGCTCACCGAGTCGCGCGGGTAGCGCACCATGGAGAGGCCGGCGTCATAGTTCGCCATGAAGGCGAGCGACGCCACCAGGCTCGGTTCGTCCATGGCCGCCATCAGCACCGCCTTGGGCAGCGTGGCGAGGAGCGCCACGTCGCAGAAGCCGTGATGGACGGCGCCATCGCCGCCCACGAGTCCGGCGCGATCCAGGCAGAGCCGGACCGGCAGACCCTGGAGCGCCGCCTCCTGGAAGGCCTGGTCGAAGGCCCGCTGGAGGAAGGTGCTGTAGACGGCGAAGAACGGCTTCCATCCGGTCTTGGCAAGGCCCGCCATCATGTCCAGGGCGTGGCTCTCGCAGATGCCCGTGTCCCAGGTTCGATCGGGGAAGAGCGGCAGGACCTTGTTGAGGCCCGTGCCGTCGGGCATGGCGGCGGTGCAGGTGACCACCTTCGGATCCCGCTGCATCAGCGCGATCATCGCGTCGCCGAAGGCGGTGGTGAAGGAGCGGCCGCCCTTCTTGAGTTCCACCCGGCAGCCTTCGCCCACCAGGTCGTCCTCGATGATCTTGAACGCGCTGGGCGAGTGCATGCCGCAGGGATCGCCTTCGGCGGGCTTGAAGCCCTTGCCCTTGATCGTCTTCACATGGAGGACCATGGGCTTGTCGAAGTGCTTCACTTCGCTGAGCGTGTCGATGAGCGCGGGGATGTCGTGGCCGTCGATCGGGCCGATCGTGACCAGCCCGAAGTGCTCGAACCACGCGTCCTCGCTCATCATCGCCTTGCTCATCTCGCCCATGCGGTGATAGAGGTCGGCGATGAGGGCTCCGCCCGGCAGTCGTCGGGCGAGATCCTTCGCGGCGCGCTTGAACTCCCCGTAGCCGTGGCTGAGGCGCACGCGATCGAAGTACGCCGCCACCGCGCCCTGCGGCTGGGCGATGCTCATCCCGTTGTCGTTCAGGACCACCAGGAACTGCCGTCCCAGCGTCCCGGCGTTGTTGAGACCTTCCATGGCCACGCCGTTGACGATGCTCGCGTCGCCGATGAGGCTCACCACGCGCCGGCCGTCGGGCGTCTCCGGCGACCAGCCCTCGCCGTTGAGCGTGTCGCCGCGGGCCATGCCCACGGCGGTGCTGACCGCGGTTCCGGCGTGACCGACGGCGAAGAGATCGAATCCGCTCTCGCGCGGCTCCGGGAACCCGGCCATGCCGTCGCGCTGGCGAAGGCGGGGAAGCAGGTGCCCGCGGCCCGTCAGCAGCTTGTGCGGGTAGCACTGGTGGCCCACGTCGAAGAGCAGCCGGTCATGGCTGAAGTCGAAGGCGTAGTGCAGGGCGATCGTCAGTTCGACCACCCCCAGGTTGGGGGCGAGATGGCCGCCGGAGCGGCTGATCTGATCGCAGATGGCCTCGCGGATCTCCGCCGCCAGTTCCGGCAGTGCCGCGATGGGCAGTGCACGAAGATCGGCGGGACCCTTCAGCTCTGGGAGAATCTTCATCGGCTGTCCTTGCGCCTCCGACGGGGGTGCGGCGCTCCGTCCGCACGGGAAGCCGGGATCGCTCCTCGGCCGGGCGGGGATTCTAGTCGGAAGCAGGTCGGAGGGTTCGGACCGAGGCTCAACGGGTCCGGGAGGCGAGCAGGTCCGCGATCTCCCAGAGCGGCGCCGCGTCCGCCCCCAGCGGTTCCACCGCGGCGCGGCTGGCCTGCACCAGGCGTTCGATCTCGCGTCGGGTGGCCTCCAGTCCGTGAACCGCGGGCCACGTGAGCTTGCCGGCGGCACGGTCCTTGCCCACCGCCTTGCCCGCGTGCTCGGCGGTCTGCGTCTCGTCGATGAGATCGTCCACCACCTGGAACATGAGGCCGACCAGGTCCCCCCAGCGGGAGAGAAGTTCCACCGTGGGTTCCGGCGCCTGGACGCCGACGGCGCCCATGCGGCACGCGGCGCGGATGAGGGCGCCGGTCTTGTTGCGATGCACCTCGCGCAGCCGGCTGGCCGGATCGAGGGATTCCTCGAAGCCGCCGAGCGTGTCGTAGACCTGACCGGTGATCATCGCGGTGGTGGCTCCGGCGAGCTCGGCGACGAGGCGGTCCGAGCGGCGCGGACTCCGCGCCGCCGTCTCGAAGGCGAGCGACAGGAGCGCATCGCCGGCCAGGATGGCCATCGACTCGCCGAAGGCCACATGGAGCGTGGGGCGTCCCCGCCGCATGGAGTCGTTGTCGAGGGCGGGGAGGTCGTCGTGGACCAGGCTGAAGGCGTGGACCATCTCCACGGCCGCGGCGGCGTCCAGCACATCCTCGCGGCGACCGCCCGCGACCTCGGCGCAGGCCAGGGTGAGCACCGGGCGAAGCCGCTTGCCCCCGCCCAGGAGCGCATAGCGCACCGCTTCGCGGAGGTTGGGGGCCAGGGCCGTGCGCTCCACCGCGCACTCGAGATGGGTCTCGATGGCCGCGAGGATCTCCGCCTCTCGGCGGGCGGACGCGGGTGCGGGGGCGACGGACATGCCCGGCATTCTACGGACGGCACGTCGTCGCCGCGCCCGTATGATGCGGTCGTGCAGGCGCTCCTCGACGGATTCCTGGAGTTCATGACGCGCGGCGGCTTCGTGATGTGGCCGCTGCTCGTCCTGAGCATCGTGATGGTGGCGATGGTGCTCGACCGGACCTTCTTCTGGACGCGACTGCACGGCCGTCGCGGACGGGCGAGGTTCGAACGGCTGGTGGATGCCCTGCGTCGCGGACAGCGCGAGCGCGTGGAGGCGATCCGGAGCGAGCGCCAGGATGTCTACGGAGACCTGGCGTGGACGCTGCTTCAGCACGGGCCGACGGAGGCGAACGCCATCATGGCGTCGGAGGAGGCGCGGCCGCGCACGGAGCGCTGGCTCGGCACGCTCGCCACCATCGTCACCGCGGCACCGCTGCTGGGAATCCTGGGCACGGTGAGCGGCATCATCAAGAGCTTCGCCCTCCTGGGCGGCCGCAGCATGCCCGATCCGGCGCACGTGAGCCACGGCATCGCCGAAGCGCTCGTGGCCACCGCCAGCGGACTCTCGCTGGCCATCGTGACGCTCTTCCCCTACATGATCTTCCGCACGCAGGCCGATCGCGCCGTGGGCCGCATGGAAACCGTCATCGCGGCCGCGCAGGGAGGATTCCCGCGGGCCGCGTCCGGCGCCGAGCCGCGCGAGGCCGAGGCGCGCCTGCAGTCCGCGGGATCCGCTCGGAGCTGACGGCGTCGGCATGCTCCGAGCAGCCACTCCATCCAGCGATCCAGGGAACGCGGCACGGCCCGTCCGCGCCGCGGCGATGCTCGCGGCGAGCGCGTTGCTGGCGCTCGGATCGGTGACGGCGCTCGGCACGGCGCCGTCGGAGCCGACCGCGATGCCGCCGGCGCTGGGCGCCATGCCGCCGATGCTGGGCGCAGTACCGCCGGCGACAGACGCAGCGCCGCGGCCCGTCCGATCCTCCGCGCCGCCGATCGCCGCGCCGCCCCGGGCCTCCGAACCTCCCCCAGCCGCGGGCGGCTCGTTCGTCCGACGCGCCGAGGAGGACGACGGCCGCGTGAGCCTCCAGGTGGCGTCGAAGACCTACCGGGATCCCAGGGGAGGTCCCGGCGTGTCGCTCGTCGGCGCCGTGCACATCGCCACGGGTGACTACTACGCGCTCGTGCAGCGCCATCTCGACGAGCACGACGCGGTCCTCTACGAGTCGGTGACGCCGCGCGGCGCGGTTCGCCGCCCGGAAGCGGCGATGGCCGATCCCGTGGCGTCCACGCGTGATTCCATGCTCTTCCTGCGCCGGATCATGCTGGCCGTGCGCGAGCAGGAGCGTCGCGACGCACCCGTCCAGCCGGCGACCGGCGGCGAGGTCCCCGCGGGCGCGGCCGGCGTCGAGGTGCCTGCGCCGAGCATCGCCCGGACCATCGAGGCCGCCCCCGGCGTGGACAGCCGGCTGGGGCCCTGGGTCCGCCAGGCCAGCGTCGACGCGTGGGGAGGGGCGATCGAGTGCGAGCCGGGTCCCGACGGTTCGTTCCTGCTCATCAGTCGCGGCGCCGACCGCCGGCCTGGAGGCGAAGGCGCCGACGCGGACATTCGGCTGCGCACGCCGAAGGAGCGCCGCGTGGCGACGGACTCGCTGGACGACGGACTCCAGGCGACGCTCGCCGAGGCGCTCGGGCTCCGCTTCCAGCTCCGCGCCGTGGACTACCGGAGCGAGCGCTGGGAAGTGGCCGACATCTCCGAGGCCGAGCTGCTGCGAGCGCTCGAGGAGCGCGGGGTCGACGCGAAGCCGTTCCTTCAGTCGCTCTCCGGCGAGAGTCTCACCGGCGGGCTGGCGAAGGGCCTGGTGCTGATCCTGCGCCTCGCCGACGGACTGAGCGGGGGCTCCTTCCGCGAGGCTGCCCGGCTCCTCATGATCGAGGCGCTCTCGATGGCCGACGAACGCGTGCTGCGCCAGGGGCTCTCGAACGAGATGGTGGAGGTCATCCTGCACGAGCGCAATCACGCGGCCATGGACGCCCTGGCGGCGCGACGCGGTCGCGGCGACGCGGTGAAGTCGATCGCCATCTTCTACGGCGCCGCCCACATGCCCGACCTGGAGCGCCAGCTCCTGGAGCAGGGATTCGTCCTCGACGCGGAGCGCTGGTTCACCGCCCTCAGCGCCGATCCGAAGCTGGCCGGCGTCGACGCCGGAACGGTGGATGAACTGCGCCGTGCCCTCCGGGAGGCGGGCGCCGCCGGGTCGGGCGGAGGCGCGGCGCCATGAGCGACGGCTCGTCCTCGTCGAGCCGCTCCGACTCCCTGCTCGGAGATCCCGCCGCCTCCCTTCGCGTCTGCATCGAGGGCGGTCCGCAGACCCAGACCCTCACCTTCGACTCGCTCCGCGAGCTCATCGTCGGTCGCGACGCGAGCTGCCAGGTGCGGATCCCGCACGACTCGGTGAGCCGGCAGCACATGCGCCTCTTCCATCGCGACGGTCGCTGGTTCGCCGAGGATCTCGACAGCCGCAACGGCACGATGGTGGACGGCGTCATGCTGGCGCCGCGGCGGCCGTTCCCCGTCGGGACGAGCTCGACCATTCTGGTTCGACCCTTCGCGCTGCGCGTGGATGCGGGCGTGGTGGCCGACGATTCGCGGGGCGCGGCGCCGCTGCTGGAGGAACGCGAGGAGTCCGGATTCATCCGGCCGCTCGTGGCGGAGGAGCTGGGGGCCATCAACGGCCGTCGACTGGCGCTCCTCCTCCAGGCGGCCGACGCGATCAACGCCGCCCAGAGCGAGCGCGACGTGGCGGACGCGGCCACCGAGGCGCTCATCGCGGGCACCGGCTTCGCCCGCGCCGTCATGCTGCGATGGTCCGGCACGCTCGAATCGCGCGAGACGCTCGCCGTGCGGATCGGAGAGGACGCGGACGCGGTGCCGTCCGCGGGCATGAGCCGCACGCTCCTGCGGGCGGCGGCGGCGGGCGCGCCGGCGCAGATCGACGACCTCTCGGCGATCCGCGAGGCGGAGAGCATCGCCGGTTCGGGCGTGGCGGCGGCGCTCTGCGTGCCGGTGTTCGTGCCTCCGGTGGTGGAGGCGTTCCTCTACCTCGATTCGCAGCGGCGCTCGGCGAGACCGAATCCCGACGCGGCCGCCTTCTGCCAGGTGCTGGCCAAGCTCTGCGGGCTGGCGATCGGGAACCTCCGACGCATGGCGGCCGAGGATCGGCAGCGCCAGCTGGAGCAGCAGCTCATGGCGGCGCGGCATGCCCAGAGCCGCCTGCTCCCGGACGAGCATGGCGAGCACGACGGCTGCCGGTGGCGCCTCTTCGTGCGGCCCGGCTCGCTGGTCGCCGGCGCCATCGCCTGCATCCACCGCGGCCGGGACGGAACGACCTTCCTGGTGGGCGATGTGCGCGGCAAGGGCGTGGAGGCGGCGATCGTGATGACGATGGTCGCGTCGCACCTCCCCGCGTGCCTCGCCGAGGGGCTGGGCCTGGCGGAGGCGGTCTCGCGCACCGGCGCGTTCATCCATCGGCATCGCCGCGACGAGGCCGACTTCGTCTCGCTCTTCGCGGTGCAGATCGACCGGCGCGCCGGCGTGGTGCGCACCGTGGACGCCGGTCATGGCCTGGCCTTGCGGATCCGCGATGGGGAGGCGGCGGAACTCCGCTCCGAGGGTGGCACGGTGCTGGGCATCGAGTCGGATCCCCGGTACCAGGCCTCGGAGTTCCCCTGCGACGCGGGCTCGCGGCTGCTGCTCTTCACCGACGGCGTCGTCGAGCAGTGCGGGACCGAGGGGCGCGGGCAGTTCGGATTGGGCGCGGTGGTCGCGGCGGTGGCGGGATCGCCGTCGCCGGAGGTCACCGTGGAGCGCATCCGGGCGGCGCTGCGGGCGCACGCCGGCGGCGACGAGTACTCCGACGACGTGACCATTCTCTGCGTCGAGACGCCCTGAGCGAATCGGCGGGCGCGGGGCGCCGGCCACCATTCGTCGTGCGCGGTGCGCCCGTCGGGCGCGCGGCGCTCAGCGCGGCGCGCCGAGTTCGATCGCCGGCGACCAGGTGAGCCACTTGGCGTCGGGCTTGTCGGCGAGTTCGAAGATCGCGCCCGTGGTCGCGGCGTCGCCCGGTGGATCCGGCGTGGCGAATCCCACGCCGCCCACCAGCACGCTCTCCAGGCTCTCCACCTGCGTCGAGAGCCCGGTGATGCCCAGGTCCATGGAGAAGCCCGAGGCGTTCCAGAATCGACTGCCCGTTCGGACCAGCGACGCATAGCGAGGCTCGATGCGGACGGTGACGGCGACGCTCCGGGAGTCGCCCGCCATCGCCAGATCGATCACCTGTCCCACGGGAAAGTCGCGGTAGAGGACCGGCGAGCCTCGGCGCAGCGCCCGCAGGCGGGTGGCCCGCAGTTCGACCAGGAGCCCCGGCGCATCGGCGATCGGCGGGCGCGGCAGGGCTTCGAAGCGCCGCGGCGCCGTTCCCTGGCGCCCCGCCTCCACCGCGAGGAAGGGCCCGCTGGCGAGCGTTCCGAGTCCGCGGATTCCCTGGAGCGAGATCTCGGGGCGCTCGATCCAGAACTTCGAGTCCGCATGCAGGAGCCTGCGGGCCCAGGGCTCGAGTTCGATCTCGGCGATGGGCCGGAGTCCCTCCGCGTCGAGCGTCACCGTCACCACGCGCCCCACCACCACGCCGGCGCACTTGACCGGCGTTCGCCCGGCCTCGAGCCCGTCGGCGCTGGGCACCGCCACCTCGTAGCGAGGTCCCTGGGAGAGCCAGTCGCGCAGCACCAGTGCCGCCGCCACGGCCAGCGCCACCAGCGGGACGATCCAGACGGGGGAGATGCCGCGCGTGCGGCGGACGATGGGCGCGGGCGGAGTGGTGGTCATGCGGCGGCTCCCGCATCATCCTCCCAGACGAGACGGGGATCGAAGCTGGCCGACGCCAGCAGCGAGAGCACCACCAGCGCCGTGTAGGCGGCGAGCCCGGGCCCCGGCACCACGGAGGCCAGGTCGCCGAGCTTCACCGTGGCCACCAGGATCGACACGAGGAAGACGTCGATCATCGCCCACGGGCCCAGCGCCTCCAGCACGCGATGCAGTCGACCTCGCTCGCGCCGACCGGCGCGTCGCCCGGCGGCGGAGCAGAGCCATGCCAGGCCGACGAGTTTCATCAGCGGAATGACCATGCTCGCCACGAAGACGATGGTGGCCACGCCCCAGCTCCCGTGATCGAAGAGGTCCGTGACGCCCTGCCAGACGGTCGTCTCGCGGCGGGCGCCCAACCGTTCGAGGGTGATGATCGGCAGGAGGTTGGCCGGCAGGTACATGACGAGGGCCGCCAGCGAGAGGGCGGCCGTGCGCTCCAGGCTGCCGCGAAGATGCCGCTCGATGGGCGAGCCGCAGCGCGTGCACGACGCCGCGAATCCATCGGGCACCGGAGGGACCGCATGGACGAGCCCGCAGCGCGGGCAGGCTTCGAGCGTGGTGACCGTGCCGCCTGAAGCGCCGCTCAAGCGTCAGTTCTCGGTGTGGACCGCCCCGTACCCTTCGGTGCCGCTGAGGTCCTGGCGATTGGTCCAGGCCTTCATGTCGCGCAGCTCGCTGTAGGAGCCGTTGCGCTGGCTGCCGTCGGCGGCGCCGTAGGGGATCATGTTGAATCGACGCAGCGGGACCGCCTGGGGCACGAGCACGGAGATGGCGCCCTCGTCGATGCCGTCGTTGCCGAGCTCCCAGATCTTCTGGCCGCCGAGCCAGGGCGGAACCACCCACGCCGATCCGGACTCGATCTCCTCCGGGCCCTTGATCTGGCCGGCCTCGGAATAGGTGCTGGACGCGAAGGCGACGATGTTCTCCGGCCGCGAGATCTGGGCCACGGTCCGCGCCACCGGCGTGATCGGCGCGCCGGGCGTGGGCCGCTTGGCGTCCATGAAGCGCATGGTGGGCGTGGTGCCGTTGAGCGTCCACCAGCCGCCGAGGTAGAAGGAGTTCATGCCGAACTCCGGCTGCAGCGCCGCCGCGGATCCGGCCAGGCCTTCGCACGGCGTGAGCTCGGTGGGCATGGTGAAGGGGCGCGTGCCGCCGTCGTAGACGCTGGTCTGGAAGTCGGTGCCGGCCTGGTCGAGGTACCCAAGCATCAGCTCGGTGCCGTAATCGAGGTAGCCCGCGAGGCGCCACGGATAGGTCTGGCAGAGCGCCGGGTTCACCTGCTGGCCCGAGCTGTTGCGGACCTTGATCTTCCAGTTCGTCTGCACGCCGGTGTCCACGAAGCCCGGCAGCAGCGCCTCGTCATTGGTGGTGGCGTAGGTGTGCCATGCCACGAAGAGTTGCCGCAGGTTGTTGAGCTGCCTCCCCTCGCGCGCGGTATTGCGCGCCGAGCGCAGTCCCGTGAGCAGCAGGCCCATCAGCAGGGCGATGATCGCCAGCGTGATGAGCATCTCGACCAGCGTGAAGCCGGCGGGACGGCCGTCCTTGGTGGGCATATCCATGCGGAGGTCTCCGGTGTTCCGGCAGAAGATACGGTTCTCCGCCCGTCGATGCTCCATGAAACTTGACCTTACCGGCCCCCGACCGTCACCTTCTCCACGAGGCCGGCCTTGATCTTCTCGATGCCAGACCCGAGTTCCCCGATGGGGTCCGGCGGCACGATCTCCACCACTTTCTCGCCAAGCTTCGCCTCGCCCCGGTTCACCCGATCCTGGAACGCCCGGCAGTGCTCCAGGAGCTTCGGGAGGATCTCCTCCTCCGGCACGTTCGCCACGCGCTGGCCCTGGACATAGATGATGCCGCGGCGGTCGCCCGCGAAGACGGCCACATCCGCGCCTTCCGCCTCGCCGGGACCGTTCACCACGCAGCCCATCACCGCCACCTTGATCGGCAGCGTGATCTCCCGCGCCAGCGTGCGCTCCACTTCCTTGACGAGCGCGAAGAGGTCCACCTGGATGCGCCCGCAGGTGGGACAGGCGATGAGGTCGACCCCGCGCCGCGTGCGCTTGTCGAGGCAGTAGAGCATCTCCAGCGCGTCCTTCACCTCGTCGATGTGGTCGCTGGCGTAGCTGATGCGCACCGTGTCGCCGATGCCGTTGGCGATGAGCGTTCCCAGGGCGACGACGGAGCGGATGGCGCCGGTCGTCTTCGGTCCCGCGTGGGTGACGCCCAGGTGCAGCGGATAGTCGAATCGCCGGCTGATCTCCGTGTAGGCGTCGATCACCAGCGTGGCGTCCATCGACTTGGCGCTGATCACGACGTCGTGGAAGTCCCGGGCGTCGAAGATCTCCAGGTACTCCTCGAGCTTGGCGATCATGAGCGCCAGCAGGTGCCCCGACTTGTGCCCCTCGAAGTACATGCCCAGCTCGGCGGCACGGCGCTGCTTGTCCTTGCGCTCGATGATCGAGCCTTCGTTCACGCCGATCCGGATGGGGATCTTCCGCTCCCGGCAGGCGTCGATGACCTTGTTCACCTGCTCGCGGTCGCTGATGTTGCCGGGGTTGAGGCGGATCTTGTGCACGCCCGCCTCCACGGCCTCGAGCGCCCGCTGGTAGTGGAAGTGCACGTCGGCCACGATCGGGATGCGGACCTGCCGGATGATCTCGCGCAGGGCCTCGGTGTCCTTGCGCTCGGGAACCGCCACGCGGACGATGTCGGCGCCGGCCTCGCGGTAGCGCTCGATCTCCGCCACGCAGGCGTCGATCTCGTGGGTGTACCCGGCGGTCATCGTCTGGACGGAGATGGGGGCGTCGCCGCCGATCCGGACCCGGCCGACCCGATCGTCTCCCACCGTCACCTGGCGCGTCGTGCGTCGTGGCTGCATGCGTCGGCGGATTCTACGCGAGCCGTCGACCTGCACGCCGCCCGCCAGCGCCGTATCCTCGCCGCCGCCACGGAAGGAGGCACTCGATGGGGTCGGACCAGACGCCTTCGCACTTCGTCCCGAGCGGATCCGCGGGCGCCCCCGCGATGGTCGGCCTGCGCCTGAGCGTGATGATGTTCCTGCAGTACGCGATCTGGGGCGCGTGGCTGCCGATCCTCTATCCGTTCCTGCTCGGGCATCGGGGATTCACGCTGGAACAGACGGGACTGTGCCTCTCGGCGGGCGCGGTCGGGGCCATCTTCGGGCCGTTCCTCGCGGGTCAGCTCGCCGACCGGAACATCGCCACCGAGAAGCTGCTGGCCGCCAGCCATCTCGTCGGCGCGGTGCTGGTGCTCTCGCTGGCCTACGTCGGCTCCTTCCCGGTCTTCCTGGTCCTCAGCGCGCTCTACGGATTCGTCTACGCGCCGACCCTGGCGCTGACCAACTCGCTGGCGTTCGCCCACCTCGCGGATCGTGATCGCCAGTTCGGGCTGATCCGCCTCTGGGGCACGGTCGGCTGGATCGCGGCGGGCATCGCGGTGGGGCAGGCGCTGCTGCGGTGGCACACGCCCGCGGGCGTCGCACCGCAGGCGGTGGAGGCGGCGCAGAACGCGGGTCGGGCGTTCGCGTTCCAGTTGAGCGCCGGGCTCGGCGTGGTGATGGCGTTCTACTGCCTCACCCTTCCGCACACACCGCCGGCGAGGCAGGCCCGCGAGCAGTTCGCGCTCGCCGAGGCGCTGCGGGAGATCCGTCACCAGCCCCTGATCACGCTCTTCCTGATCTCGATCCCGGTGAGCATGATCCACCAGTTCTATTTCATCTTCACCAGCGAGTTCGTCGGCAAGGTGCAGAACACGGCCGCGAGCGTCGACGCCGACAAGTTCGCGAAGGCGGTGAACGAGATCTTCGGCGTGGGCGGCGGCGGGCTCATGACGATCGGGCAGATGACGGAGATCGCGGTGCTGGCGCTCATGCCGCTCGTGGCGCCGGTGGTGGCGCGGAAGTGGCTGCTCATGGTCGGGCTCGCGGCCTACGCGGCGCGCATGGCGATCTTCGCGTACGCGCCGGAACTGACGCCGGTGCTCATCGGCGTGGCGCTGCACGGCCTCTGCTTCGGCTGCTTCATCTTCGTGGCCTTCATGGTGGTCGACGAGTGGACGACGCCGGATGTCCGGGCGACCGCGCAGAACCTCTACAACCTCGTCTTCATCGGGATCGGCATCATCGTCGGCAGCTACTTCGCCACGGCGGTGGTGGGCAACTTCGCCAAGGTGCCGCGACTCGACGCCGCGGGCCTGGTGATGCGGAACGCCGCGGGCGAGCCGGAGATGGTCATGGACTTCACCCGGCTCTTCTCGGTGCCGATGTGGATCGCCCTCGGATGCCTGGTGCTGCTGCTGGCGTTCTATCCCTCGCGCGTCGCGAAGCGCGCGCCGGCGTGATGGCGGCGGTTCGCCGGGAGGCGCCGCGAAGGGTGGGCCCGCCCGCATGAGGCGGGGGATCGCGGCCTCCCGCTGGTGCGGCGGCTCGTCGGATGCTTCGCCTGGGGACGAGTATCGAGCAGGAGGTCGGGCGGTCCGGAAGCGTGGAGTCCGCCATGACGTCACGGATCGACGGCCACGGGCCGCTTCCAGGCGGCGCCGATGGCATCGATCGCCGTCCGCGTCGTTGCGTTTCCGGCAGCAGCCCACGACAATCGGCCGATGAAGCGGACCGCGGCCTGCGGCCCGCACGAAGACGCCATGCACGCACCAACCATCCATCACCTCATCGGCGGAAGGAAGATCACCGAGGCGACGGCCACGGTGCACCGGACGAACGCCGATCCCGCCACGGGGCAGCCGCGGAGCGCAGCGCCGCTTGAATCGCTCGCGAGCGCCGAGGCCGCCGTGCAGTCGGCGCTCGATGCGTTCCCGGCCTGGTCGGCGACGCCCGTCGGCGACCGCGTGCAGGTGCTCTTCCGCTACAAGGCGCTGCTCGAGGCGAAGGCGGGCGAACTCGCCGACATCGTCGTCGCCGAGCACGGCAAGACGAAGGCCGAAGCGCTCGGCAGCGTTCGGCGCGGCATCGACTGCGTGGAATTCGCCTGCGGCGCTCCGGCGCTGCTGATGGGCCGATCGCTTCCGCAGATCGCCGTGTCGACGAGCTTCTGCCGAACGGAGGACCAGGGCGGCGTCGGCATCGACTCGGTCGTCGATCGCGTGCCGCTGGGCGTGTGCGTGGGCATCACGCCCTTCAACTTCCCCGTCATGGTGCCGCTCTGGATGTGGCCGATGGCCGTCGCGTGCGGCAACACCTTCGTGCTCAAGCCGTCGGAGAAGGTGCCGCTCAGCGCCACGCGCGCGGCGGAGCTGGCGCTCGAGGCCGGCCTGCCTCCCGGCGTGCTCAATGTCGTCCACGGCGGTCCGAGCGTGGTCGACGCGCTCATCACGCACGAACAGGTGAGCGCAGTGTCGTTCGTCGGCTCGACGCGCGCGGGCGAGCACATCTACAGGACCGCGACGGGCGCGGGCAAGCGCGCCCAATGCATGTGCGGCGCCAAGAACCATTCGATCGTGATGCCCGACGCCAATCGAGAGGCCGCCGTCGAGGGGCTGCTCGGCTCCGCCTTCGGCAACGCGGGGCAGCGCTGCCTGGCCGGAAGCGTGGCGGTGGCGGTGGGGGATTCCGCCGAATGGCTCGTGCCGGCGCTGGTCGCCGGGGCGAAGGCGATTCGCGTGGGACCCGGTGGCGACGCGGGCGTCGGCATGGGGCCGCTCGTCGACGCGGAAGCGAAGGCGCGCGTGGAGCGAGCCATCGAGACGGCGAAGCGCGAAGGCGCGGAGATCGTGCTCGACGGACGCACGCATCCGTGTCCCGCGGGCGCATGCTTCACCGGGCCGTCGATCATCGATCGCGCCCGCCCGGGCATGGCGGTGGTGGAGGAGGAAATCTTCGGACCCGTGCTCGCCGTCATGCGCGAGTCGACGCTCGATGCGGCGATCGCCACGGTGAACCGTTCGCGCTACGGCAACATGAGCGTGCTCTTCACCTCGAGCGGCCACGACGCGCGTCGATTCCGATCGCTGGTGCAGGCGGGGATGGTCGGCATCAATGTCGGCGTTCCGGCGCCGATGGCGGCGTTCCCCTTCGCGGGTTGGAAGCAGTCGTTCTTCGGCGATCTGCACGCCAACGGCGAGGACGGCGTCCGCTTCTTCACCAGGTCGAAGGTCACGGTCTCGCGCTGGCTCTAGCGCGGCCCGAAGGAGCATCATGCCGCGCATCACCCGTGCCGCACTCGTGCAGGCCGCCTTCCCCGGGCGCTGCGATGCACCGCTCGAGTCGATCAAGAAGGCGGCGATCGATCGGCATCTGGAACTGATCGGTGAAGCGGCTCGGCGCGGCGCGCAGGTCTGCTGCCTCCAGGAAGTCTTCAACGGTCCCTACTTCTGCGCCGAGCAGGAGGAGCGCTGGTACGGCATGACCGAACCGATTCCGGACGGTCCCACGATCACGCTGATGCAGAAAGTGGCCAGGGAGCACCGCATGATCCTGGTGGTGCCGATCTACGAAGTGGATCTTCCAGGCGTCTACTTCAACACCGCGGCGGTGATCGACGAGCACGGCACGTACCTCGGCAAGTACCGCAAGCACCACATTCCGCACTGCAAGCCCGGCTTCTGGGAGAAGTTCTATTTCACCCCGGGAAACCTCGGCTACCCGGTCTTCGACACGAGCGCGGGTCGGATCGGCGTCATGATCTGCTACGACCGCCACTTCCCGGAGGCGGCGCGCGAGCTCGGCCTGAACGGCGCCGAGATCGTCTTCAATCCGAGCGCCACGGTGGCGGGGCTGAGCGAGTACCTGTGGAAGCTGGAGCAGCCGGCGCACGCGGTGGCGAACCAGTTCTTCGTGGGCGCGATCAATCGCGTCGGCACGGAGGCGCCGTGGAACATCGGCGAGTTCTACGGCCAGAGCTACTTCTGCGATCCGCGCGGCAGGATCATCGCGGAGGCGTCGCGCGCCAGGGACGAGGTGGTGGTGGCCGATCTCGACCTCGACCAGATCCGGCAGGTGCGCGACACCTGGCAGTTCTTCCGGGATCGCCGCCCCGAGAGCTACACGCGCACGACGGCGCTGAAGGCATGAGCGGCGCCGCGCCCGGCCCACGATCCTCGGACGCCGACGCGTCCCCACTCTCGAACGCCGATCTCGCTCCGACGCCGCCGGAGGCGCGCACCTGGGGCACCTGGCATGTCGCCGCGCTCTGGATCGGCATGGCGGTGTGCATTCCCAGCTACATGCTCTGCGCCGGAATGATCGGCGCGGGGCTTTCGTGGTGGCAGGCGATCGGCACGGTGCTGCTCGGGAATCTCATCGTGCTCGTGCCGATGATCCTCAACGGCCATGCAGGCACCAAGTACGGCATTCCGTTTCCGGTGCTCGTGCGATCGAGCTTCGGCACGGCCGGCGCGCAGGTGCCGTCGATCGCGCGCGCGCTCGTGGCGTGCGGCTGGTTCGGCATCCAGACCTGGATCGGCGGCGCGGCGATCGCGCAGATCCTCGCGTCGATGGGCTGGATCGATCCCAGCGCGTGGTCGCCGCCTCCGCTGCTCGGGATCACGCTCCCGCAGCTCGCGTGCTTCCTCGGATTCTGGGCGATCCACCTGGTCATCGTGCTCCGCGGCATCCAGAGCATCCGGGTGCTCGAGTCGTGGGCGTCGCCGTTCCTCCTGTTGTGCGGCGTGGCGCTGCTCGTCTGGGCGGTGCGCGCCGTTCCGAAGGCCGCCGACCTGCTGCCGGCGTCGCGGTTGCCTTCCGGGACGAGCGCCTGGCGCGTCTTCCTGCCGCAGCTCACCGCGATGGTCGGCTACTGGGCGACGCTCAGCCTGAACATTCCCGACTTCACGCGCTATTGCCGGTCGCAGCGCGTGCAGGCGTCGGGGCAGCTGCTCGGTCTGCCGCTCACGATGACGCTCTTCGCGTTCATCGGCGTGGCGGTGACCTCCGCGACGGTGGTGGTCTTCGGCGAGGCGATCTGGGATCCGGTGGTGCTCGTGGGAAGGCTCCATGCGTCGCCGGCGATCGTGTCGCTGGCGATGCTGGCGATCGTGCTGGCCACGCTCACCACCAACGTGGCGGCCAATGTGGTGAGTCCCGCCAACGGCTTCAGCAATCTGGCGCCGCGCCGGATCGGCTTCCGCGGCGGCGCCGCGATCACCTGCGTGATCGGCGTGGTGATGATGCCGTGGAAGCTGCTCGAGACGCTCCAGGGCTATGTGTTCACCTGGCTGATCGGCTACTCGGCGCTGCTCGGTCCGATCGCCGGCATCATGCTCGCCGACTACTTCGTCCTGCGGCGCACGCGACTCGATGTGCAGGCGCTCTACGACCCGCGCGGTCCGTTCGCCGGCGTTCGATGGAGCGCGATGATCGCGCTGGCCGTCGGCGTCGCCCCCAACCTGCCCGGATTCGTGCATGCCGTCTCCGGCCGATCGATCGCACCGCCGATCTTCGACGCGATCTACTCGTGGGCGTGGTTCGTGGGACTGCCGCTGGCGGGCGTGGTCTACTGGGCGCTCTCGCGCCACGGGAACGGCCCGCCGGCGATGTCCGCGACCGACCGCGCCTGACCCTGGAGGGATCCATGTCGACCGCCGCCAAGAGCACCGCCGCCGCGCCGCCCCGCATGCCGCCGTGCGCTCATCGACCGCAGCCCTATGCGGGGCCGAGTCGCGCCGAGGTGCTGGCGCTGCGCCGCGAGTTCCTGACGCCGTCGCTCATCACCTACTACCGCGAGCCGATCATGGTCGTGGAGGGCCACATGCAGTGGCTCTTCGACGAGACGGGGCGCCGCTACCTCGATGCGTTCGCGGGCATCGTGACCGTGAGCGTGGGCCATTGCCATCCGCGCGTGGTGGACGCGGTGCGCCGTCAGAACGAGCGGCTCCAGCACACGACCACGATCTATCTCCACCCGAACGCGGCGCTCTTCGCGAAGAAGCTCGCGTCGACCTTCCCGAAGGAGTCGGGGCTGAGCGTCTGCGCGTTCACCAACTCCGGCGGCGAGGCGAACGATCTCGCCGTGATGATGGCGCGCGCCTTCACGGGAAGCTTCGACGTGATCGCGCTGCGGCACGCCTATCACGGCATGTCGAGCGCCACGATGGGATTGAGCGGGCTCTCCACCTGGAAGCAGCCGTTCCCGCACGGGCTCGGCGTGCAGCATGCGAGACTGCCCGATCGCTACCGCGGACCCTGGGGCTCCGACGACGCGGAGGCCGGCCGGCGCTACGCGGACGATGTCGCGGACCTGATCCGGACCGGAACCTCCGGCAAGGTCGCCGCGTTCATCGCCGAGCCGATCCTCGGCGTCGGCGGCGCGATCGAGATGCCGCCCGGCTACCTGCGGGAGGTCTACGCGAGCGTGCGTGCGGCGGGCGGGTTGTGCATCTGCGACGAGGTGCAGACCGGTTTCGGCCGCACCGGCGATGCGTTCTGGGGATTCCAGAATCACGGCGTCACGCCCGACATCGTCACGCTCGCCAAGGGCATCGGCAACGGCGCCCCGCTCGGCTGCGTGGTGACGCGGCCTGAGATCGCCAAGGCCTTCACGCAGCGGCTGCATTTCAACACCTACGGCGGGAACCCCGTGAGCATGGCGCAGGGGCTCGCCACGCTCGAGGTGATCCTGGAGGACGGCATCCAGGCTCGCGCGAAGGAGCTCGGCGCGCGACTGATCGGCGGACTGCGCGAGCTTCAGAAGCGCCATCCGAAGCTGGGCGATGTGCGCGGGCGCGGCCTGATGGTCGGTGCCGAACTCGTGGAGGATCCGCGCACCAAGGTGCCGGCGCCGGCGCTGGCCGCGGAGGTGCTCGAGCGCTGCCGCGAGATGGGCGTGCTCGTCGGCAAGGGCGGGCTCTTCGGGAACGTGCTGCGGATCAAGCCGCCCATGTGCATCGAGCAGGCGGACATCGACTTCCTGCTCGAGGTGCTCGACCAGGCGCTCGGCGGCGCGGCGGGCGCGTGAGTCACGCGCGTGGTGCGGCGGTCGGGCCGGCGCCGGACGCCGTGCGCGGCACGAGCCGACCGCCGCCGCCCGGACCGACGAACGTGCCGTCCCGGGCCACGATCTCGCCGCGGCGCACGACCACGCTCGGCCGCCCCTTGAGCTCCCAGCCCTCGAAGGCGCTGTAGTCGGTGGCCATGCGGTGATGGGCCGCGGTGATGCGCCCCCGGAAGTTCGGGTCGTAGATCACCAGGTCCGCGTCGCCGCCGACGGCGATCGAGCCCTTGCCCTTCAGTCCGAAGATCCGCGCGGCGTTGGTGCTGGCGCTCGCCACGAAGGTGCGCAGGTCGATGCGCCCCGTGCACACCCCGTGGGTCCAGAGCAGGTTCACGCGATCCTCGACGCTGGGGATGCCGTTGGGAATCCGGGTGAAGTCGTCGCGCCCCATGTGCTTCTGCGGCTCGAAGTCGAACGGCGCGTGATCGGTGGCCACCGTCTCGATGACGCCCGAGCGAAGCCAGTTCCACAGTCGCGGCGGCTGCGATGCGTCGCGCAACGGCGGCGACATGACGAACTTGGCCCCTTCGAATCCGGGGCGCTCCGCGAAGGAGCGATCGAGCACGAGGTGCGGAACGACCACTTCCACATGGGCACGCACGCCGCGGCCGATGCCCGCGAGCGCTTCGCGCACCGCCTCGTCGCACGAGGTGTGGACCACATAGACCTCGGCGCCGGTCGCCTCCGCGAAGGCCATGAGATGGTGCACGCCCGCCGCCTCCACGCGCGGCGGCCGGCTCGGCTCGTGCCACTCCGGTCCGGTCCGTCCGGCGGAGACGAGGGCGCGCTGCGCTTCGTCGACGAGCGTCTCGTTCTCGCAATGCGCGGTGACGACGACGCCCAGCTCGCGCGCCAGGCGCATCGCGGCGAAGAGCTCGCGATCGTCCACGCCCAGCGCGCCCTTGTAGGCGAGGAAGACCTTGAAGCTGGTCACGCCGCGACGAACGATCTCCCGGAACGCCCGCTCGGCGGCGTCGTCGAAGCGCGTCACGCCCATGTGGAACGCGAAGTCGCAGGAGGCGCCGGCCTTCGCCTTGCCGAGCCAGGTCTCGAAGGCTTCGAGCGGATCGTCCTGCCTGCCGGGGCAGATCATCTCGATGAGCGTCGTCGTGCCTCCGACGAGCGCCGCCTGCGACGCGCTCTCCCAGGTGTCCTTGGCGTGCGTGCCCATGAAGGGCAGGTGCACATGCACATGCGGGTCGATGAAGCCGGGGAAGACGAACCTGCCTTGCGCGTCGACGACCGTGGCACCGCGCGGCACGGAGGCGGGATCGATGCGGCGCTCGATGCGCTCGATGACGCCGTCGACGGCGAGGATGTCTCCGCGGAAGTCGTCCGAGGCGGTGACGATGCGGCCGTTGGTGACGAGCAGCGGTGGGGTGGACATGGCAGTGCGGCGTCGATGCGTGCGTCCGGCGAGGCGTCGCTAGTCGCCCTTGTTCGACACGAGATTCTCGCTCTGGCGCACGAAGTCGTCGCCCTTCCAGTCGCCGTCGCGCCGCACGACACCGTCGGCGGCGGCCTTCCTGGCGGCGCGCGCGTCGGCCTGGCGCCGCACCAGGTCCGCGTGCGTCGTGAAGTACTGGAGCGCATGCCCGCGGAACGACTCGATCGTGGCGAAACCCTTGCGATCCATGAACGCGGCCAGGTCCGTGCACATGGATTGCACCAGGCCGTAGCCGTGCTTCATCACGCCGGTGCAGACCTGCACCGTCTCGGCGCCGAGCAGGATGAACTGCGCCGCGTCGGCGCCCGTCTCCGCGCCGCCGATCGCCGAGAGCGAGCGCGGCGTGCCGTCCGGTCCCGCGCCGGCGAACTCCGTTCGCATCATCGTCGCCAGCTGCATGACCATTCGAAGCGCGACCGGGCGCACCGCGATGCAGGAGTACCCGCCCGGCACCGTGTACCCCTCCACCGTCGGCTCCGGTCGAAGCGTCTCGAGATCGACGCCCATGACGCAGAGGATGGTGTTGACGGCGCTCAGGCCCTCGCAGCCGGCGCGGAGTGCCGCCCGCCCCGGATCCTCGATGTGCGTGATGTTGGGCGTCATCTTGGCCCACACCGGAACGGTCGCCACCGCGTTCACCCAGCCGCAGACCTCCTCGAGGATCGACGGGTCTTCACCCATGGCCGCGCCCATGCGGCGCTCGGGCAATCCGTGCGGGCACGAGAAGTTGAGCTCGAGCGCGTCGACGCCGGTGTCCTGCACGCGCTTGACGATCTCGATCCACGCGTCGCGCCGATACTCCTCCATGATCGACGCGATGAGCACGCCCTTCGGGTGCTGCTTCTTCACCTGGCGGAACTCCTCGATCCAGGTGTCGAAGGGGCGATCGCTGATGAGCTCGATGTTCTGCCAGCCGAAGACCTCGCGCGAGCCGGGGGCGCGGAGGCGCGCGTAGCGCGGCTGCACATTGACGACCTTGGAGGCGTCGAGGCTGATCGTCTTGGCGATCACCGCCCCCCAGCCTTCCTCGAAGGCCTTGCCGATCACATTGGCGTTCGTGCCGGGAGGACCCGACCCGATCACGAAGGGATTCGGCAGCGACAGTCCGTTGACGCGAACGGTGAGATCGGCCATGCGGTGCCCTCATCGGCCGCGCGTCGGCGGCCGAACGCTCAGGCTAGCAGCGCGTCCGCGCGGAAGCAGGCGCGGCCTTGCCGCGGAGAGGCTCGCCTCGCATGCGTCGGTGGATCGCATGCACCGTCCTGGCATCGACGGTCCGCCGCGTCGCGGGCCCGGCGGTCGGAAGGGCTGTCGCCGACGCTCAGCGGCTCACCTTGCCCGCCGCCGGAGGCGCGTCGACGCCGGTGCCGGCGCTCGGCGGACTGAAGACGTCCAGGATCTTCGTGCGCTCGAGCGCTTCCGCCGAGTGCGGCACGTTCGGCGGGATCACCAGGACCTGTCCCGGGCCGAGCGTGGGCGTCTCCTCCGCGGGCGTTCCCTCGTGGATCACGAAGCGCATCCTGCCTTCGAGCACGATCGCGAACTGCTCATTGGGATGGTGGTGCGACGCGAGGAAGAAGCCCTTCTCGAGGACCACGCTTGCGAGCATCGCGTGTTCGCCGGGAACGCGCTGACGCGTGATCTTCGGCATCGGCGTGTCGGTCGGAAGCGACGACCACGCGTAGACGCGGGCGGTGGATGGGGCGCCGGCGGTTCGACTGGTGGATGATGGATGCGTCGGCATGAGGTCCTCCGAGGCGTGCGATGGAGGCATCGTAGGGGCGCGGTCACGGACCGGCCGTACACTTTGCGCGTGCGCCGGTGGGTGATCTTCATCACGCTGCTCGCCCTCCTCGGTTGCGCGACGACGGTGCTCGTGGCGTGGGTTTCCGCCGGGGTGAGCGAGATCTGGTTTCGCGGCGACCCGGTCGTGTCGTGGAGTGTGCAGAGCAACGACACGGGAGCTCGCCTGACGACCACCGGCTGGATCCGCTGGTCCTACGACTTCGGCGTCGCGTCGACGCACACCGGCATCGAGCCGGGGGAGGCCGGTGTTCTCGTCGTCGACCTGGATCCGACACCGCTCCGACCCGAAGATCTGCCGTTCTTGGATGGCGCTCGCGTTCCGTGCGAGGGCGACGAGGCCGTCAACCAGATGACGCACGGATGGCCGATGAGGTCGATGCGCGCGGTCGAGCGCTGGCGGTACACGAGCGGGAGCGATACGGGCCCCAGCGAGCCGATCCCGACCACCTGGGGCCTCGATCAAGGCATCCCGATCGTTCAGGTATCGCTCGGTCTCCTCGAGCGATCGCCGGTCTGGCCCGCTGAACGGCAGCTCCTGCATCTCGGCCCGTTCACGCTGGCTCAGGGTGTCGTCGCCCAACTGCCGCTCGCGCCGATCGCGTCCGGATTCCTCGTGGACGCGGCCGCGTTCGCCGGCGCGTGGGGCGTGCTCTTCGTCTCGCCATCGGCCCTGCGCGGGCTGCGACGATGGCGGCGACTCCGCCGCTCTCGATGCGCCTGGTGCGGCCATCAGCTCGGCGCCGGATCGTCGGCCAGGTGCCCCGAGTGCGGTCGCACGCGGCCCGCTCGTGCGCCGCAGCCATCGCGGCGGGTGTTCGCTCTGACCTCGGTGGTGCTGTCCCTCGTGCTCCTCGCCGACGGGGTGATGGCGTCGCTCCTTCATCTCCACGCGCGATCGTTCGAGAGGCCGCTCGAGTCGGCGCTGCGTCGCGGCACCGTGGCCGAGGTGATCGCCGAGATCGACAGGATCCGCTTCGAGGCGGCCGGCAGGGATTGCTCATATGGGTGGTGCGAGGAAGCGACTGCCCTGACATTGGCGGCCAGACTGGATCGGCTCGATCTGGTGAAGGCGATGATCGCCCACGGCATCGACCCCGTCGGCTCGCTCTACGGCAGCGATGACCCGCATCCGCTCGAGGAGGCGATTCGAGGCCGGGCCCGATCGACCATCGACGAACTGGTGCGCACGCTGCAGACGCTCGCGACATCCGGCGACGCGGCGAACGGTGCCGCGGTGGCGCTCTGCGGAGCGTTGAGAGTGGCCGCAGAGGAGTCGGATGCGGAGACGATCGAGCGCATCCTCGCCGACTCGCCCGCCGCTCGCGGCGAGGAGTGGTGGTGCTTTCCTGACACGAGCGGTTCCCTGCTGTTCCACGCGGCGCGCTCGCCCGATCCCCGCGTGCTCGAGACGCTCCTCGCCTGGTACCGGCGCTGCAGCGACTCGGAGGGGCGAATCCAGGGGAGGTCGCTCGCGACGATCGTCGAGCGATCGCGGGCGATGCCCGAGGCGGTGCGCTGGCGCCGGCAGGCCCCGCTTGCCATGCTGCTGGAGACCGGCGCGGAGATCGAGCCGGAGCGCCCGGCGAGCGCCACGGTGGCCGCGGTCCTGAGCGGAGACCTCACCATGCTGCGCCGCGTGCTCGACGCCGGCGCGGCGCCCGACGCCGACGACACCCCGACCATCACCATCGCCCTGGCGTTCCGACAGCCGGACATGGCGCGGATGCTCGTCGCCGCCGGCGCCGATCCGAATCGCGACCACCCGCTCCTGGGGCCTCCGCTCTGCGCCGCCGCATCCCTCGAGCTGCCGCGTGAATACCTGCGGTTGCTCATCGAACTCGGTGCCGACGATCGCGGCTGCCCCGGGCGAGGAGAGATGAGTGTCGAGTGAGCACGATGGTGCGCTCGATCGTGCGCCTGGCAGGTGTCAATCCCCGAGTGGCCAGGCGCTACATGCGGCTTCGAGCGAATCGGTCAGCGTTCGCAGATCCTGTGTCGCCGTCGACCAGAGCCGATCGTGATCGACTCCCCAGTACACATGAACGAGCACATGGCGCATCGCGACGATCTGTCCCCAAGGGATCTGCGGAACTCGCGATCGGCCTGCATCACTCATCCGGGCCGCGGCCTCGCCGATCTGTTGAACCGCGTTGGTCAGTGCCCGCAACAACATCGAGTCACGATCAAGATCCTGGCGCGTTCGACCTTCGACAAATCGACGCGCGTCCCGTGCGGCCTCGAGCATGTGCTCGAGCCGGATGCGATCGTCGATCTCGCGATGTTGCGGATCAGGCGGCATGCAGCAGCCGCGCCGCGCCGCGCACGCGGTCGCGGAAGTGGCGAGAGAGATCGAATGGCGTACGAAGATCGACTCGACGACCGAGGAGCTCGCCGAGCTCCAGGATCATCCCGCCGAAGCCGATCATGCCGGGCGTTCGCTCCGGCTCGAACTCCACCAGCATGTCGATGTCGCTGTCGGGCCTGAAATCGGCGCGCAGGATGCTTCCGTACACGGAGAGCCTCGCCACATGGTGGCGTCGACAGAAGTCGGCGATCGCAGCCTCGGGGAAGTTGACGCCGTTGATCAGCACGTGGTCATTCTAGGGATGTCACGGAGGTGATCGATGATCGCGCGGTCACCGTCGATCGATCGCCGCCTCCGGCGTCCGTTGCATTGGATCACCCCGCCTTGCGGAGTTCGCGCTGGGCGTCCGGGTGGACCTTGAGATCGAGCTGCTCGCCGGGGAGCAGGAGATCCTCCAGCGGCGTGCCGTTGGGCACCGGGGTCCGGCCGTCCAGGCGCGTGAGCTCGAGCGGCACGAAGCTCTTCATCTGCTCGGCCAGCGCCTTCTCCAGCCGCTTCTTGGTCGCCTCGTCCACCTTCGTCCACTGTTCCCGACCGCGGCACTTGGGGAAGCGCGAGCAGCCGAGCCACGGCCCGCGCTTGCCCTCGCGGAGATTGAGCGGCGCATCGCACTTGGGGCACTTCAGCTCGGTGAGCAGCGGGGGCGGCGCCGGGAACTTGAGCGTGCGCTTCTTCTTGTCGAGGTTCAGGATGAACTTGGTCTTCGGGTTCTCGCTGGTGAGGAAGTCGCCGAAGCGGCCGGTACGGAGCACCATGGGCGAGCCGTCCACCGGGCAGAGCAGGTCGATCTTCTGCGCCAACTGCGGCCGTCCCTCGCGGTCGATGGGGCAGGCGAACTCGCACTCCGGATACGCGGTGCAGGAGAGGAACCGGCCGTTCTTCCCGAAGCGGTACGCGGTGCGGCTGCCGCACTTCGGGCAGGCGTAGATCGCGGGCACCAGCTCCGCCTTCGCGTGCGTCATGCGCTCGTCGGCGTGATCGAGCGCCTCGCGGAACGGGCCGTAGAAGTCCCGCAGCATCTTCTGCCAGGAGATGTGCTCGTCCTCGATCTGGTCGAGCTTCTTCTCCATCTCGCGCGTGTAGCCGACATCCATCAGCTCGGGGAATCCCTGCACCAGCTTGTCCGACACCACCATGCCGCGATCGGTGGCGTGGAAGCGCCGATCCACCTGCTCGACATACTTCTGCCGCTCGATGGTGTTGATGATCGACGCGTAGGTGGACGGCCGGCCGATCCCTTCCTCCTCCAGCTTCTTGACGAGACTCGCCTCGGTGTAGCGCGGCGGGGGGCTGCTGAACTTCTGGATCGGCTCGATCGAGAAGGGCGCCAGCGCCGCGCCCTCCTTCAGCTCCGCCGGAAGCACCGGATCGTCGGCCGACTCCGGTTCGCCGAAGGCCTTGTAGAAGCCGTCGAAGGCGAGCTGCCGACCGCTCGCCCTGAAGAGCGGCGCCTTCGCCGCCGGCGTCGGCGCCGCCGCATCGCTGCGCCGCAGCGTGATGCTCGTGGAGTCCCACTCGGCGTTGACCATCTGGCAGGCCACGAAGCGGCGCCAGATGAGGTCGTAGAGCCTCCACTGCTCGTCGCTCAGCTTGCCGCGCAGCGACGCCGGCGTGCGCGTGACATCGGTGGGACGGATCGCCTCGTGCGCCTCCTGCGCCGCCTTGTTGCTCGAGCCGAAGAAGTTGGGCTTCTCCGGCAGGTACTTCGCGCCGAACGCCCGGCCGATGTGATCCCGCGCCATGCCGATCGCCTCGCCGGAGAGGTGGGTCGAGTCGGTGCGCATGTACGTGATGAGTCCCACCTGGCCCTCGCCCGCGATCGCCACGCCCTGGTAGAGCTGCTGCGCCAGCGCCATGGTGCGGTCGGTGTGGAAGCCCAGGACGCTGCTCGCGCCGATCTGCAGCGAGCTGGTGATGAACGGGGGATACGGCCGGCTGGTGGTGCGCTTGCGGTCGATCGACTCGACGGTGTAGCGCACGCCGGGACCCACGCGGCCGCGCACCGTGCGGACGACCGAGGCGGGACCCTTGCCGGCGGGATCGAGCTTCGATTCGATCGCGATGTCGACGAGCCCCGCGGCCTCGGCGGCCCGGCGCACCGCCGGGGTCAGGTCCTTCGGGCCGTTCTTCCCGCCGGACTCCTCGGCCGTCGCGCCGAGTTCGAACTTGGCGCCATCGAGCTCCACGAGTTCGGCCTCCAGCGCCGCATGCTCCGAGAGCCACTTGAGCCGCGCCGCCCGGTTCGGCACTCGACCGCGCTCGTCCTGCGTCGCCTGGAACTGTTCCCACTGCGGGCCGAGCTGCGACGCGAGGTCGAGCTTGAAGGTCATCTCCGCGTCGATCTCCCAGCGCTCGTCGGGAACGAACGCCCGGATCTCGCGCTCCCGCTCCACGATCAGCCGCAGCGCCACGCTCTGCACCCGGCCCGCGCTCGTCCCGCGGGCCACCTTCTTCCAGAGGAGCGGCGAGACCTGGTAGCCCACGATGCGGTCGAGGATGCGCCGCGCCTGCTGGGCGTTCACCTTGTCGATGTCGATCCGGCGGGGATGCTCGAACGCGCGGCGGATCTCGTCCCGCGTGATCGCGTTGAAGACCACGCGCTTCGCCGACTCGGGCTTCACGCCCAGCAGCTCCGCCAGGTGCCACGCGATCGCCTCGCCCTCGCGATCGAGGTCGGTGGCGAACCAGACCTCGCTGGCGCTCTTCGCCGCCTTGCGCAGCTCGGTGGCGATCTTCTGCTTCTCGGGAAGCACCTCGTACTCGGGCTCGAAGTCGTTCTCGAGGTCGACGCCGGGAACCGGCTGCTTCGATCCCTTCGGCGCCTTGCCGGGCAGATCGCGGATGTGGCCGACCGACGCCTTCACCACGAAGTCGCCGCCGAGGTACTTGTTGATGGTCTTCGCCTTCGCCGGGCTCTCCACGATCACCAGCTTGCGGCCGGCGGAGGAGACGGCGTCCGTCCCGGAATCCGCGCCGTTCTCCACGGGAGTCCGAACCGGACGACGGCGCGACCGAGGCGCTTCGCCGACGGGGGCACCGGGCGACTCGGCCCCCGGGGCGGAGGCGTCGGCCCTTGGTTGTTTTCTGCGAGCGGCCATCGAGGTCAGGGGGGCGGATTGAAGCGATCGGCCCGATCCGGCGTCAAGGTGAATCCTCCTGGAGGCCAATAACCTACTGGGCGAGCGCGGCTGCCGCCAGGGCGTCAGGATCGAGGGTCCCGGGGATCCATTTCGAGCCCTTCAGCAGCCTGAGTCGACGGAGCCAGGTCCTCTGCTGCTTCCCCAGGCGGCGGGAGCGGATCTTCGTCTGCTCGCCCGCCTCCTCCAGCGAAAGTTCGCCGGCCAGGTGCCGCGCGACCTCCCCATATCCCACCGCCGCGCCCGCCTGTCGCGTGAGCGGCCCGCGGGCGAGGAGCCCGCGCACCTCGTCCACCAGGCCGCCGGCGAACATCCTCCGCACGCGCTCGTTGATCCTGCGGTTGATCTCGTCCGTCTCCCACTCCAGCCCGATGAGCGAGGTCCCCTCGGGAAGCTCGATCGGCCGGTCGCTCCACTGCGTGCGGATCGCCGACGGCGCCCTGGCCGTGAGCCGATGCAGCTCCAGCGCTCGAAGCGTTCGCCGACGATCGTTCGCGTGGATCCTCGCCGCGGTCTCGGGGTCGATCGCCTCCAGCTGCCTCCGCGCCAGCTCCTGCGGAAGCGCCTCCAGTTCGTCCCGCAGCGCCGGATCCGCGGACGGCACTTCCGCGATTCCTTCGAGCAGCGACCGAACATAGAGGTTGGTCCCGCCCACCACCACCGCCGTGGCGGAGCGCCCATGGATCGCCTGGATCGCCTCGCGGGCGCCTCGAAGCCACATCGCCAGCGTGAACTCACCCTGGTGCGGATCGGCGACATCGATCATGTGGTGCGGGATTCCCCGGCGCTCCTCCATGGAGGGCTTCGCGGTTCCCAGGTCCATGCCGCGATACACCTGCATCGAATCGGCGGAGACGATCTCCGCCCGGCCCAGTCGCTCGGCCAGCGCGATCGCCATGGTGGTCTTGCCACCGGCCGTCGGTCCGACGATCACGAGGGTCCGTCCCATCGCCGTATATTCCCCGCTCGGAGGATCCCGTGGCGAAACTGACCATCGATCGCGTCGAGGTGGCGGGCAAACGAGTCTTCGTCCGCGCCGATTTCAACGTGCCGCTGGAGGGCGATCGGATCACCGACGATCGCCGCATCCGGCTCACCGTTCCCACGCTGGCGAGCGTGCTTTCCCGCGGCGGCTCCGTGGTGACCGCCAGCCACCTCGGCCGGCCCGAAGGCAAGGGATTCGAGGCCGAGTACAGCGCCGCCCCGGTTCGCGCCCGGCTTGCGGAACTGCTCGGTGCCAAGGCGAAGGGCGGAGTGCGACTGGCGGGGAAGCTTCCCACCGATGCCGAGAGCGCCGCCGCCGCCGCCGCCCTGAAGCCGGGCGAGGTCCTTCTCCTGGAGAACCTCCGCTTCGAGAAGGGAGAGAAGAAGGGTGACGCCGCGTTCGCGGCGAAGCTCGCCTCCTTCGCGGACATCTACTGCAACGACGCCTTCGGCGCCAGCCATCGCACCGACGCCAGCATGCTGGCGCTCCCGCTGGCCATGAAGCCGAAGCCCTGCGTGGCGGGACTGCTGCTCGCCCGCGAACTGGCGTACCTCTCCGAGACGCTGCGGGCGCCGAAGAAGCCGTTCGTGGCGATCCTCGGCGGAGCGAAGGTGTCGGACAAGCTGCTCGCGCTGCGCAACCTCATCGGGCGCGTCGACTCGATCCTCGTGGGTGGAGCGATGGCCTACACCTTCCTGATGGCCCAGGGGCACTCCATGGGTCGAAGCCGAGTACAGGCGGACATGGTGGGGGAGGCGAAGTCGATCCTCGAGTTGGCCGGGGCCAAGGGCACGCGACTGCTCCTGCCGGTCGATCACGTCTGCGCCGCGGAGTTGGCCGCCGGCGCGGCCACCCGGACGGTGGCCGGCGACATTCCGGCCGACCTGATGGGGCTGGACATCGGACCCGCTTCGGAAGCCCTCTTCACGGCGGAGATCCGCGGCGCCGCCACGGTGGTCTGGAACGGCCCGATGGGCGTCTTCGAGACCCCGCCGTTCGATCGCGGGACCGCGGCCGTGGCCCGAGCGCTGGCGGACGCCACCTCCCGAGGGGCCGTAACCGTCGCCGGCGGGGGCGACACCGCGGCGGCGGTGGATTCCATCGGGCTCGCCGGTTCGCTCAGCCACATCTCCACCGGCGGCGGAGCCAGCCTGGAGATGCTGGAGGGCAAGCACTTCGAGAGCCTCGATCCGCTGCTGGAGGGCTGACCCAGCAGATCGTGCGGGATCGCCTCTCCCACGATTGATCCCGAATCGCCGCTCGACCCGACCGGTATAGTGATCACACTTCCCGGGACTCGGAGAGACATGCCATGAACACCGTGCTTTCGCGTATCGCCCTGATCGCCGCCGCCGCCTCGCTGGCCATCGGCTCCGTCGTGATGGGCAGCCCGCAGGAGAAGAGGAACCTGGAGCCGGGCGACAAGGCCCCCGGGCTCGACACCATCTCCGACTGGGTGCAGGGCGAGAAGCCCGACCTGAACGACGGCGTGGTGGTGGTGGAGTTCTGGGCCACCTGGTGCGGGCCGTGCAAGCGCGCCATTCCCCATCTCAATCAGCTCTACAAGAAGTACAACCGCGCGGGGCTCCACATCGTGGGCGTCGCCGCCGACGAGAACACCGGCTCCTTCGAGCAGAACATCAAGGGCGTCAAGTCCTTCCTCAAGTCCAAGGGCGACGGCATGTCCTACGTGGTGGCCGTCGACAATCTCGGCGACGCGAAGCGGCGCTGGATGGACAAGGCGGGACTCCAGGGCATCCCGGCCACCTTCGTCATCGGTCGCGGCGGCAAGGTCCTCTGGATCGGTCACCCCGCCGACCCGCGCTTCGAGGAGGTGGTCCTCCTGGCGCTGATGAACAAGTTCGATCCCATCCTCACGCCCAAGGCGTGGGAGACGCTGGAGGCGGCGAAGCGCGCCGCCGACCTGCGCAACTTCCGTGAGGCGTACCAGCAGATCGACGAGGCGGTGAAGATCGATCCGCCGCTCTTCGGCTGGCTCATCTCCGAGCGCTACCTGATCACGCTGGAGAAGGAGAAGAACGCCGCCGCCGCCAGGCAGTACCTCCGCGGCATCATGCCCGCCATCGCCGGCGATCCCTACTCGCTGCGCAAGGTGGTGGAGACGATCTGCAAGGATCCGCAGGTGAGCAGCCGCGACCTCGAGACGGCCATGGTCTTCGCCGAGCAGATGAAGCGCGCGAGCGGCAGCGATCCGGCCCCGGGCATGGCCATGATCGCCCTGGTGCACGCCACCAAGGGCGAGTTGGACAAGGCCGTGGAGGTTCAGACCGCGGCGTGGCTGGCCGCCAATCCCGGCGACAAGCCGGAGTTCAAGCGCGTGCTCGACGAGTACCAGGGCATCCGCACCCGCAAGGCGCAGACGAACGCGCTCGTCGGCGAGTGACGGCCGCGTCCCGATCGCAACCCCAGGGCGCCGAGATCGCGGCTCCGCCGCGCGGCGCCCTCTTTCGTGCGCCACCGGCGCGGACGCTGGTCTCCGCGAGCATCCTTTCCGCCGACTTCACGCGACTGGGCGAGGAGTGCCGCGCGGTGCTCGCCGCCGGCGCCGAGGCGATCCACGTGGACGTGATGGACGGCCACTTCGTGCCCAACCTCTCCATGGGACCGGTGGTCTGCGAGGCGGTGCGCCGCGCCGTCCCGTCGGCGTTCATCGACGTGCACCTGATGGTGGAGGAACCGTCCCGATTCCTGGAGCCGTTCGCCCGTGCCGGCGCCGATCACTGCACCTTCCACCAGGAGGTCCGCGAGGATCACCCGCGCCTGGTCCGGGAGTGCCGCGCGCTGGGCATGAGCGTGGGCGCCGCGATCAATCCCGGCACGCCGAGCTCGGCGGTGGAGCCGCTGGCGGAGCTGGTGGACCTGGTGCTGGTGATGAGCGTGCACCCGGGATACTCGGGCCAGTCCTTCATCGCCGGTGTCCTGGACAAGGCGCGATCGTTGCGGGAGAAGTTCGGCTCGCGCCTCCGGCTGGAGATCGACGGCGGCGTCGCCCCGGGCAACGCGCGGGCCTGCGTGGCCGCCGGCATCGATGTGGTGGTCAGCGCCAGCGCCCTCTTCGGTTCCAGGGACTACGCGGGCACCATCGCGTCGCTGCGCGGAGGATGACGGCGACGCCGGCAGGTAGGATGCGGCCGCCGTGACGAGGATGCTCCGTGGCTGAGCCAACCTGGGAAGCGCAGGCCGCGCCCGCCAAGAAGGCCGTCCCCGACGGCCTGTGGACGCAGTGCCCCGCGTGCTCGGAGACGATCTTCCGCAAGAGCCTGGAAGCGAATCTCTTCGTCTGCCCGCGCTGCGAGCACCATCACCGGGTGAGCGGGCGCCAGCGCGTGCAGCAGCTCGTCGATCCGGGCAGCTTCGAACCCATGAACGCCGACATGGCGCCGATGGATCCGCTGCGCTTCGTGGACCAGAAGTCCTACATGCAGCGCATCGCCGACGCCCAGAAGAAGACCGGCGAGAGCGACGGGGTGCAGACGGGCACCGGCTTCATCAAGGGCCGCAAGGTGGTCCTCGCCTGCCTCGACTTCACCTTCCTCGGCGGCTCGATGGGCTCGGTGATCGGCGAGAAGATCTCGCGGGCCATCGAGACGGCCACCGATCATGATCTGCCGCTGGTGATCGTGAGCTGCTCGGGCGGGGCGCGCATGCAGGAGTCCGGCTTCTCGCTGATGCAGATGGCCAAGACCTCCGCGGCGCTGGCGCGGCTCGACGAGGCCGGCGGGCTCTTCATCTCGGTCCTGGCCGACCCGACCACCGGCGGCGTCACCGCCAGTTTCGCCATGCTCGGCGACGTGATCCTCGCCGAACCTCGCGCGCTCATCGGATTCGCCGGTCCCCGCGTGATCGCCCAGACCATCCGGCAGGAGCTGCCGGAGGGATTCCAGACCTCGGAGTTCCTCATGGAGCGGGGCTTCGTCGACCGGATCGTGCACCGCTCGCGGCTCCGCAGCGAGATCAGCCGCGTCATCGACTACGCCGGCAAGTGACGCCGACCTCCGCATCACTCCCGCCGGGCGCCGCGACGCCGCTCCCCAGGCTTCTCGGCTTCGCGTGCCTCGCGGGCCTGATCCACGGAGCGCTGGTGATCGGCGCGTTCCCTCCGTGGAATCTCTGGCCGCTCTCATTCGTGGCGGCGGCGCCCCTGGCGGCGCTCGCGACGAACCTGGCCCGCTGCCGACGCGGCGCGGCGCTGCTGGCGCTCCTGGTCCTCTTCCTCTCCATCACTCCCACCTGGCTCTGGATCGAGCGATGGACGGCCCGCGTGAGCGACGCCGGCTGGCCCGCGGCCGCGCTGTACATGAGCGCCTGGCCCACGGCCTTCGCCTGGATCTCGGCGAGGGTCCTGCGGCAAGCCGCCGCCGGAAGGGAGGCGAACGGCACTGGTGCGCCCGGCGACGCCGGGGGCGTGGGGCGGGTGCTCGGCCGAGCGGCGCTCGTGGGCATCGTCTACGCCGGCGTCGAGAGCGTCCGGGCCCTGGTCTTCATCGACGGCTACCCCTGGTACCTGCTCGCCCATCCGCTGATCGAGGCGCCGTGGCTCTCGCAGAGCGCCGAGCTGTGGGGGGTGGCGCCGATCTCGTTCCTCTGCGCCGTCACCGGCGCGGCGGTGGCCGAGGCCATCACCCTGCGGTCCAGGCCGACGCTCACGGCGCTGGGCGCGATCGCGGGCGCGTGGGCGCTGCTCGCCGCGGCCGGGGCAGTCCGCGTCTCGAGCCTGCCGATCGATCCCGGACCGCTCGTGGTGGCGATCCAGACCAACATGCCCGTCGACAACCGCGTGGAGCGCACCATGCTCCAGCGCGACGGAGACTTCCGCGCAGCGCTGGCCCTGTCGGTGGCCGCGGTCAACGAGCTCGCCGGTCGAGGGGAACGGCCGGTGCTGGTGGCGTGGCCGGAGTCGGTGCTGCCGGGCGTGGGCCTGGAGACCGATTCGATCAACCTCCAGCGGAGCCGGAATCTCTGGCCCGGCGACCGCTACGTGAACCTCCTCGACGAATTCGTCAGGGCCTCCGGGGTTCCGATGCTCGTGGGCAGCGGGGCCTTCGAGGGACTCCGGGAGGAAGGCGCCGAGTATCGCTGGCACCGCTACTACAACGCCGCCTACCTGGTGTCGGGCGAGCGACCCTATCGGCGCTACGACAAGCTCCAGCTCACGCCGTTCGGCGAGACGATGCCCTACATCCGGGCGTGGAAGGCCCTCGAGTCGGCGCTGATGTCGCTCGGGGCGAGAGGATTCGAATTCCGGCTGAACGAGGGAACGGAGGAGGTCGTATTCCCGCTCCCCGACGGAACCACCATGGCCTCTCCCATCTGCTTCGAGGACACGCTGGCGCCGCTCTGCCGCCGGCTGGTGATGGAGCGCGGAGCGAAGGCCGCCGCGCTGCTGGTCAATCTCGCCAACGATGGCTGGTTCGGCAGCGACGACGCGGGCCGCGAGGCCCATCTCCTCTCGGCGCGATGGCGGACCGTGGAGCTGCGCGTCGGCATGGTGCGGGCGGCCAACACCGGCATCAGCGCCGTGATCGACCCGCTCGGCCGCGTGGTCCAGTCGCTCCCGCCGCGCACCGAGGGCTTCACCACCGTGCGCTGCCCGGTCAGTCCCGTGGTCACGATCTACGCCCGCCTCGGTGAGGTAGGATCGTGGCTGTTCATGGTCTCCACGCTGGCGCTCTTCATCCGCACCTTCCTCCGGCGCTCGATTCCGCTCGGGGCGACGACGGCGATCGTCGCCGTGGCGCTGCTCCTGGCCGTCGGCTGCGATTCGCAGCCGAAGGGTCGGCGCGTGACCACGGAGACGACTCCGAAGAAGCCGCCCGACGCGGCGGTGGCCATGGGGATCACCGGCCCCGCGTCGAAGCAGCCATGGAGCACCAAGGACCTCAGCGTCGATCCGGATCAGCCGAGCGCCGGCGAGGGTGATCGTGCCGGAAAGCCCGCGGTGCCCGCGATCCCGGTGGTGAGCTCCGGCAATCTCCGGCAGACGGCCACGGATCTCCTCGTCACGGCCGCCAAGTCGTCGAATCCGCTCCATGTGGCCAACGCCATCGAGGCGCTGGAGAACGATCCCGCAGCCCTGCGCCAGGTGATCCGGCCGGCCCTCGTCAACCCCAACCGCGGCGTCCGCTTCGTCGCCGCCATGGCGGTGGGTCGGCTGAAGATGACCGACATGACCACGCTGGTGCAGCCGCTGGTGCTCGACCCGAGCCCGTCGGTGCAGGCGGCCGCCATGTTCGCCCTCTCCCGGCTGGACCAGCCGGTGAACCTCAACCCGCTGGCGGAGATGCTGCGGAGCGACGATCCCGAGGTGCGGGGCAACGCCATCATGGTCTTCGGCGACCTGCACAATCCGACCGCGATTCCGCTGCTGCGGTCCACGCTCGGATCCGGCATGAGTCGGACCGATCCGCTCCGCCGCAAGATCACCGAGCTCCAGATGGCGGAGACGCTGGTGAAGCTCGGGGACGACGGCGAGCTGGAGCCGCTCCGCGCCGCCCTCTTCTCGCATCCCGAGCAGGCGGAGATGATCGCGCTGTCCTGCCAGATCCTGGCCCGGGTGAAGGACGGCGGCTCGGCGGGAGCGCTCCGCATCCTCGCCTATTCGGAAGGATCCTCGGCGCGGCCGCCGGAGATCCGGCTGCTGGCGTTCATCGCGCTCGCGGCCCTGGGTTCCACGGACCAGGGCGCCGCCGTGGAGTTCGGGCGCCGATACCTCTCGGATCCCAATCCCCAGCTTCGAGCCCTGGCGGCTCGGGAAGTCGCCGCCTGCGCCGGCTCGAGCGCGCTTCCGATGCTGGAGCCCAAGCTCTACGACACGGACGCCACGGTCCAGATCGCCGCCGCCGAGGCGATCCTCCGGGTCACCCGCTGAGCCGAAGGGCGGCGCCTCGGAGGTCGCGGAACCTTGCGTCGGCCCGCGCCGACCCCGGCCGCTCGTTGACAGGGGGCGCGGCGGGCAGGTACAACGACCCCTCGCGAACGGGACGATCCGAGCGGCGCCACGATGGATGGCGACCGCCCCACGGATCCATCGGAGCGCGCGAGGTCCATCCGTGCACATCCTGACCAAGATCTTCATCGTGATCGTGGCCGTCCTCACCGTGGCGCTGGTTCCCCTCGTCATGGTCAATGCCGCCAACGAGCGAACCTTCAAGACGCGCTGGGAGGACGAGAAGGTGCGCGCCGCCGAGGCCATCCTCAGCCGCAATCTCGCCCAGGCGGCGCAGGCGCAGGCCCAGGCGCAGTACGAGGCGATCAACTCGCAGCTCGCGTCGGAGCGCCAGGTGCTCCGCACCAAGCTGGACGACCAGGAGGCCACCGCACGCAAGCTGGAGGCCGAAGCGGTGGGGCTGCGGGCGCGCCAGGACGACTTCAACGCGATCATGAAGACCTACGCGGAGAACGACAAGGCCAAGACCGAGCTCGTCCGCGTGCTCAACGAGGAGATCGTGGCCAGCCGCGCCCGGCTCACGCAGCTGGAGCAGGAGTTCGTGAAGCTCGACGAGGAACTGACCGCCACCCGGCAGAAGCTGGAAGTGGCGGACGCGGCGCGCCGCGCCCTGCAGGAGGACGTGCAGCGCCTGCAGGAGGAGAAGGACCAGGCGATGTCCAAGGTGGCGCGCTATACCGCGTGGGTGGGTGAACTGCCCGGCGGCGGATCGCAGGCCACCGCGATGATCGGCGACAGCACCCGCGTGCCGGCCGATCGTTCGCTCACCGCCACCATCATCAATGTCCGTCGCGGCACCGATTCGGTGCTGGCGGAGATCAACGCGGGCAGCCGTGACGGCGTCCAGAACGGCTGGGTCATGACGATCGCCGACGGCGGCAAGTTCATGGGCAACCTGCGCATCACGAACGTCGACGTGACGCGCTCCACCGGCGTGGTGGAGCTGGAGGACGCCCAGGCGCGCGGCGAGGTCCGCACGGGTCAGAAGGCCGTCGCCCGCAAGGGCGAGTGAGCGGCCGGCAAGGTCAGCCATCCACTTCCCGCGGTGCATCCATGACACAACTTCCCACTCCGATCGCGCGGACCGGCAGTCGACCCGACGTCTACTCGGCGCTCCTCGTGGTCGCGGCCGCGGTGCTGCTCGTCGGCATCGTCTTCATCGCCCTGCGGAACATGGACCAGACCACCGCGGGCGGTCAGACCGGCGGTCCCTTCACCTACCTCGAGCGCTGAGGGCCGGTCGCGGCGCCGGACGCGCCGCACGGAGGCGACCGCGGTGAATTTCGACTCCTTCCTCGGCCTCTTCGGCGTCGACATGGGCATCGACCTGGGGACCTGCAACACGCTGGTGTGCGTGCGCGGCGAGGGCATCGTGCTCAACGAGCCGTCCGTGGTCGCGGTGCGCAAGGGCACGAACAAGGTCATCAACAACGGCACCGCGGTGGGCCTGGCGGCGAAGGAGATGCTCGGCAAGACGCCGGGGTCGATCAGCGCCATCCGTCCGCTCAAGGACGGCGTGATCAGCGACTTCGAGATCACCGAGGCGATGCTCAGCTACTTCATCCGCAAGGTGAACGGCAAGAGCCGCTTCGTGCGGCCGCGCGTGGTCATCGCCGTGCCGAGCGGCATCACGGCGGTGGAGAAGCGGGCGGTGCTCGACTCGGCGGAGCGCGCCGGGGCGCGGCGGGTCTACCTGGTGGAGGAGCCCATGGCGGCGGCCATCGGCGCCGGACTTCCCTTCGCGGAGCCGACGGCCAGCATGATCGTGGACATCGGCGGCGGAACCACGGAAGTGGCGATCATGAGCCTCGCCGACATCGCCACCTGCGAGAGCGTCCGCGTGGCCGGCGACGACCTGGACGAGGCCATCATCGGCCACATGAAGAAGCACTACTCGCTCACCATCGGCGAGCAGACGGCGGAGAAGATCAAGATCGAGATCGGTTCCGCGGCGCCGGTCACCGAGACGCTCACCATGGAGGTGCGCGGCCGGGACATGGTCACGGGGCTGCCGCGCAAGACCGTGGTGACCAGCGACGAGATCCGCGAGGCCCTCTCGGAGCCCGTGCGGTCGATCACCGAGGCCGTGCTGCGCACGCTGGAGCGGGCGGAGCCGGAACTGGCGGCCGACCTGGTCAACAACGGCATCGTGCTCGCCGGCGGCGGCGCCCTGCTCCGCGGGATGGACGTGGTGCTCTCCAACGCCACGGGCCTGGAGGTGAAGATCGCCGACGATCCGCTCACCTGCGTGGCGCGGGGCACGGCCATCTACCTGGAGAACCTGGAACTCTGGAAGGTGACGATGGAGTCCGACGCGGACGGCGTCTAGGCGCCGCGCGCTCCACGGAGGTGCCGTCATCGTCCGGGATCCGACCCACCGCCGCGCGAAGATCCTGGTCACGGTGGTGCTGGCGGCGCTCTCGCTCATGCCGCCCACCTGGCTGGTGCCGTGGAGCGCCGACCTGGCCGCCGTGGCGTGGTTCCCGCTTCGACCGCTGGAGCGGGCCCTCGCCGGCGTGCGGCACCTGCTCCGACGATCGGTGGAGGTGGATCCGGCCCTGGACGAGCGCGCGGCGAGGCTGACCGACGAGCGCGACCGCTACCGCGGGCTCTGGTTCGCGGAGCAGTTCCGGGCCCGGGAGCTCTCGACGCGGCTCGAGGCGGTCGAGGGCGTCACCCGGTCGAGTCGAGCCCTCTCGCGGCCCGTCTCGGCGCAGGTCCTCGGGCGCGCGCCGGTGCCGGGCTCGGGCGTGCTGGTGATCGACGCGGGCGCCGATGCCGGCGTGCGGAACGGCGATCCGGTCGTGGTTCGCGGCGACCTGCTCGTGGGCCGGGTGATGGGCGACCCCGCGGCGTCCCGCGCCCACGTGGCGGTGCTCGTGCATCCGTCGAACCCGCGGATGGACGCCCTGGTGGTCCCGGCCGAGCGCGAGGGCGGCGCCGCCGGAGCGCTCGTGCCGATCCAGCTGGTGCCCCGTGAAGGCCGGCGGCTGGAGGGCGAGGTCGCGGTGGGATCCGGGGTCTCCGAAGGCGACGAGGTGCGGCTGGCCGATCCGGCGTGGAAGCCGTCGGCGCAGGGGCTGCGGCTCGGCACGGTTCGCTCCCTCAAGCCGCACGACCGCAATCCGCTCCGGCTCCGCGTCGAGATCGCCGCCGACCTGGAGATGGAGCGCGTGGGCCTGGTGGTGGTGAAGTGCGAGGCGGCGCCATGAGGTGGGCGGCCTTCCTGGTGGCGGTGGCCGTGGCCCTCGCGGTCGACGCGGCGCTGATGCCCGCGTTCGAGCTGGGAGGCGCGGTGCCGTCCACGCTCGCGATCCTCGTGGCCTTCGTCACGCTGCTCGGTTCGCGCACCGCGGCGTGGTTCGGCGCCGTGGTGGCCGGCATCGCCCTCGACCTCTCGACGCCGATCCCGTGGGGCGGCGGCGAGCTGGTGGTGATCGGTCCGTGGGCCCTCGGCTTCGCGTTCGGATCGGGGCTGCTGCTCTCGCTCCGCGCATCGCTGGTGCGGAGGAACATCCTGACCATGGCGCTCTCGGTCTTCCTGCTGCTGATGTCGGCGTCGCTGGCGTGGTGCGCCGTCTGGTCGGCGCGGGCGTGGCTGCCGGAGTCGCTGCCGCCGTGGGGCGCGGGGTCCGTCTTCGGGGCCTTCGGCCAGCGCTTCCGATGGGCGCTCTGGTCGAGCGCCTTCGCGGTGCCGGTGGGATGGGCGCTCTTCCGCACGCTGCCGCTCTGGTCGTTCCCGGGCTTCTCGGCGCGTCGAACCATGATCACGCCCCGTTGATAGAGTGCCTTGCATGGGCCTGCGCCTGCCGCCGGTGATCCTCTTCGACGACGGCCTGGGGCGCTTCGGTCCGCTCACGGATCTGCGCGCGTCGTTCGAACTGCGGACCGGGGCCCTGACGATGGCGGAGCGCTGGCCGGGGGCGGCGGCGCTCTGGGCCCGACCGGAGCATCGGGCGCTCGTCGCGTCGCGGCACGCGGCGCCGGTGAACGCGTTCCCGAAGGACGGCGACGAGTTCGCGCTGCTCAACGGTCGGCTCGCCGACCCCGCGCTCGACGGCTGCGCCGCGATCGCCGAGGGTCCTCCGACCGTGGTGGTCGAGGCGAGGAGCGGGCATGTCGTGGCGGCACGGCTGTCGAGAGCCGCCGCGATGCGGTTCCTGGAGTCGGGTGAGCCGCCGCCGGGCGTGCGGCGCGTGGAGGCCGAGGGCATGCAGCTCCTCGCCCGCCCCTGGGAGATCCTGGACCCGGCGTCGCATGCGCGGCGCATCGAGCTGGACATCCGCGAGCGATCCGGGTCGCTGAAGCCGATCTCGAGCCGCGCGGGAGTCACGGTCATCGGATCCCAGGGAGCCTCGGCGCACCCCGACGCCAAGATCCTCCCGGGCGTGATCCTGGACGCGGAGCTCGGGCCGGTGGCCATCGACGCCGGAGCGGTCATCCGGCCGGGCGCGGTCCTGGTCGGTCCGTGCTTCGTGGGGGCGGGCACGATCGTCGCCGAGCGGGCGCTCCTCAAGGCCCGCACGGTGTTCGGCCCGCAGTGCCGCGCGGCCGGCGAAGTCGGCTCGTCGGTCTTCCAAGGGTTCTCGAACAAGGCCCACGACGGTCATCTGGGCGACTCGCTGGTCGGGGAATGGGTGAACCTCGGCGCGGGCACCACGAACTCCAACCTGCTCAACACCTACGGCGAGGTGACGCTGCGGCTGGAGTCGGACGCCCCGATCGAGCGCACCGGACGACAGTTCGTCGGCGCCATCATCGGCGATCACGTGAAGACCGCGATCCTCACCAGGCTCACCACCGGCTGCGTCCTCGGCACCGGCTCGATGATCGCCGTGAGCGCGTTCGCGCCGGCGCTCGTGGAGCGCTTCTCGTGGCTCACCGACGAGGGCTGCCGGCTCTACCGGTGCGACAAGTTCCTGGAGGTGGCCCGCGCCGCCTGGTCGCGCCGCGGCGTGACGCCGGGCGAGGCGATGATCGACTCGCTCCGGGCCCTGCACGCCCGCGCGGCGGCGCGGCACTCGGAGAAGGGCGGCGCCGGCGGCGCCGCGCGCGGGTGACGCGCCGCTCCGATGGCCGCATCGCCCACCCTCTACCTGGTCGACGGACACGCGCAGTTCTTCCGCGCCTACCACGCCATCCGCGGCGGGCTGCGCAGCGCGATCACCAACGAGCCGACCAACATGGTCTTCGGCTTCACCGGCATGCTGGCGAAGGTCCTCCGCGAGCAGAAGCCCGACTACCTGGCGGTGGTGATCGACGCCTCCGGCGACCACGGGACCTTCCGAAGCCGGATCTACCCCGAGTACAAGGCCCATCGGGAGGCGCCGCCGGAGGACTTCGAACCGCAGGTGGAGCGCTGCCTGGAACTCTGCCGCGTGCTGGGCATCCCGGTGCTGGCGGTGGAGGGCGTGGAGGCGGACGACGTGATCGCCACGCTGGTGCGGCGACTGCGCCGCGAGCGGCCCGATCTCCGCATCCGGATCGTCAGCAAGGACAAGGATCTCGGCCAACTCCTCGACACCGCCACCACGCTCTACGACGCGCACACCGGCGCCGAGCTCTCGGTGGAGGACCTCTTCGAGAGCAAGGGCGTGCGCCCCGAGCAGGTGGTGGACATGCTGGCGCTCATGGGCGATTCGGTGGACAACGTGCCCGGCGTGCGTGGCATCGGCCCCAAGACCGCCGCGGCGCTGATCACCGAGTTCGGCTCGCTCGACGCCCTGTTGGCGGGCCTGGATCGCGTGAAAGGCAAGAAGCGCGAGAGCATCGAGGCGGCCCGCGATCAGCTCCCGCTGGCGCGGACGCTGGTCACGCTCAAGGACGACTGCGAGGTGCCGTTCTCGCTGGACCAGGCGCGCGTCGATCTGTCACGCGTCGATCCGTCCGCGGTGCTGGAGCTCCTCCATCAGCTCGGCTTCGGCCGCCTGCGCGACGAGATGAAGGCGCTCCTGCCGGGCGCGAAGTCCGGGACGGCGGGCGAGCCCGGGCCGGCGCCGGTGCCGGGCGCCGGCGGAAGCGCGACGGTTGCCGAGGCCGGCGCACGCGCCGCGTCCGTGGGCGCTCGTGACGACGCGGCCCGCGGCACGACCGAGGCGAAGGGGCGGACCCGACGGCGCAGCGGCGCCGACGACGACGCGAAGGCCGGCCCCTCGCTCTTCGCGGCGGAGGCCGGCGCCGACGCGAGCAACGCTCCGGCGGGGGCGGAGGCCCGCGACGATCGCGCCGATTGCCGCTACCGGATGCTGGCGGACACCGCGTCGCTGCAGCGCTTCGTGGAGGAAGCGCGGCGGGCCGCGTCCGACGGCGCCGTGCTCGCCGTGGACACCGAGACGGACGGCCTGGCCGCCCATCGCGCCCGGCTCTGCGGCGTGAGCCTCTGCTTCCAGGCTCGAAGCGCGGTCTATGTGCCCACCCTGTCGCCCGAGCCATCGCGGCACCTGGACGCGGAGGCGGCCCTGCGGCTGCTGCGGCCGCTCCTCGAGGATCCGGCGGTTCCGAAGGTGGGACACAATCTCAAGTTCGACCTCAATGTGCTGCGCCATCACGGCGTCGCGCTCCGGGGCATCGCCGGCGACTCGATGATCGCCAGCTACCTGGTGGACTCGACGCGCTCGAGCCACGGACTCGACGCCCTGGCGGAGAACCTGCTCGGCCACCGCTGCATTCCCATCTCCGAGCTCATCGGCGCCGGCCGCGAGCAGCGCACGTTCGACACGGTGGCGCTGGAACGGGCCACGGAGTACGCGGCCGAGGACGCCGACATCGCCTGGCGACTGGCGGAGCTCCTCCATCCGCAGGTGATCTCGATGGGGCTCGAGCCGCTCTACCGCCAGGTGGAACTGCCGATGGTGGAAGTCCTCGCCGATCTCGAGTGGCACGGCATCCGCGTGGACGCCGCGGAACTCGAGCGCCAGCAGTCGCGCCTGGAGAAGGAGATCGAGGCCCTCCGCCGGCGGATCGTGGACGCCGCGCCGCGGCCGTTCAATCCCGATTCGCCGAAGCAGCTCTCGGAGGTCCTCTTCCGCAAGCCCACCGACGAGCCGCCCGGGCTTGGGTTGCGCGTCATCAAGCGCACCAAGACCGGGGCGAGCACCGATGTGGAGGTGCTGGAGAAGCTCGCGGCGAGTCCCGACGTGGAGAGCGAGCTGCCGTCGATGATCGTGCAATACCGGCGACTCTCGAAGCTCGTCGGCACCTACCTGGTGGCCCTGCGCGACGCGATCGATCCCGCCGACGGTCGCGTTCATGCCAGCTTCCACCAGACGGTGGCGGCCACGGGGCGTCTCAGCTCGAGCGATCCCAACCTCCAGAACATCCCCATCCGCACCGAGGTGGGTCGCGAGGTGCGCAAGGCCTTCGTGGCGGCGCCGGGCCACCGCCTGCTCGCCGCGGACTACTCGCAGATCGAGCTTCGCCTCCTGGCGCACCTTTCGGGCGACGAGGCCCTGCGCGACGCCTTCCGACGCGGCGCGGACATCCATCGGGCGGTGGCGGCCGAGGTCTACGGGGTGGCGCCGGAGGCGGTCACCGACGAGCAGCGCGGCGCCGCGAAGATGGTGAACTTCGGCATCGTCTACGGGATCACGCCCTACGGCCTGTCGCGCCGGCTCGGCGGGGCGGCCTCGGTGGAGCGGGCCCGGAAGATCATCGAGGACTACAACGCCCGCTTCCGCGGGATCGGCGCCTTTCTCGCCTCATGCGTGGAACAGGCGCGGACCCACGGCTTCGTGACGACCATCCTCGGGCGCCGGCGGCCGGTGCCGCAGATCGCGTCGCGCAACCAGGCGGAGCGGGCCCTCGGAGAACGCATCGCCATCAACACCGTGGTGCAGGGGAGCGCCGCCGACCTCATCAAGGTGGCCATGATCCGCCTCGCCCGAGCGCTGCCGTCCCGGCATCCCGGCGCGCGCATGCTCCTGCAGATCCACGACGAACTGGTCCTCGAGGTCCCGGAGCGAGAGGTGGACGCGGTGCGGACGACGGTGGTGGAGGCGATGGAACGGGCGATGGAACTCTCGGTCCCGCTCCGCGTGGACACCGGCGTGGGCGAGAACTGGTTCGACGCCTAGACCCGGCTTGACGAACGCCCCTTCGTCCATACACTGTGTCGCTCGAGGCCGACCCTCGAATGGTCGGGGCGGTAGCTCAATTGGTTAGAGTACCGGCTTGTCACGCCGGTGGTTGCGGGTTCGATTCCCGTCCGCCTCGCTTCTCTGGAGCCGTCGCACCCGCGGCGGCTCCGTTCGTTTCCGGCGCGTCGGCGAGCGTCGTCGCGCGTCGCGCGGGCGCTTAGCTCAGCGGCGAGAGCACTGCCTTTACACGGCAGGGGTCGCTGGTTCGAATCCAGCAGCGCCCACTGGACGGCACGGGAGCCCGAAGTGTCCACGGAGCCAACGGCATCGGTCGGTTCGCAGGCCCCGCGTCTGCCCATCGACGCGCACCGCGCCGAGATCGCCGCCCTGGTGCGGGATCACCCGGTGGTGATCGTCTGCGGGGAGACCGGGTCGGGGAAGAGCACGCAGCTCCCCCGGATCTGCCTGGAGGCGGGGCGCGGGGAGCAGGGGACCATCGCCCTGACCCAGCCGAGGCGCCTGGCGGCCCGCTCCATCGCCGCCCGCATCGCCGCCGAGACGGGGACCGCCCTCGGGTCGCTCGTGGGGTACCAAGTCCGGTTCGATCGCCGCGCCAGCGCCCGCACGCGCCTGCGCGTGGTCACCGACGGCGTGCTGCTCTCGGAGCTGGCGGTCGATCCGCTCCTGCGCCGCTACGACACGATCCTGGTGGACGAGGCGCACGAGCGGAGCATCAACATCGACCTCCTGCTCGGGGCCCTGGTGGGACTCCTGCGCCGGCGACCGGAGCTGCGCGTGGTGATCACCAGCGCCACGATCGACCCGGAGCGCTTCGCCGCCCACTTCGGCGGCGCGCCGATCGTCGAGGTCTCGGGGCGCGGATTCCCCATCGAGATCGAGTGGCGCGAGCCGGCCGGCGCGTCGGGCGACGCGGATCCCTCGTCGCCGGACGCGGTGGTGCCCGCGGTGCGCGAGTGCCTGGAACGACTGCCCGAGGGCGATCTCCTGGTCTTCCTTCCGGGCGAGCGGGAGATCGGCGACTGCGCCGAGGCGCTCCGATCGGTGCCGTCGATGCGCGGCGTGGAGATCCTTCCGCTCATGGCGCGCCTGGGCGACGAGGCGCAGGACCGCATCTTCGCCGCTCACCGCGCCCGGCGCGTGGTGCTGGCCACCAATGTGGCGGAGACGAGCCTGACGGTGCCGGGCATCCGCGCCGTCGTCGACAGCGGCCTGGCCAGGCTGCGCCGCTACTCCGGGCGCAGCCGCGTGGAGCGGCTGCTGGTGGAGCCGATCTCGCGGGCGAGCGCCGCCCAGCGGGCCGGTCGCTGCGGTCGCGTGGGTCCGGGGCTCTGCGTGCGGCTCTACTCCGAGGCGTCGTGGGCGGAACGGCCGGAGCGCACCACGCCGGAGATCCTGCGCAGCGACCTGGCGGGCGTGGTGCTGCGGATGAAGGCCGCGGGACTGGGGGATCCATCCTCCTTCCCGTTCCTCGATGCCCCGGCGCCGCGGCTCTGGCAGGACGGTCTCGACACGCTCGTCGAGCTTGGAGCGATCGATCGGCGCGGCGGGCTCACGGCGGTGGGCCGGGCCATGTCGGAGCTGCCGGTGGACCCGAGGATCGCGCGGATGATCGTGGCGGCGCAGCGCTCGGAGTGCCTCGAGCCCGTGCTGGCGATCGCCGCCGCGCTCTCGGTGCAGGATCCCATCGAGACGCCTGCACCCACGGCGTCGGCGGCGCCTTCGCCGGCAGCGGCGCCAAGCGAGTCCAACGGCGGTCCGCCGCCGGTCCTGGCCGACGCCGCGGTCCGGCGCGAGCGCCACCCGGACTCCGACTTCATCGCGCTCTGGCATCTCTGGCAGGAGGTGCAGGAGGCGCGCCGCACCCGCGGCTCGAGCGCCATGAATCGCTGGTGCCGCGAACAGGGGCTCTCGCCCCGTCGCGTGCGGGAGTGGCAGGAGGTGCATGATCAGCTGGAGCGGCTCTCCGGGAGAGGACGGCCGGACGAACGCGCCGCCGCTCCGGGACCGAGCACGGACGCCACCATCCACCGGGCATTGCTCGCGGGTCTCGCGTCGCGGGTCGGCCGACGCCAGGACGACGGCACCTATGCGAATCCCTCCGGCGGGGCGTTCTCCATCCATCGCTCCAGCGCTCTGGCCCGCAAGTCGCCCACCTGGATCATGGCGGCGGAGATCATGGACACGGGTCGGCGCACGGCGCGGCTGGCGGCGCGCATCCAGGGCGACTGGATCGAGCGCGTCGCCCCGCACCTGGTGCGGCGGCAGCACAGCGAGCCGCACTGGATCGCGGAGTCGGGCCATGTGGCGGCGTGGGAGAAGGTGCTCTTCGGTTCGCTGGTGGTGGTGCCGCGGCGACGCGTGCCCTACGAGCCGATCGACCCCGAGGGCGCGCGGAACGTCTTCATCCATGCGGCGCTGGTGGACGAAGGGCTCCGGTCGTCGGCGGAGTTCCTGGAGCACAACCGCACCCTCCGCGAACGCATCGAGCGGGCCGAGCACAAGCGCCGCGAATCGGGGCTCCTGGTGGACGTGGAGGCGCGCTACGCCTTCTACGACGCCCGGCTTCCTCCCTCGGTGGTGAACGCCCCGTCGTTCGAGGCATGGCGCCGCGACGCGGAGCGCCGCGATCCGCGCATCCTCTTCATGCGCGAGCAGGACCTGCTGGCGCGACCGGTGGACGTCTCCGCCTTCCCCGACGAGATCGGGACCGCCGCCGGACCGGTCCCGCTGCGCTACGACCACGCCCCCGGGACGATCCAGGACGGCGTGACCATGCGCGTGCCGCTCTCGGCGCTGGGCGCCGTGGACGCCGAGAAGGCCGAGTGGCTGGTGCCGGGACTCCGCGCCGCCAAGGTGGAGGCGCTCCTGCGCTCGCTCCCCAAGCGGCTGCGGACGCGCTTCGTCCCCGCCCGGGACTTCGCGCAGGGCGCGGTGGAGCACTTCGCGCGGCAGGCGTGCGACGGCTCCCTCCGCGCGGCGCTGGCGCGCTACCTCACCTCGCTGGCGGGAACCGCGGTGGAGCCCTCGGACTTCGACCTGCGGGCGCTTCCGGAGGAACTGCACATGCGCTTCGAGGTCATCGGCGACGACGGCGCCGTCCTCGACTCGGGGCGCGATCTCGGCGCCCTGCAGGCGACGTGGGCGGGGCGCGCCGCCGACGAGTTCCGAGCCCGCGCGCTGCGCGCCGCGCCCGGCGCCGAGGTGCACGGTCGGTCCGCCTGGGACTTCGATGCGATCCCGGAGCGGATCGACCTGGGGCACGGCGCCTGGGCCCATCCCGCGGTGGTGGACGAGGGCGAGGGCGTGGGCGTCGGCGTCCGTCTCATGCCGAGTGCGGACGAGGCGGAGGAGGCGATGCGGCAAGGCCTGCGGCGACTGGCCCTGGTCGAGCTGGCGGCGCCCATCCAGCACCATCTCTCGTTCCACGCCGCATGGCCGCGCATCGAGGAGCGATGGCCGCTGCTCGCCGCGGACGCGTCGTCCGATCGCTCCGGCGGGTCCGAATCACCGTCGCGGCGCGCCCTGCGACGGGCGTCGGAGCTGGCCGTGGAGCACGCGGCGCTCCAGGCGCCGCTGCCGAGGTCCGCGGAGGCGTTCGAAGCGCGACTGCTCCAGGCGGCGCCGCGCCTCCACGAGCGCTGCGCCGAGGTCGTCGCGCTCGTCGATCGACTGCTCGAGGCGACGGCGTCGATCCGCGCCGAACTGGCCGCCGGAACTCCGGCGGCCTGGTCCGAGGCGGTCGAGTCGATCGCCACGCACCTGGATGCCACGGCGCGGGAGTCGCTCTTCGATCGATCGATGTCGGAGGTGGCGCTGGCGTCGTCGTCGATCGAGGCCGACCGGGCCCGGCTGCGCCGACTTCCCCACGGCGGCGCGGAGCGCGATCGGCAGGCCGCGGCCCGCGTGGCGCCATGGGCGCTGCGCGCGGCGGCGGCGCTCCAGGCCCATCCGGCGGGATCCCCGCGGCATGGCGCGGCGCGGTCGTTCGCCCGCGAGGCGGAGCGACTGCGCGTGGCGGTGCACGGCGGGCGTCCCGGGTTTCCGGCGCCGATCGCGACGATCGAGTCGGAGCTGGAGCGGCTCTGGTCGGCGCTGGCGTGACGGGCGCGGCCGGCGGACGGGCGCGGCGGCGCGCGCCGGGCACCGGCGAGGGCATCGCCGCGATGCGGCGGCCGTCAGCGGCGCTTCCGCTGCGACAGTTCCTTGCGCAGGATCGAGTTCTCGCGGCGCGTCGCCTCGAGATCGAACGCCAGGTACTTGACGGAGAGACGCAGCGTGTCCAGCGCGTCGCGCATTTCGTGGAGGCGCTGGCGCATCACCGGGTCGGCGGTGCTGCCGTCGCTCTCGGCGAGCATGCGCTCCACGAGTTCCGCGAGCTTGGCCTGGAGCAGAGGATCCATGGGTTCGACCGATCTTGGGTGGCGTGCGGAGGACGACCGCCCGGGGGTCGTCCGTTGCCACAGGCTGCGCCCGATTCGGCCGGGGATGAAGGGCGGCGGCGGGGAAGGCGATCGATCGCCCCACACGGTCGGTGCAGCCGCGCCAGTCGGAAGGTCGGGTCCCGGAAGCGTGGTCGCCGCGCCCCGACCTCAGGCGCGGCCGGACTGCTGGAGGCGCTTCACCGCCGCCACGGCCGCCGCCGGCGCCCGGGCGAGCAGCGGCTCCAGCGGCTGCCGGTCGCGCCGCAGTTCCTGGAGCAGCCGCGCGATGTGCGTCTCCAGTTCGAATCGCCAGCGCTGATGGAACTGTTCCAGCTCGTGGCGGCTGAAGCGGCTCAGGGGATCGTCGAGCCCGCTCTGGGCGATCGCCCATTCGATGAGTCCGGTTCCCGTGGGGGCGAATCGGTAGAGGGAGAGGGCGTTCTCCATCCGCTTGATGGAGCTGAGGAAGGGATCGGTGGCGCGCGGAGGGAGCGAGCACATCACCTCCTCCGGTCGTCGACGGGCGATTTCGCCGAGCCATCCGCCTTCGTGGCGAGCCTCCGCGTCCACCAGCGTGGTCTGGGTGTGCAGCCGGGCGGCGATGTCCGCCGGTTCCGCGCTCTCCACCGGCTCGGGCGCGGCCACGCTCACCAGGAGCGTCTTCAGTCCCACCGACGGGAAGCGCACCCAGGCGCGCTGATCGGGCTGACCGTCGCGCACGATCATCTCGATGCGCGTCACTTCGCCGATGCCCCACTCGGGGCGCTTGGGATGACGAACCTTGTCGCCTCGCTTCAACACCGTGGCCGGCATGTCTGGTTCCCGCGCTCAGCGCGAATCTGCGGCACCCTCGGCTCGCCGCTAGAGTGTGGCGATGCAACGCCCGATGACGCTCGTGTTCCTTGGAGATGTCGTCGGCGCACCGGGGCGCCTCGCTCTCCAGCGGCACCTGGCGGCCGTGCGTGAACGATACACCGCATCCGCGGTGATTGCCAACGGGGAGAACATCCGGAATGGATCCGGCATCACGCCGGAGCTCTACCGGGCCCTCCGGCAGGCCGGCGTGGACGCGGTGACCCTCGGCGATCACTGCTTCCGTGATCCCCGGATCGTGCCGCTCCTGGAGGATCCGAACGAGCCCATCGCCCGACCCGCGAATCTCTCCGCCCGGGCCCCGGGCAAGACCCTCATCCGCATCCCGCCCGACGGCACGCGGGAGCGCAGCATCTACCTCTTCACCGTTCTCGGGCGCATCTTCTTCCCTCTTCCCGCGGACGATCCCTTTGCGCGAGCCGATGAGATCCTCGCCGGGATCCCCGAGAAGCAGCCCATCGTGATCGTGGAAGCGCACATGGAAGCCACCAGCGAGAAGGCGGCGCTGGCCCGCCACCTGGACGGCCGCGTCGCCGCCGTGGTGGGCACGCACACGCATGTCCCCACCGCGGATGCGCGATGCCTGCGCGGCGGCACCGCCTTCCAGACCGATCTGGGAATGTGCGGGCCCTACGACTCGGTCATCGGCCGCGACGCGGCGATGGTGGTGCGGCACATGCTCACCGCGCTGCCCGCGCAGTTCGAGGTGGCCGAAGGCGATGTGCGGATCTGCGGCTGCGCGATCGAGATCGACCCGGCGAGCGGGCTGGCTCGGCGCATCGAGCGCGTGGAGGTGGTCGATGGCGCGGCATGACGGAGCGATGCCGGCGGCGGTGCCGGCGCGGGGGACGGCGCGGGCGATCCTTGCCCTGCTGCGTCCCGGCGACTGGATCAAGAATGTCTTCGTCCTGATCCCGATCGTCTTCTGGTTCGCGGGGCCGGGGCGCTCCACGCCCGCCGACGCGGTGACCGCGAAGGCCGTTTCCACCGCCATCGCCTTCCTCTGCTTCTGCATGGTGGCGAGCGGGTTCTACTGCGTGAATGATTCGCTGGACGCGGCGGAGGACCGGACCCATCCGGTGAAGTGCCGGCGACCGGTGGCGCGCGGCGAGATCGGCGAGCGGGCGGCCTTCCTGCTGGGTGCGATCCTGATCGCGTCGAGCATGGTGCTCGCCGTCGCCGCGGGAAGCGCCTTCTTCGGCGTCATCGTCTCCTACGCGCTGCTCCAGGTGGCCTACAACATCCGCCTCAAGCGCGTGCCCTTCGTCGACGTGGCCACGATCGCCCTGGGTTTCTGCCTGCGGGCGGTGGGCGGCGGCGCCGCGGCGGAGGTGCCCATCTCCATCTGGCTCCTCCTCTGCGTCTTCTTCCTCACCCTCTACCTGGGATTCGTCAAGCGGCTCTGCGATCTCGCGTCGGCGGAGAACGCCCGGCGGGCCGGTCAGAGCGTGGCCTGGCGTCCGCGCGCCGGCTACGAGAGCCGCGACGAGATCAACTGGCTCCTCGCGGTGGGCGGCGTCATGACCATCATGATGTTCCTGATGTACGCCCTCTCCGAGCACGCCCGCGCCATCTTCGGCGTGCGCGCCCTGGGCTTCGCCATCCTGTCGCCCTTCGTGGTGGTGGTGATCCACCGCTTCTACCGCCGCGCGAACCTGGGACTCTCCGACAGCCCGCTGGAGACGCTGACGCAGGATCGCTCGGTGCTCATCGCGGTGGCGTGCTTCGTCCTGGGAACGATCGCCACGCTCTTCGTGCCGCAGGTGGCGGCGTTCCTCCAGGCCCACCTCGAGTGACGCCCGTCGGGGCGCGGCGGACGATCAGGGAACGATGATGCGAGGACCGGCGCCGCTTCCGCCGGGAGGCGGGGCCGCGCCGGGCGAGGACGGCGAGGCGGCGGGACGATCGGCGGACGCCGAGGACGGCGCGATCGGCGGCACCGCGCCGCCGGCCGACGCGGCGCCGGCGCGCACATCCTGTCGCGCCAGCATGTCGATCACCTGCACGAATCGGAGCCGCAGTTCGCGGAGGACGGACTCCAGGTCGTCCGCCTCCTCCTTGGAGAGGTTGCCGCGGGACTTCTCCTCCAGCACCCCCAGCAGATCGATGGCGAACTTGGCGCCGATGGGGTCGACGATCACGCGGCCCTTCTCGTCGCCGTAGAGGCCCAGCCCGGACATGGCCTGGCTGGCGAGGATTCCCACGAGGCTGCGGAAGTCGGCGGGGGGCAGGTCGGAGGGACCGGCGCGGCCGCCGCCCTTGGGGCCGCGCTGCGCCTCCTTCTCCGCCAGCCGCTCCTTCTCGGCCTGCGCCTGGGCCTTCCAGTCCGCGTCGATCTGGATGCGGGGCTCGTTGGATGGTTCGCTCATGCGCAGCCTCCTGGTCGGGCGCCGGCCGGTGCGGCGGCGCGAGGGGCCAATCATAGTCGGCGTCGTTCATCTACACTCGACGCCGATGCATGGCGCGTCGGCGCAGCGCGACAGGGCACCCAACCGCGCAGGGACGCCGCGGACCGGGACGATTGCGCTCGCATCCGTCGCGGCGGTGACGGCGCTCGGGGGCTGCGGCAGCCTGGACTTCTGGTCCACCACGGCCACCTCGGTCTCACCCGAGCAGTTCAACCGCGCTTCGGATCCACCGGCGCTGGGGCCGCAGGTGCGCGTGCCCGGCGCCGTCTACTCGCAGCCGCTGGTGGTGCAGGAGGAGCTGGTCGAGACGGAGCCCGACGGCGCGGCGTTCGTGGAGGAGCGGACCGAGGAGGAGACCACGATGCCGTCCGGCGGGAAGGCGACGATTCCGCTGGGCCCCGAGACGGTGGCGGCGGAGCTTCCGCCCGGGCGCCCGTGGCCGGTCGA
>CAZSVT010000002.1:0-40907 GCA_964610365.1 uncultured Isosphaeraceae bacterium
GGCGCCGATGCGGCGATCGTGGCGAGACCCGATCTCCTCTCGCCCGAAGGATGGCGGCTGCTGCGCGACTTCGTGGACGGCGGCGCCGCCCTGGTCGTCACGCCGTCGCCCGGTGACTCGGGACAGCGATGGACGGAGCGGTTTCGAAGCGCCATCGCGCCCTCGTGGCGCCTGGACGCCGAGGTGGAGGTGGCGGAGGCTCCATGGCGACTCGCCCCGCAGCAGCCGTCGTCGGCGACGCTCCGCATGCTGGGCTCGGAACTCTCCATGCTCGCGGCGCCGGTCACCGCCTCGCGGCGCATGCGCCTCTCGGCGCCCGCCTCGGATGCGGAACCCGCGCTCGTCTTCGACGACGGCGAGGCGCTCCTCCTCTGCGGTCGTCCGTCCGGCGGGTCCAGCGGATGGGTGATGGTGCTGGCGGTGGCGCCGGAGCTCTCGTGGAGCGATCTGCCCGTGCGTCCGATCATGGTGCCGCTCATGCAGGAGCTGGTGCGGCAGGGCCGGATGATCGGGTCCACGGAGGGCACGAACCTGGTGGGATCTCCGGCGCTCCTGCCCCGCGGCGGCGCGGCGCTGGTGCTTCGACCGCCGCCGGGCGGCGCCGTCGCGGCGGGGTCGATCCTGCAGGCCGGAACCGATCGGCGCACGCGCGGACCCGTCTCCGTGCCGGGCCTCCACGAGGTCATCGACGATTCGGGGCGCACCATCGGTCGCGTCGCGGTGAACGTGGATCCCGCCCGCGCGAACATCGAGCCCAACGATCCGGCCGCGGTGCTGGCGTGGCTCCAGCGCGGCGGACCGTGGCGCTGGATCGGTGACGGAGACGACGACGCGTCCTCCTCCGCCACGGCCGAGAGCGAATCGAACTGGAGCCTGGCGCTGCTCGCGGCGGCGATCGCGGTGGCCCTGGCGGAGACCGTCCTGGCGCGGCTGCTGAGCCGCGGCGACGCGATGGAGCGTCCGGCGTGAGCGTCATGGAGCGGATCGTCGCATGGCTGCTGCGACTCCCCGACGACGCGCCGGCGGGCGCGTGGCGGCTGGGGTTCGAGCGCCCGCTGCCGGGATGGGCGTGGCTCCTGGTGATGATCGCGGCGGCGGCGATCGGCGCCTGGTCGGTCCGCGCGATGGCGATCGGACCGCGTCGCCGCGTGGTGATCGGGTCGATGCGCGCCCTGCTGCTCCTGCTGCTCGTGCTCCTGGCCACCGGTCCCATCCTCACGCTCCCGCGCGAGCGCACGGAGCCCGACTGGGTCCTGGTGATGGCGGATCGAAGCGCCTCGATGCGCGTGGGCGACGTGGAGCGCGACGGCGCGATGATCCAGCGCGACGCCCAGCTGGACGACGCGATCCGCGCCAACGCCGCGGTGTGGAAAGACCTCCGGAGCACGCGGCGCGTGGTCTTCCTCGGATTCGACGCGGGACTGCGCGAGCTGGAGATCGACGCCGACGGACTCCCGCGCCTCGGCCCGGCCGACGGGCTGGCCACGGAGATCGGACCGGCGATCTCCGCCGCCATGGACCGCGCCGCGGCGAGGCCGGTGAGCGGCATCGTGCTCCTCTCCGACGGACGCACGACGGCGCCGCCCGAGCGTTCGCTCCTGCGTCGGCTCGAGGCGGAGGGCGTCCGCATCCACGCGGTCCCGCTCGGCGCCGATCGCCCCAGCGGCGACCACGCGATCCGCGCCATCGACGCGCCGCAGCGGGCCTTCGTGCGCGACGAGGTGCCCATCGAGGTGGACCTGGATCGCTCAGCGGGCGTGGGCGGCGCGCTGCGCGTGAAGCTGGTGGACGAGGCGAGCGGCCGCCTCCTCGACGCCGCCGAGTTCGACGACGCGGAGACCGGCCGGCGCCGCATCACGCTCGTGGGTCGCGCCGACGAACCGGGCGAGCGAACCTGGCGCGTGGAGATCGAGCCCGAGGGCCGCGACATCGTCCCGGAGAACAACGGCCGGAGCCTCCGGATCGAGATCGTGGACCGGCCCATCCGCGTGCTCTACGTGGAGGGCGCCCCGCGCTGGGAGTACCGCTACCTCAAGAACCTGCTGGTGCGCGAGCGCGGCGTGGAGAGCTCGGTGATGCTCCTCTCGGCCGATCGGGACTTCGCGCAGGAGGGCAACGCTCCGCTCACGCGGCTCCCGCGATCGCGCGAGGAGTTCGCCGCCTACGACCTGGTGATCCTCGGCGACGTGCCGGCGGGCGCCTTCTCCGCGGCGCAGATGGAGGCGATGAAGGAGATGGTCTCCTCGCGCGGGGCCGGACTCCTCTGGATCGGCGGGCCGAACTCCGTGCCGCGGGCGTGGAAGGGATCGGCGATGGAGGATCTCCTGCCGCTGCGCGGCTCGCTGGAACTGGAGCGGCACGACGAGGCGGTGACCATGCGTCCCACGCCCCGCGCGGCGAGACTCGGTCTCCTGCGCCTGACGGGCGACGACGCGGCGCCGTGGCCCGAGGAGATCGCCTCGGCGTCCAGCGGCTGGTCGGCGCTGGAGTGGGCGCAGCGCCTGGAGCCGAACGACCTCAAGCCGACGGCGGAGGTGCTGGCGGAGACGGCCTCGGGCGATGGAGGGCGGGCGGCGCCGCTGCTGGTGTCCATGCCCTACGGCGCCGGACAGGTGATGTACATGGCCACCGACGAGACCTGGCGCTGGCGCTACGGTCGAGGCGAGACGATGCCGGAGCGATTCTGGCTCCAGATCCTCCGGGCGCTGGCGCGGGCCGGCATGCAGTCGGAGGATCGCCCGATCCAGCTCGTCGTCGAACCGCGTCGCGCCGAGATCGGCGATCCGGTGCGCATCGAGGCCACGGTCCGCGACTCCGATCCGACGCGATCGGCGGCCGCGCGCCTCCAGGCGATCGTCTCGCGCGCCGGGGCCGGCGCCGCGGGCGAGGGTGTCGCGGTGGAGCTGTCGCCGGTCGAAGGGATCCCGGGCCGATTCAGCGGCACGCTCTTCCCGGACCGAAGCGGGACCTTCACGATCGCCCTGGACGGTCATCCGGGCGTCACCGCCGAGCTGGAGGTCTCCCGGGTGGACCAGGAATCGGCGAATGTGCAGACCGATCACGGGCTGCTGGCGCAGATGGCCGAGGAGACCGGAGGCGAGGTGATCCAGCCGGCCATGCTCCATCGGCTGCTCCGCGGCGACCTGCTGCCGAACCGGGCGGTGACGATCGAGAACCCCCGGATCCACCTCCTCTGGAGCACGCCGCTGGCGTTGATCCTGCTGGTTCTCGTTCCAGCCGTGGAATGGAGTGTCCGACGATGGTCGAGGCTAGCCTGATCGAGGAATTCGACCCGGTCGCCGCACCTCGGGCCCCGGCCCCCGGTTGGCGACGGGAGGAGGACCGTTGGCGGCGATGACCAGCATCGTTCAACGCCTGGAAGTGCTGAAGCGGCGCGCCCGGCTCGTCTTCGTCGCCGAACGCGGCGCGGTGCTCCTGGCGGTGACCATCGCCGCGGCATGCGGCTGGGTGGCGCTCGACGCGCTGCTGCGCTTCCCCGCCACGATGCGCCTCGCGGCCCTGGTGATCGGCGCGATCGCCGTGGCGGTGGCGGCGGCCCGCTGGTGGTGGCCCACCCTGCGCTTCGATCCGCCCCTCTCCACGCTCGCCCTGCGCGTGGAGCGACGCCGACCGGCGCTGGCGGGGCGACTGGCCTCGGGCGTGGAGTTCGCGCAGCAGCCCGCGCGCGGCGTGCTGGCGCAGCGCGTCGTGGACGACACCGAGCGTCTCGTCGGCGCCGAGACCTTCACGGAGATGATCCGCCGCGATCGCCTGCGCCGCGCCCTCGGCGGCCTGCTGGCGGCGCTGGCGCTCGTCGTGGGTGCGATCGCCATCGACGCCGACGCCGCGCGGATCGGGGCGACGCGCCTCCTGGCGCCGTGGAGCGGTGCGGAGTGGCCGGCGCGCACGCTGGTGCAGTCGATGATGGACGGCGTGACCCACCTGCCGCGCGGCCGCGCGGTGCTGCTCCGCGCCGAGGCGGTGCGCGGCGACCCGTCGACCATGCGTCCGTTCGTGCGCTACCGGCTGGTGCGGGACGGCGTGGAGGGCCCGTGGCGCGACGCGCCGCTGGCGCGGCAGCACGGCGCCATCTTCGAGCGCCCGCTGGAGGTGGACGCGGAGGCCATCGAGGTGCGCTTCGGCACCGCCGACGCCCTCACGCCGACGGCGCGGATCGAACTGGTGCGGCCGCCGGCCGTGGAGCGGGCGACGCTCCGCGCGGAGCCGCCGGCGTACGCGGCCGCCACGCTGCCGCGGCGCGAATCGGACCTGGGGCCCGGAACGGACGCCCGCGCCACGCTCGCCTCGCCGCTGCTCGAGGGCAGTCGCGTGGAGCTGGAGATGGTGTTCAACCGGGCGCTCCCCGTTCCGGTCGACGCCGAGGGTCGTCGGCAGTGGCTTCGCGATTCGTTCGGCGCGTCGATGCCCGACGCGTCCGTCGTGGACGCGCCCGAAGGTCCGACCGCGCGCGTGACGATCCGCTTCGACGCGTCGGAGGACCTGGATCTCCCGGTGGAGCTGCGCGACGAGCACGGCATCACCAGCGAGGACGGGGCGCGATTCCGTCTGCCGGTGACGGCGGACGCGCCGCCGGTGGCGACGGTGGTGGAGCCGTCGGCGGACGAGGTGGTGCTTCCCAGCGCCTCGCTGGCCGTGGTGGCGGAGGCCCGGGACGATCTCTCCGTCGACGAGATCGGAGTGCGGATCGAGAAGCTGGGCGGCGAGACGCGGGAGGAGCGATCGGAACAGCGCGGCGAGACGGCGCGAATGGAGATCAACCTCACGCCGGAGCGCTACGGCGCCGGGCCGGGCGACACGCTCCTGGTGTCGGCGATCGCCACCGACGACTTCGAGCACGACGGCGTGCGCCGCGAGCCGGCGGTGTCGCAGCCGCGCCGCATCCGCGTGGTGGGCGAGGAGGAATTCACGCGGCAGATCCGGGCGCAGCTGGCGTCCGTGCGGCAGTCGGCCATCCGGGCGGAGGCCACGCAGCGCGAGATCATCGCGTCCGTCGTCCCCGCGCCCGGAGAGGCGCAGGCCGGGCCGCCGTCGGAGGATCCGGAAGCGAAGCCGGAGGACGCGGACGCGACGCCGGACGACGCGAAGGCGCTCGCACCGGGCGAAGCGGCGGAACTCGGTCGTCGCCAGGCGCGCCTCTCGGATCGGATCCAGGGCATGCGCGCCGCGGTGGCGTCGCTCCAGGCGCGGGCCAGGGCCGGCGGCCTGGATCGGGAGTCCATGCACGAGATCATGCGGCAGGCGCAGGATCTCCTGGAGAACGCGGCCCAGCAGTCGGGGCAGGCGTCCTCGGCGCTCACGGAGATGGGCGCCGCGCCGGCGCCGGACCAGGCGTCGCGCGAGGCGCAGGCGGCGCGGGCCGCCGAGGCGCAGGAGAGCGCCCGCGCGGAGCTCGAGGACCTGGTGCGGCTCCTCGATCGCGACGAGGACGCGTGGGTGGCCACGCGCCGCATCGAGCGCCTGAACGAGGAGATCGCGTCGCTGCTCGAGGAGACGCGGCGCACCGGCGAGCGCACCGTGGGTCGGGACCTGGAGCGGCTCTCGGCGGAGGAGCGCATGGCCATCGATCGGCTCGCGTCGCGCGACCGGGCGGTGGCCGAACAGGCGCGGGAGACGCTCGAGGAACTCCGCGATCGCGCCGCCCGGCTGGCGGAGGCGGACCGGGCCCGCGCGGCGGGCATGCAGGAGGCGGCGCGACGCGGCGACGAGCGACAGCTCTCCCGCCGCGTGGAGCAGGCCGCCGAGGCCACGGCCCGGAACCAGACGACGAACGCCGAGCAGTCGCTGCGCGAGGCGGCGGAGACGGCGCAGAGCATGATGGAGGCCATCCGCGACGATCGTCGCTCCCGGGTGGAGGAGCTGCGTCGTCGGCTGGCGAATCTCGAGGAGAGCGTGCGGCGACTCGTGCAGCAGGCCGATGCGGCGCTCGCGTCGCTCCGGGCGCTCTCCCCGGGCATCGGCGCATCGGAGGCGGCGCCGGTGGGCGCGGCGGTGATGGCGCTCGATCGGAACATCGGCGCCGTGACCGACGAGGCGCAATCCGGCGGCGGCGCGGAGCGGGCCGCGCGACTGCTGGAACGCGCCGGCGAACGAAGCGCCGCGAGCGCCGGCATGCTGGTGGCCGATCCGCCGAAGATCGACGCCGGCGACCAGGCCCTCGACCGATCGCGCGGACTGCTGGTGGAGGCCATCGAGGCGATCCGCGCCCAGCGACAGGCCGCCGAACAGCAGCAATCCGAGGCCAAGCGGCGGGAACTGGCCGCGGCGCTCCGCACGCTCTCGGAGCGCCAGGCGGGGCTGCGCACGGCGAGCGAGCCGCTCAAGGGGGCGGCCGCCGGGGATCGTCGTCGGCTGGTGGAGGCGCGACGGCTCTCGGTGGAGCAGGAAGTGATCCGTACCGCGGTGGGCGACCTGCGCCGAACGCATGAGGAACTCGCCTCCAGCGAACTCTTCCAGTCGGCGCTCGGTCGCCTCGATGGCTGGATGCAGCGCAGTGCGTCGGCCCTCTCGTCGGTGGCGGTGTCGCAGACGACGCTGGAGGAGCAGACCCTCTCCGCCGAGACGCTGGCGATGATGGGCCAGGCGCTCGCCGACTCTCCGGGCTCGGACGATCCGTTCGCGGAGGCGATGCAGGCCGGCGGCGCCGGCGGCGAACAGGCGGGCGAAGGACAGTCCGGTCAGCGGGCGCCCGCGATCCCGCCGGTGGCGGAGCTCAAGCTCCTGCGCGAGTCGCAGGCGCAGCTCGCGCGCCGGACGCGCATGGCGGACGAGGGAACGATGACGCCGGAGGAGCGCGTGGACCGGCTGCGGGAGCTGGCGCGCCTCCAGCAGGAACTTCGGGAACAGGGCGAGGCATGGGTGGAGCGCATGAAGCAGCAGTCCGGCGGAGGCGCGGAGGTGCCGAATGGGCGTTGAGCGATGGAGCGTCGCGGCGGTGCTGGCGGCGTCGATGATCACCGCGGGTGCGGTCGCCATGACGCAGGGCTCCGCTCCGCCCGCGCCGGCGCCGGCCCCGCCCGCGCCGGCGGAGCGTGCGCCGAGTCCCCCCGCGCAGGACGCCGCAAAGCCCCCTGCCGAGAGTGCGCCGAAGCCCGGCGCGGAAGGCGCGCCCAAGCCTCCTGGGGAGCGCGCGCCGAAGCCGCGCACGCTGGACGACCTCCTGGGCATCACCCCGACCGCGCCCGCCGAGGGCCGGCCGCGTGATGCGGATGGCGCCGAGGCGCCGAGCGGAACGCCCCCTGCCGCCGTCGACGGCGCTCGGGATCGACTGGACCGCACGCTCCGCGAGGATGAACTCGAGGACGCCTTCACGCGGGCCGTGGAACTCATGAAGCAGTCGGCGGATCGGCTCGGGCCTCAGGCGGACGCGGGCATCGAGACGCAGCGGCTCCAGGAGGACGCGGTGCGCCGGCTCGACTCGATCATCGACGCGGCGAAGAAGAAGCGGCAGCAGCAGCAGTCGCAGCGGAGTTCGTCGCGCGACCGCCAGAGCGCCTCCCAGGACCCGCAGCAGCGGGACGAACCGTCGCCGCCGGACAAGGCGGCGCCGTCGCGTCGGGACCAGGCCTCGGCCGGCGAGCGCCGACCGCGCGGCGCGCAGCCCGGGCAGCCCGAACCGCCGGGTCTCGAAGAGGGGGAACTCGACGAGATCATGCACGAGGGTCGCGTAGAGTGGGGCAATCTCCCCGAGCGCATCCGCGACCTGGTGCAGCAGGGCCGGCGGGATCGCGTCTCCACGCTCTACCAGCGGCTCACGGAGGAGTACTACCGTCGCATGGCGGAGGAGGCGTCGCGATGATGGCCTGCAGCGCGTGGGTCCTGGCGGCCGCGTTCATGGCGCAGGAGGCGCCGCCCGCGAGCCCGGCGCCCGCGTCGGCCGCCGCGCCGCCGAGCGCAACTCCCCCGGCGACTCCGGCGCCTCCCGCGGCGCCGACGGCACCCGCAGCGCCGGGCCCGACCGCTCCCGCCGAGCCGCCCACCGGCCCGACGGCGCAGAACAACCCGACGCAGGACGAGATCACGCCGGCGATGCAACAGGCGATCGATCGGGGCCTGCGCTACCTCGCCTCCATCCAGAACGCCGACGGCACCTTCGGCCGCAATCGCTACGCCAAGAACGTGGCGATCACCGCGCTCGCGGGTCTCGCCTTCATGGCCGACGGCAACCTGCCCGATCGCGGCCGCTACGGCGAAGTGGTGCGCCGCGCCCTCGACTTCGTCCTCTCCGCCAGCACCGAGACCGGACTCCTGGTGGCGGAGGGATCGCACGGCCCGATGTACGGCCACGGATTCGCCACGCTCTTCCTCGGCGAAATCTACGGCATGAATCCCCAGGACGATCGAGTGCGCGACGCCCTGGTCCGCGCCGTGCAGCTCATCCAGAACAGCCAGAACCAGGAGGGCGGCTGGCGTTACAACCCGGTGCCCAACGACGCCGACGTGAGCGTCACCATCTGCGAGATCATGGGCCTGCGCAGCGCCCGCAACGCCGGCATCAAGGTGGAGCGCGAGACCATCGACCGCGCGGTGCAGTACGTCCGCGACTGCCAGAATCCCGACGGCGGCTTCCGGTACATGATCAGCGCGGGTCCCAGCGCCTGGCCGCGCAGCGCCGCCGGCGTGGCCAGCCTCTACTACGCCGGCATCTACCAGGACGACGCGATCGATCGGGGCCTCGAGTACCTCCTCCGCAACGCCTTCCCCGACGGCTCGGGGCCCGGATCGCAGACGCACTACTTCTACGGGCACTACTACGCGGTGCAGGCGATGTATCTCGCCGGCGGAGATCGTTGGGGCCGCTGGTGGCCGGCGATCCGCGACGAGCTCGTCTCCAAGCAGGACGAGACGGGCGCGTGGTCGGACTTCCAGTTCGGCCAGGCCTACTCCACCGCCATGTCGCTCATCATCCTTCAGATGCCCAAGCGCTACCTGCCGATCTTCCAGAAATGATCCTCCCGACGATGCTGCCGTGGCTCGCGATCCTCGCCGCCGGGATCGCGGTCGCGCCGCCGATCCGGAACAACCTCGCGGACGACCTGGCGCGCCAGCGAGAGGACGCCGCACGCGAGGCGGCCGCGCGCGAGGCGGCGCGCAGCGTGCAGGCCGTCGGGCCCGCGTCGCCGAACGACGTCGAGTTCACGCTCCTGCCCGTTGACGGCGCGGCCGTGACCGGCGTCATGGTGCGCCTCGATGCCGAGGGCGCGTCCGTCCGCGGCGCCGATGGCGCCGAACGGCGCGTGGCCTGGAGCGGGAGCCTCGGCGCGGTCTCGGCCAGCGCGTCCGGCGCCGTGGACGAGGGGACCGGCATGATGGCCCTGGCCGATGGACAACGGATTCCGGGCCGCGCGGAGATGACTCCGTCCGGATGGCGCTGGCGCCATCCGATGCTCGGGTCGATCGATCCCGCGTCCGATTCGCTGCGCTGGATCTCCTTCGAGGGCGCGGCGCCTCCCGCACCCAGCGCCGATGCGGATGTGGTGCTGCTGCGCACCGGCGATCGACTGGAGGGGTTCGTCGCCAGGATCGCCGATCCCCTTCCGCTCGAACCCCGCACGCCGGGCGCGCCCACGCTCGTGCCGCTGGAGGGCGTGGCGTCGATCAGTTTCGTCTCCCGCGACGCGGCCCCGGCCGCCGGAACGCGGCGCGTCTGGACGCTGGACGGACTGGTGGTGGACGGGCGGAGCGTGCGATTCGACGGGGGCTCGTCGGTGGTGATCGAAGGGGCGTCCGTGCCCGGCGCGTCCGAACTGGTGATCCCCATCGATCGCATCCTCGCCGTGGCGGGGGATCGACGCGCCGAGGCCCTGTCGTCCCGACCGATGTCGCCGGTGGAGACGCCGCAGAGCGCCGATCGTCGCTACACGCTGACGCCGCCGGAACGGCTTCGCTGGCCGGGCGAGCGGCCGTCGCGCCCGCTCGGCGACGCGGCGCTGGCGTTGGATCTCGACGCCTGGCCCATGGCGGCGCCGGCGCTGGCCTTCGACGGACCGGCGATCCTGCGCGTGGAGATCCGCGAACCCGCGGTCCTCACGGCGCTGGTGCGCCTCCCGCGCGATCGCCGCCCCTGGGGCCGATTCGAACTCACGGTGCGCAGCGGCGACGGACGCGCGGGTCCGTTCGCCTTCGACGATCGGCACCTGGTGCAGGAGCTTCGACTGCCGGTGGTCCCGCCGGCGGTGGAGTTCGAGATCACCGACACCGGCGGCGGGCCGGTGCAGGACGGCGTGATCATCGAGCGGGCGCTGCTCCTTCGTCCGGCGGACACGGCGCCCACGCCGGCTCCAGCCGCGTCCCCGTCGGCGCCGCGAAGCGATCGCTGACCCAGTCCCCGGCGGCCGGGCGCCTCCAACGGCGCGCGCCGCGCGCGGCGCGGAGGGCCTCCACGCCCTCGTCGATCGCGCGCTGCAGGAGTGGCGGCGCGGCGGGGTCGTCCACGATCAGGCGGGCCCGGCGCGGCGGTCGATGGGCGTGATCGATGTCCACCCTGCACCGGAGGCCGTGCCCGTTCGAGCCGAGCTCGATGACGGCCCCGTCCCGCAGCGGCTCGATCGGCACGCCGAGCCTCCGCGATCGCTCGAGGAACTCCCCGGGCACGGTGGCCGGCGCCCCCATCGTGATCGACTCGACGGCGAGGACGCGCCCGACCGGCGTCGACTCGAGCAGGTCCGCGGCGGCGCCGAGCGACTCCAGCGAGTGCTCGGTCAGGACGAGGAGATCGATCCGCACCACGCCTTCGGCGACCAGCGCGCGGGCGATGGCGCGGGCTCCCGAGGCGCCGCCGTCGTCCCGTCCCGTGGCGACGGATCCGGCATCGACGAGCACCAAGTCGCTTCCCGCGCGCAGCAGCGCGGCGCGGGCGCGCCCCCGATCAAGCGCCAGGACCTCGGCGCTGCGCGGCCACGACGGCCAGAGCGGCACGGAGAAGGAGATGAGCCACGCGGCGGCGATCACGGGGACGAAGCGTCGATGGCGCGATCGCCGGCCGGCCATCACCGCGGCGAAGGGCAGCGACATGGTCAGCGCGGCCCACCAGGCCGGGGGCGAGGGCAGGAGCGCGGTGGCGCCGGGGAGCGCGGCGCAGGATTCCACGCAGTGCAGGAAGAGCGAGCCCAGCCAGGCCAGCAGCGCCCCGGGAAGCGATGCGAGCGCCGGCGAGAGCAGCGAGAGCAGCGCCGTGGCGGTGCCCAGGACGGCGATGGCCGAGGCCATGGGACCCAGGAGCACGGACGCGGGAATGGCCCACGGCGCCGCCTGCCCGAAGTGATGGAGCGTGATCGGCGTGACGGCGATCCATGCGGCGACGGCGGGCGCCGCGGCGCGGACCGCGATGCGGGCGATGGCGACGCGCCGCAGACCCTGCGGGTACTTCGCGCCGCGCCCCAGGAGCGCCTGGACGCCCTGCGACATCCGGATCGTCAGCACCGGCGCGAGCACGAGGAGCGCGGCGACCGCGCCGAAGCTCAGCTGGAACGCCGGCGACTCGGCGGCGGACGGATCCTCCGCCAGCACCACGATGGTCACCAGGGCGAGCACCGAGGTGGCGCTCCACGATCGACCGACCAGGAGCGAGGCGCCGACCACGATCCCGGAGAGACCGGCGCGCCACACCGAGACCTGCGATTCGAGGACCAGGACGAAGGCGATCGACGCCAGCAGGACCACCGCGCCGCGGAGGCGCCTCGAGGCCCCGACGATTCGGAGGACCAGGAGCAGCACGGACGCCACCACCGCCAGGTGGAACCCCGAGATCACGATGAAGTGGCTCAGCCCGGTGCGGGCGAAGAGGAGGCGGATCTCCGACATCGACCCCCCCGCCACGCCGATGTTCATCGCCACGAGCATCTCGGCGACGGGGACGGAGGTGGACGAGGGAAGCGAAGCGCGGAGACCTCGCGCCAGCGCCGCCCTCGCGCGCTGCCGCAGCGATGACGCGTCGATCCCCGCGCGATCGAGCGGCTGCACCAGCGCCGGGTCCTCCACCCGGATCGCGCCCCAGGTCCCGCGCCCGGCGCGCCACGCGGCCAGGTGCAGACCGCCGGGATTGCGCGCGGGAGGATCGGGCCGGAGCCAGCCGTGCACGCGGACGAGGTCGCCCGCCCGCAGCGCGCACGGCAGGGCGTCGGCCTCGATGTCCCAGGTGCGCGGGGGATCGTGGAGGGCCTCGAGGGAGAAGGTCGTCCGTTGCGCCGAGCGGACCACCGGATCCGCCTCGAGCCACCCGTCGACGGAGACGAGCCACGGCTCCACGGGGGCGCGCACGCGCGGATCGTCGGCGCCGGCGAAGGAACGCGCCGAGGCGGCGTGCGCCAGGCCCGCCAGGAGCGCGGCCGCGAACCACGCCGGCCGATGCCACCCTGGCGGCCGTTCGCTCCGGAGGAGGACGAGGACGCCGAGGATCAGGAGGGACGCCGCGAATCCGAGATCGATCGCCGCGTCGAGCGCCCACGGGGGAACGGGCGCGAGGCACCCCGCGAGCAGGCCCAGCGCGATCCATCCGATCGCGCCCGCGCGGCGCTCGGCGCGCACCGCGCCCGGCGCCGCCGCGACTCCCGGTTCCTGCGATCGATCCACGCCGCCACGCTACCGCCCGCGCGGGATGACTTCGTCGCGCGCCGCGCGACTTCCGGCGTTCAGCGATCGTCCAGGCGCAGCCGACCGCCGGAGTGCTCCACGAGCGCTTCCAGCGTGCGCCACGCGTCGCCGAAATCGATCGCCCCCGCGGCGGCGGCGATCCCGTCGGCCAGCGACGAGGTTCGGCCGGCGGCGAGCAGGGCGGCGGCCGAGTTGAGGAGCACCATCCGGCGCGCCCATCCGCGTTCCTCGCCGCGCAGGACGGCGCGGAAGAGGGCCACCGCCTGCTCCAGGGTTCGCGGCGGCGCCGCGGGCTCCTCGTTTCGATCGGGTGGAACCAGCAGGGCGGGATCGCTGCGCCACTCGCGGATCGATCCGGAGTCGACCTCGAGCACGCGCGTGGGGGCCGCCGCGCTGAACTCGTCCAGCCCGTCGTCGGCATGGAGCACGAGGGCGCGCACGGCGCCGAGGCGCCGCAGGGCCTCGGCCATCGGTCGCAGGAGCGAGGGGTGGTAGACGCCCACCACCTGGCGCTGCGCACCCGCGGGATTCACCAGCGGCCCCACCAGGTTGAAGATCGTGGGGATCGGCAGGGCCTTGCGCGCGGAGAGGGCGTGGCGCGCCGCGGGATGATGATGCACCGCGAAGGCGAAGCAGAGCCCGCAGCGATCGAGCGACCGGGCCTGGACCTCGGGGTCGGCGTCGATCCGGACGCCGATCGCTTCCAGCACCTCGGCGCTGCCGCGCCCGGTGCGACTGCGGTTGCCGTGCTTGGCGACCTTCGCGCCGAGGCTCGCCGCCACGATCGCGGCGGCGGTGGAGACATTGAAGGTCTTCGGGGCGCCGCCGGTGCCGGCGGTGTCCAGGATCTCGGCCGGCGGAACGGTGGTGGGAATCCGGCGGACGCGCTCGCGCATCACGCGCACGGCGCCCGCCAGCTCCTCCGCCGTCGGCACGCGCGTGGCCAGGAGCGCCAACAGCGCCCCGATCTCCGCCTCCGAGGCCCGGCCCTCGGCGATCGCGGCGAAGGCGTCGGCGCTCTCGCGCTCCGGAAGCGTTTCGCCGCGGGTGAGGCGTGAGAGGGCGGCCACGAGCGCGCCGGGCGCGGGACCGCCGGCGCGGTCGCCGAACTCGGGAGGCCCGGGGAGGGCGGAGCGATCGCCGGCGGACGCGCTCACAGACCGTAGCTGGTGATGAGCTTCACCACCTTGGGCTGATCGGGATTGAGCTGGAGGCTCCGGCGGAAGTAGCTGGACGCTTCCGCCGCCGCCGCGCGATCCTGGCGCCCGGAGAGGAGCCAGCGGTTGATGGCGTTCACCGCCATGCCGTTGATGCTCACCCAGTTGGCGGGGTCGATGTCGGTGGACTTGCGGTAGTACTCGAAGCTCTTCTGGAAGTCCCCCAGCTTGAAGTGGGCCCAGCCCAGGCGCTCGTAGTTGTCGCTCGACGGATCGAGCCGCACCAGGGCGTCCGCGGTGTTCGCCGCTTCCTTGTAGCGCTGCGCGGAGGCGTAGGCGTTCAGGAGGTTGCGCAGGATCTGCGGCGTGGGATCGATGAGTTCCAGCGAGGTCTCGTACTGGACGATGGCGTCGTCCAGGCGATTGAGCCGCTCATAGGCCACGCCGAGATTCACGCGCGCCGGACCGTTCTTCGGATCCAGCTTCACCGCGCGCTCCGCGAAGGGAACGGCGCCGGCGGCGTTGTCCATCTGCAGGTAGGCGAGCGCCATGCTGATGTTGGCCAGCGCCGAATCGGGATCGATCACCAGTGCCCGGTGGTACGAGGCGATGGCGTCCACCAGGCGGCTCTGTCGATGCAGGGCGCGGCCGAGACCGAGGTTGGCCTCGAAGCTGTCGGGCGACACCCGCAGCGCCTGCCGGAACGCCGCTTCCGCCGCCTTCGGATCGCCCTGCGCCAGGAGCGTTTCGCCGATGCCGACGTAGCCGGCGGGCAGGTTCGGATTGTCGCGGAGGATCTCCTCGAAGAGACGCATCGCCGTCTGGTAGTCGCCGGCGCGGCGCGCCTGCGTGGCTTCGTTCACCTTCGCCTGGAGCGGCGAGACGGGCGGTGGCGGCGGCTCGACGACGGGAGGCGCCGCGGCTCCGGCGGGAGCATCGCCCGGGGCGGCGGCCGGAGCGGCGCTCGCGGCGGCGCCCGGAGCGTCGCTCGACGCGCTCGCGGGCGAAGCAGCGGATGCCGCACTCGCCGAGCTGCCGGAGGCGCCCGTTGAGGAGGGGCCGGTTGAGGAATCGCCGGTTGCGGAAGCGCCGGCGGCGCTGGCCGAATCCGAAGCGCCCGAGGATGCGGGCGTCCTCGGTGGCGACCCGGCCGATGACGGAGCGGCGGCGGAGGCTTCGCTTGCGGGCGGCGTGGAGGCGTTGGGTGGCGCGGCGGGCGCCGCCGATGCGGGCGCAGGCGTGGGCTCAGGCGCCGGAGGAGGCGGAGGCGCCGGCGGAGCTTCCGGCGCTGGAGTCGGCTCGGGCGCGGGCGGTGGCGCAGGCTCGGGCTTCGGTTCAGGCGGCGGCGCTGGTGCGGGCGGGGGCTCCGGCGACGGCGCAGGTTCAGTGGATGGCGCGGCCGCGGGGGGCGGCGGGGGTGTCGGCTCGGGAACGGGCGGAGGCGCGGGCTCCGGCTTCGGCTCGGGAACAGGCGGCGGCGCAGGCTCCGGCTTCGGTTCCGGCGTCGGCTCGGGAACAGGCGGCGGCGCAGGCTCCGGCTTCGGTTCCGGCACTGGGGCGGCCGCGGGTTCCGGCTCGCGCACCGGCGCGGCTTCGCTGACCGGCGGCGCGGATGGTGCCGCCTCGGGCGCGGGTTCGGCCGCAGGCGGCGCAGGTGGCGCGGGCTCGGCGGCGGGTTCAGGCGGCGGCGACGGTGCGCGTTGCGGAGCCATCTCCGGTGGCGGCGGAGGAGGAAGCGTGGGCGCCGTGTCCGCGGGCTTCGTCGTCGCCTCCGCCGTCGTCGCCGTTCCCGCGGTCGCCGCCGGTATCGCCGTCGGTGTCGCCGCCGGCGTTGCCGCCGGGGTCGAGGGCGTCTCGGTGGACGCGGGAGCTTCCTGCGAGGATCCGGTCGGCGTCGAATCCGCGCCGGCCATCGGCGCGTTCGCCGGTGCGTTCGGCGAGTTGCCGTCGGTGGCGCATCCACCGATCCAGCTCCCGAAGGCGAGCAGGATGGCCGCCGTGCCGGTGAACGCGCTGCATGCTCGAACCGTCGGATGCGTCGACCGCGGGCAGGAGGCGCGGGTGTCGACCTCGTCGGGTCCGGATCTCATGAACACCACGATTCCACTTCGGTTGAATCGCGGTTCGATCACGAGAAGAAGTCTACCGGCCCGGCCTCGTCCTGGTTCGCGCCGACCCGCTACCGGCGGTGCGCGCCGCCGTCCGCGCGGTCGGAGACCGCCTGGGGGCGGAGGTCGACGCCAGGGCGCGGAGCCGGCGGATGTTCTCCGCGTCCCACGGCCTCCCCTTGAACGATCCTTCCTTGGGCGTCTCCAGGATTCCCGGGCAACGGGCGAACTCTCCCGCCGCGAGGAGCGATCGGAAGCACGGCGCACCGCAGAGTCCGTCGCCGATGTGCTCGTGACGATCGAGGCGCGATCCGCACGCGCCCTTGGAGTCATTGAGGTGGAAGACGAGCACGCGGTCCGCGCCGAGGACCGAGCGGATCAGGCCGAGCGTCGCCGACGCGCCCGCCTCCGTGCTCATGTCGTACCCGGCGGCGGTGGCATGACAGGTGTCGAAGCAGTAGCCCACGCGCTCCGGATGGCGCACCCGGTCCCGAACCATCGCCAGCTGCCGAAGGTCGTAGCCCAGCGCCGATCCGGCGCCGGCGGTGTTCTCCAGGCAGGTGACGACCCGGAATCCCTTCGTCTGTGCATGCAGCAGGTCCAGCGACGCCGCGAGCCGCTTGAGGCCCGCGAGCTCGTCGTCGGTGCAGGGCTCGGGGCGCTCGGAGGCCTTCAGGCGCGGCGCCGGAACGCCCAGGTGCGCGCCGGGGTGCATGACGCATCGGCGGATGGCCAGGGCCTCGCATCGCTCCAGCTCCGCGCGCTGCGCCGCGATCGACCGCTCTCGCGCCTCCGCGTCCGGCGACGCCATGTTGACCAGGTAGCTGTTGTGGCTCACCGTGCGGTGGTCGTCGGGATCGTTCCAGCTGGCGGCGCGGAGGGCCTCGAACCACTCCACGATCTCGTCGCGGCTCGGCGCCTTGGGAGACCACTGCCGCTGGTTCGCGGTGAAGACCTGCACGCACTCCAGTTCCAGTTCCATGGCCGAGCGAACCGCGTTGGCCACGCCGCCCGCCACGCTCAGGTGCGATCCGAGCCTCATCGATCGGCGCCCAGTTCCACCATGCGGGCGCCCATCGAACGGGCCGCCTCCACGATCCGCTCCGCGGTCCGGACCGCCGCGAATCCATCCTCGGCGTCCACGAACGGACGACGCGATTCGCGGATGGCGCCGATGAAGTCCTCGAACTGGAGCCGCAGCGGCTCCCCGGCGCCGACCGCCAGCGGCTCCACCGCCACCAGCTCCAGGTAGTTCACGCCGGAGAGGTCCTCGCCCTCGCGGAGCTGGCGGCGCACCTCGGCGATCCGCGCCGCGTTGGCGGTCTTGCGGATGACCGTTCCCTTGCGCTCCACGAAGTCGGCGGAGAGGTACGCCTCCTCGCTGATGATGCGGATCTTCCGCTCGGTCTTCAGGGCGAGCCGGCTGGCGGTGACGTTCGCCACGCAGCGGACCCCGTCGGCGTCCGGGGGAAACACCAGGCGCACGTTGCAGACATCCTCGGCCTCGCCCAGCACGCTCACGGCGCTGGCGTGCACCTGCTCGGGCTCGCGGCCCAGCAGCATGAGCAGGAGATCGATGTCGTGGATCATCATGTCGTGGACGACGCCCACGTCCACGCTCCGGAAGGTCATCGGGCTGATGCGATCGATCTGCACGAACCGGGGCCGGAGGTTCATCACCCCGCGGATGGCGATCATCACCGGGTCGTAGCGCACCACGTGACCCACCTGGAGGACCACGCCGGCGCGGGCGGCGGCGTCGGCCAGGGCCCTCGCCTCGGGCACATCGGGGGCGAGCGGCTTCTCGATCAGGCAGTGGACCTTCGCCGCCAGGAGCGGCTCGGCGGCGGATCGGTGATGCACGGTGGGCGTGGCGATGATCGCGAGATCGATCCCGTGGCCGAGGAGCTCGGGCACCGTCTCGAATCCGGTGCCGCCGTACTGTTCGACGATGGTCTGCCGGCGCGCCGGATCCCGGTCCACCACGCCGACCAGTTCGCATCCCTCGGTGAGGGAGCAGATCCGGGCGTGGTGGCGGCCCATGCGGCCGACTCCGATCACTCCGCAGCGCAGGGTCTTCATGAGCGCCCGCCGCCCGCGTATCCGCGGCCGTCGGCGGGCCATCAGCGTAGCACGGGGGCGCTCACGGCTTCGGCAGGGTCGAAGCGCGGATCGAGAGGGACCGGTCCTCAGTACTTCATGCGATTCGCGGGCGGAGGCTCGGACGGCTCGGAGGGTTCGTCGAGTTCATCCATCGAGTCGCCGCCGGACTCCACCGTGGTGAGAAAGAACTGGAGGTCGTTCTCCCGGTCGACCCGGCCGAGAGGACTCCAGGTCAAGCCGTCGGCGGTGTACTCCGCCCAGCCGTCGGTGAAGGCGGTCTCCGGCGCGTAGGCGTACTCCGGCGTCAGTCGTCGGATGACCCACGCCCAGTACTTGCCGCCGGTGCTGGAGATCCGCAGGGAGTAGGTCTCGCCATCGAACAGGGTGTGCTGGTCGTCGAACGAGGCCGAGACCCAGCGAGCCTTCTGGCCGAGGTCATCCCAGGTGGCCGGGAGGGAGTAGGACGGATCGGGGCCGGTCGCGACCGCCGACGCCGGGACGACGGCGGAGGCGATCTCCTCGTCGGCGCCGTTCCGCAGCGACACGACCAGGTCGCCCGTGGTGTCGGCGCTCCGGAGGAGCCGCACGCCGAATCCGCTGACCACCCGGTCGCCGCCGGAGACCGTGAAGCGCTCGCGGATCATCTGCGTCGGCCCGTCCACGTGCCCCACCAGCCCCTGCTGGGAGCAGGGACCCATGCCCGGCGCGCAGGTGTAGGACGCTTCGCCGTAGCACATGCCCTGGTGGGCGCCGTTGGCGTACGCGATGTCCGCGATCGGGCACGAGCCCTTGATGCGATGCCAGGTCCCGGAGTGGAAGTACCCGTTGCCCCAGTCGGTGTCGCAGAAGCGCGGATTGAGCGATCCGTCCTCGCTGAACGAAAGGCGGACCCAGTTGTTGACGGAGAAGTAGTTCACCGCGGGGTTCGCGTCGATGTTCTCGATCACCAGGTGGTACAGCTCGCCGGCGGTCGTGGCGTAGGGCGACGCGAAGACGATCTTCTTGTCCGCGCAGCTGGTGCCGGCGGCGCTCATCGGCTTGCTCGCCAGCGCGGGGCCGGCGGGGAAGTGCATCTCCGTCCCGTCGTCCGCGTGCAGCCGGACCACCCACTCGCCGCCGGTGCCGCCGCCGTAGCCCGGGTAGTCCGCGCTCAGGAACGGCAGCGTCACCGACACGAGCGGGCTCGACTGCTCCGCGCGGAAGCGGATGAAGCACTTCCTGGGCCCCACCGGGCCGCCGACGGTGTTGTTCCCCAGCGCGTCACCGCCGATGGCCGGGCCGTAGGTGCCCAGGACGACCTCGCCCGGTTCCGTCGACGACTCGGCATCGAAGGCGTACGCCATGACCGCGTTCGACACGGCGCGCGGAGGCGTCGCCGCGATGGCGGACGACACGCTCCCGCTCCGCGCATTCCTCGAGAGCAGGCCCACCACCTGTCCGCGCAGGTAGCGCGAGGCGGGCGTCTCCCGATCGACCGGCGTCGAAGTCCTGGGAGCGGCCGGCTTCGCGACGGCCGGCGCCGTACGCCCGGTCTGCATCGCCACGACGGTCTGCATGGAGAGAGGAGCGACCACGGAGAGGACGGCGACGGGCAGGAGCCCTGCGAACATGGAGGCCGGCGTGATCATGGTTCGAGTTCCTCGGGACTTCGTGCGGGCGTGCGAGTGATGAACGCGATGGCGCCGTCGGGCGCCGTCGAGACACTCCGATTGACGCATGCACTTCGGCAACCGGTGATCACCGGGCGCGCTCCGCCTGCGCGCGGCGTGTCGCACGATCGGGATGCGAGACCTGGCGCACGCCTGCCCGCGACGCGGGCCCCGCGCCACCCGACCGCCATGCGGCCGGGCGCCGCGAGAAGCGTGCACGGCCTGCTTCACGGTCCTTCCGCGCCGTGGTTCCCGAACCGCGCGCATAAGCGACGGGCGTCCCGGAGCGCGGCCGCGCCCGCCTCCGACCACGCGGGTTCAGGGACGGTGCGATGCGCCCGGGAACGAGGCCGGCGCCAGGCGCGACACCCCGCGCGCCGTCGATCAGGAGGGCAGACGGGGCTCGTGCTCGCGCGCCCGCTGCGCACGGCGCTCGGCTCGACCGAGTTCCTCGTAGGAACCGATGAGCGTGAAGAACATGTCGCGGGCGAGGAGCGACGGTCCCACGATCTGGGCCACGAGCGCCGTCAGGAAGATGATGAAGAGGCCCAGCTGGATGGCCCGCATCGAGGAATCGAAGATCGCCACCGCGACCGCCACGATCGCCACGAGCAGCCCGACGCCAAGGCACCATTCGTGGAGCCTGCGCGGACCGTCGTCGGCCACGGACTCACCCAGGGCCGCGAGCCACGAGAGATGAAGGAAGCTGCCGGCGCTGGCGGCGAGGAACGCGCCGACGAGGACGGCCGTGACGAAGGGCGACGAGAAGGGAAGCAGCAGCACCACCGCCGCCACCCACCAGGCGAGCGACAGGATCGCGGTGACGCGATGGAGCGACACGCCACCCGGGCGCGGCCAATCGATGGGAATGGCCGACCGGTCGCCGCCCAGCGCACCGCGACCGGCGGGCAGCGCCAGGACGATCGAGATCGGCAGCGGCGCCGCGAGCGTGGCCAGGATGCGGTCGAGCCCCGGCGGCGCCGCGAGTCCCGCCAGCGGAATCAGCACGCTCTGCACGACGGCGAGCAACGGCCCCAGGAGCGCCACGAGCGCCATCACGGTGAAGCGCAGGGCGATGGGCTTCACCACGGCGGGCCCGAGCACGGCCAGTTGCGGAGGGGCCAACCGCTTTCCGGGCGACGGCGGCGCCGGCTCGAAGCCGCACTCGGAACAGCGGCGCTGATCCGCCAGGAGCAGGTATCCGCATCGCTGGCAGCGGCGTCGCGGCCCCGCCGCGCCTCCGCCCGCCCTCACCCGCGGAATCCAGCGCATCACGGGGCGTCGCCCCGCTCCAGCATCGAGGCCTGCGGCGCTCTGCGCGCGGAGCGCGAACCGGCGCTGGAGGCGCCGCGCTCGCGGACCCAGCGCACCGCGTTGCGGAAGATGGCCAGGCCCAGCGGCGTCTCGGCGCGCACGCCGGGATCGAGCCTCGTCCACCGCGGATGCTGCGTCCAGCGCGTGAATCGCTCCGGATGCGGCATGAGCCCGAAGACGAGACCGCTGGGATCGCAGATGCCGGCGATCCGCGCGTCCGAGCCGTTGAAGTTCTCCCCCTCCGCGTATCGAAGCGCCACCTGGCCTCCGGATTCGAGCGCCGTCACCATCGAGGGCGGGGCGACGAATCGCCCCTCGCCGTGGGCGCTGGGCAGGAGCGATTCGGGACGGCGATCGAGCCCGCGCGTCCAGATGCAGCGGGTCTCCGGCGGGATCTCCACCGCGGTCCAGCGGTCATGGAAGCGAGCGTCGGCGTTCTGGGCCAGCGCCACCACGGGCGCCGGCGGTGCGGCGCCGCGGTCGGCGCGGGGAAGGAGACCGGCCTGCACGGCGATCTGGAAACCGTTGCACGGACAGATCATGGGCACTCCACGATCGATCGCCGCCACCAGCGCCGGATGGATCGAGTGACGGATGAGCTGGGCCATGATGCGCCCGGCGGCCACGTCGTCGCCGTAGCTGAATCCGCCGGGGAGGCCGATGAGTTCGGCGTCGTCCAGGAGCGATGGATGCCGCATGAGCGATCGCAGCAGGTGGGCCTCCGGTCGGGCGCCCGCCGCCTCAAAGGCGTGCATGAGCTCGAGGTCGCAGTTGATGCCGGGGGCGGTGATGACGACGGCCTTCACGGCAGCTCCGCTCCCTTCGTCCATGCTCGGCGCAGATCCTCCACGCGGCACGACGCACGACCACCGCGGGCGCCGAGCTCGACGGTGACGGATCCCGAATCGTCCACCAGGCCGATCACCGACCAGGGCACGCCCTCGAGCGCCGCGCGCAGGTCACCGAGTCGATCCGGCTCCACCTCCAGCAGGTAGCGCGACGGATCCTCCGCGAACGCGATGGAGTCGGGCGGCGCCTCGGGCCCGGCCTCCTCCGACCGGGTCACGGCGCCGAGATCGATGGTGCAGCCCAGGGATCCCGCCATGGCCATCTCCGCGGCGGCGACGAGAAGACCGCCCTCGCTCGGATCATGGGCGCTGCGCACCAGGCCCGAGGCGATGGCGCCGGCGACGGCGCGGGCGACGCGCGGTCCGAGCAGCAGGTCCACTCGAGGAAGATCGGCGGCGGGCGCTTCGGCGCGATCGGCGGCCGCGGCGCCGGTGGATGCGCGGTCGCCGTCCCCGGCGCCGGGATGCGCCGACGGGTCCACCGCCATCATCGCCTCCCAGTGGGAGCCGCCCATGCGGCCGCTCGTGGCGCCCGCCAGCACCAGCAGGTTCCCGGGTCGCTTGAGGTCCATCGTCACGCAGCGCTCCACGTCCTCCACGATGCCCAGGCCGCTGATCAGGAGCGTCGGCGGGATGCGGATCACCCGCCCGTCGCCGGTGACGAACTGGTTGTTGAGACTGTCCTTGCCGCTGATGAATGGCGCCCGGTACGCGTGCGCGCCGTCATAGCACGCCTCGGCGGCGCGGACGAGCGCCCCGAGGCTGCGCTCGTCGCGGCAGCCCGGCCAGCAGAAGTTGTCGAGGATGGCGATGCGGTCGGGATTCGCGCCGACGCAGACCAGGTTGCGGACGCACTCGTCGATCGCGGCGAGGCCCATCAGGTAGGGATCGGCCGCGAGTCCCGTGGCCAGGCCGTTGCCGATGGCCAGGCCTCGATTCGATCCCGCGACCGGCAGGATCACCGCCGCGTCGCCGGGCCCGTCGCCGCGCGCCCCCACGAGCGGCTTGAGCACCGAGCCTCCCTGCACCTCGTGGTCGTACTGCCGGATGATCCACTCGCGGCTGGCGATGTTCGGATGGGCGATGAGACGGGCGAGCGTCTCCGCGATGCGCCCCGCAGCGCCGGCGGCGCCGTGGGACGGTCGGGAGGCGGTGGCGGGCGCGGCGGTCGATCCGTCGCCGCGCGCTTCCGGCGCCCGCGCCGCGAGGGCGCATCGGATGCCCCCCTGCTCCGTGCCCCAGCCCGGATCCCAGAGCGCTTCGCGCGTGGGGGTAGGCAGGCCTTCGTGCAGGAAGTGCATGTCGAGCCGGCCGACCTCGGTCCCGTGCCAGAGGAGGCGCAGCGAGCGATCGGGGGTCCCGAAGCTCCCGAGGTCGGAGAGCTCCACCTCGTGGAGTTCGCAGAGGGCGCGCAGCGCATCCAGGCGCTCCTGCGGCACGGCCAGCACCATGCGCTCCTGGGCCTCGGAGATCCACACCTCCGTGGGCGACAGGCCGTCGTACTTGAGCGGCGCCCGATCCAGGTGCACCTCGGCGCCCAGTTCGCCGCCCATCTCCCCCACCGCGCTGGAGAATCCGCCGGCGCCGCAATCCGTGACCGCGTGGAAGAGCGGGCCGCCGGCGTGATCGCGCGCGGCGAGGAGGGCGTCGAGACACTTCTTCTCGGTGATGGCGTTGCCGATCTGGACGGCGTGGCCGAACTCGTCGGCATGGGAGTCGGTGAGTTCGGCGCTGGAGAAGGTGGCGCCATGGATGCCGTCGCGCCCGGTGCGCCCGCCGATGGCCACGATGCGGTCGCCCGGCGCCGCGGCGCCGCGGATCCGCGAGCGCGGAAGCACTCCCACCACGCCGCAGAAGACCAGCGGATTGCCCACGAAGCGCTCGTCGAACCAGACGGCGCCGTTGAGGGTGGGGATGCCCATGCGGTTGCCGTAGTCGCGCACGCCCGACACCACCTGGTCCAGGATGCGCGCGGGCGGAAGACATCCCTGGGGCAGCGCGGGTCCGCCGGGCGTTCCCGTGTCCAGCGGCGCCACGCAGAAGATGTCGGTGGCGGCGATGGGCTTCGCGGAGAGTCCCGTGCCCATCACGTCGCGGATGCAGCCGCCGATGCCCGTGGCCGCGCCGCCGTACGGCTCGATGGCGCTGGGATGGTTGTGCGTCTCCACCTTGAAGCAGACGGCGTGGTGCTCGTCGAAGGCGATCACCCCCGCGTTGTCCACGAAGACGGAGAGGCACCAGTCGATGGGCGCGGGGGCGAGGTCGCTTCGCCGGGCGTCCGCGCTGGAAGGGTGCGGCGCGCCGGGAGCGCGGCCCTCCATGAGCTCATGCGTGGCGGCGGCCACCGTCGATCGGAGCAGGTTGCGGATGATGCAGGAGCCGTCGGGCTGCGGTTCGTGACCGGGGCGCGCCGACGCGCCGCCGGCGCCGCCGCGCGGCCCCGCGAACGACGGCGAGCCCGAGGGCAGCGTGCCCGTTTCCCGGTAGCGGATGGTGCTCTTGAGCGTCTTGTGGACGCAGTGCTCGCTCCAGGTCTGGGCGAGCGTCTCCAGTTCGATCTCGCGCGGCTCGCGACCGAGACGGCGATATTCCTCGCGGATGGCGCGCATCTCCTCCAGCGAGAGGAAGAGGTGGGCGTCACGGCTCAGCCGCTCCAGCGCCGCGTCGTCCAGGCGCGACAGCGGCACTTCGCGGATCACCAGTTCGTAGTGCCGACCCTCCGGAAGGCGGTGCGGCCGCTGCGGGGAGGCGTGCACCGAGTGGATCACGGTGTTGGCCAGGTGGCGCTCGGCGATCGAACGGGCCTCGGCTTCGCCCACCCCGTCCAGGTCGTAGCGCTCGGCGGTCCTGGCCCGCACGCTTCGCCGCGTCATGGCGGCGATGGCGCTCTCCACGCTCTCCGCCGCGGGGTCGGTGACCCCGGGCAGCGGATGGACCTCGATGATGGAGTGGACGCCGCGGCCGGAGCCCGGGCCCTGACCCGCCGGCGCGTCGGATGCGTCGAGCGCGTGCACCACCGTGGCCTGCTGGGTCACCGGATCGGCGAGGAGTTCCCCGGCCACGCGCTCCAGCGTCGGCCGATCGAGCTCTCCCTCGAGGAGATAGACCGCCGCATGGCGGATGGAGGACGGGATCGCCGCGCCGGCGGACGCGCCGCCGCGCAGCCGACGCATCAGGCGCTCGGCGCGGACATCGGGCATGCCGCTCCGGGCTCGAACCTCGACCCGATGCACGCGCCTCGATGCCTCCATCGATCGCAGTCTACGCCCGGAGGATCGGTCGTCAGAACATGAGCTGGACGCGGGTCCGCACCACCCACTGGCCGGGCGAGGAGAGCCGGTAGCCGGCCGGCAGGTCGGTGAACGCCGGGTCGATCCCGTCGATCGCGTAGCCGACGTCGAAGGTCCACTTCACGTCCTGCCCGTCGAGATACCAGTTGAGACCGGCGCTCACGACATTGAGCATGGACGGGCTCTGGAGGGTCGGGGGCAGCGACCCCTGGTTCGTGGCCCGCCAGTTGCCCAGCTCGTAGCGAACGAACGCTTCCCACTTCGGCGTGAAGTACATGGCTCCCTGGACCACCAGGCCCCAGGCATTCACATAGCCGATGTCCACGCCGGCCGGCGGGGTGAAGCCCGTGCGGTTGAAGGCGCTCGGCGAGTCCACGTAGTTGTAGTAGAAGGCGCCGTAGAGGCTGGCGCCGCCGAAGTTGTACTGCGTGTCGACGGTCCAGGCGTACCACTCGTTGTACGGCACCCCGGTGTCCTCGAAGACCGAGTTGAGCACCGGAGGTCGCGTCTGCTGGAAGTGGAAGGCGGCGCCCACCAGCCAACCCTGGGCTCGGCCCATGGGGCTGGTGAGTTCCATGAAGTCCTTCCACGCGCCGAAGGGCTTCCATTCCAGGCGCGTGGTGGCGGAGAACTCCGACTCCTGGATGTACCACGGCGAGTTCGCCGGCTGGCTTCCCACCACCGCGAACCCCGGGCCGCTGATGTTGTCGTCGCCCGCGTCGTCCAGGCTCACCTGCCAGTGAATGTCGTCGGTGCGCAGGTCGAGTTCGACGCCCTGCGTGTAGCCGAGGCCGTAGTGGTAGTCCACGATCGAGCGATCGATGGCCATCTGGTACTGCTCGGGAACGAGGAACTCCCGGCTGTACGGTGCGCGGTACTGACCGGCGCGAATGCTCCAGTTGTCGTTGAAGTTGAAGCGGACCCAGGCGTCCATGAGCTGGAGCACGCCGCTGCCGTTGCCGAGGTTGACCGGACCCTGCTGACCCACGAAGACCGAGGTGTCGTTGGTGAAGCGGGTCTTGAGCATGTACTGCACGGCCGGGCCGAAGACATGCCCCTTGAACCAGAGCTCGGTGTTCGGGAGGTCGAACTGGTAGCGGTTCTGCTTCCGATCCGTCACCTGCGGATCCGTCTGCTCGTTGGGGATGTAGCTCCAGAGGAAGCGGGTCTGGAGGAGGCCGTGAATCTCGAGCTTGAACCGCCCGTCCGGGCTGGCCAGGAAGAAGCCGTCGTTCCAGCCGGCGGTCATCCCGTCCTGCCGGAGGCTGGAGCGGGAATCGCTGTCGGCGAGCACATCTTCCACGATGGCTCGGATCTCCTTGGCCCGCTCCTCGGTGAGCCACTCTTCACCGCGATCGGTCTTGAGGGCGGCCACCTCTCCCGCCAGGTCCCGGTTGCGTCGCTCGAGTTCCTCGTTGCGACGCTCCAGGGCGTCGAGGCGCTTGAGGATGTCATCGTCCACCTGGCCGGCGCCGGACGCCGGGGCGGTGACCCACAGGGCCGCCGCCGTGGCCGAGATCGCGAGCAGAACGCCTGGAGGCCTCATGCGCTGCGAAGCTTATCGACGGCCCCCCCCGGTGTCACTTGAGACATCGAGGTGGCGTCGGTGATCGCATCGGCGCTGCGCGCCGGAAATCCCCCGCCGAAAAGAGAACCGGCCGGCCCCTTGCGGGACCGGCCGGTCTTGGTCAGGTCCGCGGCGCGGGCCGCGGAGGGATGCATTCAGGAGCGTGCAGCGCTCAGAAGAGGAGCTGCAGCTGGAGACGGCCGACCCACTGGCCGCCGCCGCCCATGCCGCCGTCCGACCGGAAGTCGGTGATGGCGATGGAGCGGCCGTAGATGCCCTGTCCGAAGAGGACGGGCTGGAACGCGTAGCTGATGTCGCCCGTGACCTTGATGTTCTGGTTCTTCACGCCGGCCGGGAACCAGTTGGCACCGAAGGTCATGACGTTGTTGAGCTGCGCACCGTACGGGTTCGCGCCCAGGTTGTAGGCGTAGTACGGGTTCGTGGTGCTGCCGTTGTACGAGTCGTTCGGCGTGTTGACATTGGCATTGACGGGGTTGTTGCTGTCGTTGCCGTTGTAGAACATGCCCGTATCGCCGTTGGTCCGCGTGTTGTTGGCGAACGGCGAGCTGCCGCCGGGGACCCAACCCCAGAAGGTGGGGGTGTTGCCCGCGTAGGCGTTCTGGCTGTTGTTGAGCGTGGTGTAGAACTCGTAGCGGCCGAAGATCTCGATGTCGTCGAAGATGAACCAGCCGGCCTGGGCCACGACGCCGTAGCTGTAGATCGGCGAGTTTCCGTATCCGTAGCCGGGCACGAATCCGGCGGCCGGTCCGATGCCGTTGGTGGTGCCGTAGGCCGGACCCGCCGTACCGATGCCGTTGGGCGTGGTCATGACCAGCGACACATTGTCCGGCGTGTAGTTGTTGTAGAGGCCGCCGTCCTGGTTCTGGTTCCGCGGCGTGTACCCGCCGCTGGGGTTGGCCACCCAGCCGGCCGGGATGTTGTAGGCGATGTTGCCGATGAACGCGCCGTAGAGGCTGAAGCCGCCGAACTGGGCCGTGGCGTCCACGGTGAACGTGAGGTTGTTCACATCGTCGTTGGCGTTGGTCGGCAGGTTGTTCGGGTACTGCAGGGCCGCGATGGGCGCATACACCGGGCTGGAGTTGTAACCACCGAACCAACCGTCGTAGTAGGGGATCGGCACGGAGCCGATGTTGTCCCAGTTACCCCCGACATTGTTCTCATAGGCGGCATTCTGATAGGTCAGCGCCAGGTTCGGCTCGGCGGGATTCTGACCGCCGCCACCGCGCTGCCAGTTGACGGCGGCGCCGATGAGGATGCCCGTGGGCGTGCCGTTGGGGCTGGAGAAGCTGTCGAACTGACCCCAGTTGCCCATGGCCTTCCACTCCACGCGGCCGGTGACGGCGTACTCCGTCCAGTTGCCGTCGTTGGAGCTGTTGCCGATGGTCTCGGAGGTGTTGGCGTTGTTGCCGCCGTCGTTGAAGCTGGCCATCACGCGGAAGCAGTCGTTCTGGAAGGTCAGCTCGATGCCCTGGGTGTACTCGGTGCTGAAGAACTGGTTGACCAGCGAGCGCTCGACGGCGAGCTGGTACTTGCTGGAGACGAGCTCTTCACGCAGCAGCGGGGCCTTGAACTGTCCGACCTTGACCGACCAGTTGGGGTCGATGACCTTGACGACGTAGGCGTCCTCGAGTCCGAAGTTGGAGCCGAGGGAGCCGTTGCCGCCGGAGTAGTTGCCGCCGTAGGTGCCGGTGGGATAGACGGGGCCGTAGGAGCCGCCGTAGCCGCCGCCGAGTCCCGGCGCCGTGTCGACGGTGCCGAACGAACTCTGCGTCGTCTGCTGCTCGAAGGCGCCGACGATGCGGAACTGCCAGCTCGGATCGACCACGTGGCCGGAGAACTCGAGCTTGGCGCGGGGCACGCCGAAGCCGCGGGCGGTCTTCTCGATGCCCTGGGTGTTGCCGGAGCCGAAGAAGCCCTGGTAGCCGCGGAGTTCAGCGGTGTTGGACGAGGTCGTGCCGGGGAACTGCTCGGGAGCCACCTGGCTGCCCGGCCAGTTGCCGCCGTTGGCGTTGTACCAACCGCGCGCCGGCGTCTGGTAGGTGCCGGGGTCGAGCTGGTACATGCTGCGACCGCTCAGGCGGCTGGCCGCCCAGCGGAGCTGGAGCTGGCCGTTCACCACGAGCTTGAAGTTGCCGTCCGGGCTGGCGATGAAGAAGCCGTTGTCGTATCCGGCGGTGGCGCCGCTGGAGGCGAGGCTCGCCCGCGTGTCGGAGTCCGCGAGGACATCCTGCACGATGGAGCGGATCTCCTTCGATCGCTCTTCGGTCAGCCACTTGTCACCCTGGCTGGCCTTGAGCTGCGCGATCTCCTGCTTCAGCTGCTCGATCTGCGCGAGCGTGTCGTTGGTTGCCTCGGCGGAGGAAGCGAACGCGGCGGCCGAGAGGCCGAGCGTGCTTCCGGCGAGGAGACCGACATACCTGGTCAGACTCATTGGTAGTGCTCCTGAACTTGGTTTCCCGGATCGCGACCAGGCGATCCGGACTCTTGCATCCTCCCAGCCTCTGGTCGTCATCGCCCCTGTGCGATGACAAGCTGGGATCACTGAAGGGACTTGGTGAACGCGGTCACACCGGACCGCGACGATTCGACGGATTCGGAACTCAGAAGAGAAGCTGCAACTGGATGCGGCCGACCCACTGGCCGCCGCCGCCCATGCCACCGTCCGACCGGAAGTCGGTGATGGCGATGGAGCGGCCGTAGATGCCCTGTCCGAAGAGGACGGGCTGGAACGCGTAGCTGATGTCGCCCGTGACCTTGATGTTCTGGTTCTTCACGCCGGCCGGGAACCAGTTGGCACCGAAGGTCATGACGTTGTTGAGCTGCGCACCGTACGGGTTCGCGCCCAGGTTGTAGGCGTAGTACGGGTTCGTGGTGCTGCCGTTGTACGAGTCGTTCGGCGTGTTGACATTGGCATTGACGGGGTTGTTGCTGTCGTTGCCGTTGTAGAACATGCCCGTATCGCCGTTGGTCCGCGTGTTGTTGGCGAACGGCGAGCTGCCGCCGGGGACCCAACCCCAGAAGGTGGGGGTGTTGCCCGCGTAGGCGTTCTGGCTGTTGTTGAGCGTGGTGTAGAACTCGTAGCGGCCGAAGATCTCGATGTCGTCGAAGATGAACCAGCCGGCCTGGGCCACGACGCCGTAGCTGTAGATCGGCGAGTTTCCGTATCCGTAGCCGGGCACGAATCCGGCGGCCGGTCCGATGCCGTTGGTGGTGCCGTAGGCCGGACCCGCCGTACCGATGCCGTTGGGCGTGGTCATGACCAGCGACACATTGTCCGGCGTGTAGTTGTTGTAGAGGCCGCCGTCCTGGTTCTGGTTCCGCGGCGTGTACCCGCCGCTGGGGTTGGCCACCCAGCCGGCCGGGATGTTGTAGGCGATGTTGCCGATGAACGCGCCGTAGAGGCTGAAGCCGCCGAACTGGGCCGTGGCGTCCACGGTGAACGTGAGGTTGTTCACATCGTCGTTGGCGTTGGTCGGCAGGTTGTTCGGGTACTGCAGGGCCGCGATGGGCGCATACACCGGGCTGGAGTTGTAACCACCGAACCAACCGTCGTAGTAGGGGATCGGCACGGAGCCGATGTTGTCCCAGTTACCCCCGACATTGTTCTCATAGGCGGCATTCTGATAGGTCAGCGCCAGGTTCGGCTCGGCGGGATTCTGACCGCCGCCACCGCGCTGCCAGTTGACGGCGGCGCCGATGAGGATGCCCGTGGGCGTGCCGTTGGGGCTGGAGAAGCTGTCGAACTGACCCCAGTTGCCCATGGCCTTCCACTCCACGCGGCCGGTGACGGCGTACTCCGTCCAGTTGCCGTCGTTGGAGCTGTTGCCGATGGTCTCGGAGGTGTTGGCGTTGTTGCCGCCGTCGTTGAAGCTGGCCATCACGCGGAAGCAGTCGTTCTGGAAGGTCAGCTCGATGCCCTGGGTGTACTCGGTGCTGAAGAACTGGTTGACCAGCGAGCGCTCGACGGCGAGCTGGTACTTGCTGGAGACGAGCTCTTCACGCAGCAGCGGGGCCTTGAACTGTCCGACCTTGACCGACCAGTTGGGGTCGATGACCTTGACGACGTAGGCGTCCTCGAGTCCGAAGTTGGAGCCGAGGGAGCCGTTGCCGCCGGAGTAGTTGCCGCCGTAGGTGCCGGTGGGATAGACGGGGCCGTAGGAGCCGCCGTAGCCGCCGCCGAGTCCCGGCGCCGTGTCGACGGTGCCGAACGAACTCTGCGTCGTCTGCTGCTCGAAGGCGCCGACGATGCGGAACTGCCAGCTCGGATCGACCACGTGGCCGGAGAACTCGAGCTTGGCGCGGGGCACGCCGAAGCCGCGGGCGGTCTTCTCGATGCCCTGGGTGTTGCCGGAGCCGAAGAAGCCCTGGTAGCCGCGGAGTTCAGCGGTGTTGGACGAGGTCGTGCCGGGGAACTGCTCGGGAGCCACCTGGCTGCCCGGCCAGTTGCCGCCGTTGGCGTTGTACCAACCGCGCGCCGGCGTCTGGTAGGTGCCGGGGTCGAGCTGGTACATGCTGCGACCGCTCAGGCGGCTGGCCGCCCAGCGGAGCTGGAGCTGGCCGTTCACCACGAGCTTGAAGTTGCCGTCCGGGCTGGCGATGAAGAAGCCGTTGTCGTATCCGGCGGTGGCGCCGCTGGAGGCGAGGCTCGCCCGCGTGTCGGAGTCCGCGAGGACATCCTGCACGATGGAGCGGATCTCCTTGGCTCGTTCCTCGGTGAGCCACTGGTCGCTCTCGCTGGCCTTCAACTGATCGAGCTCCTTGCGAAGCTCGGTGAGGCGCTGGCGAGCCAGTGCATCCACGTCGGATTCGGTCGATGCCGCAACGGCCGGGGCGGCAAGAGCAAACGCGGCGCTGCAGATGAACAGGGCCTTCTTCATGTCTCTGATGCTCCGGGAGGAGTTGGTTCTGGGAACGTTCCCACGGTCTGCAAGCGAAGGAATCGGCTTGGGCGACCCGTCCGCTTTGAAGGTCGGGATGATAGCGAATGTCAAGGCGGTGTGTGCCTGATGCGCAAGTCCTGTTGCGAACGGCTCTTGCGATCAATTTCCGGCCCCGCAAATCGTTGACGCGTCGGGGCTTCCGATTCTTGCAGACGGCCTGGCTTGTTCCGACACTGCCGGCGAATCCGGCGGCGCAAGGCGGCCTCGCGGGCCGACTCGCCTTCGGCCTCCGACGAGGAGTGAAGGCGGAACACTCGTTCCACCCAGCGCATCGGCGCGCTTCGCCGCCGGCTTGAGGCGAATGACCGATTCAGCCCGCACAAAGCGAATCGGGCCGGCCTCGGTGGGCCGGCCCGATGAAATCCTCGTTGTTGCGGAAGCGGATCGGACGCTCGTGCCGTCCGACGAACCGCCGCGGGATCAGAAGTAGAGCTGGATCTGGAAGCGACCGACCCACTGCCCGCCGCCGGGCTGGCCACCGTCGTTGCGGTAGTCGAGGTTGGTGATGCCTTGGCCGTAGATGCCGGTTCCGAAGAGGACGGGTCCGATGGAGTAGGAGAGCTCGCCCGTCACCTTGATCTGCCGGTTCTTCACGCCGGCGGGATACCAGTTCACGCCGCCGGTGACCACGCTGTTCATCTGGGCGCCGTAGGGGTTGGCTCCCAGGTTGTAGGCGTAGTACGGGTTCGTGTTGCCGCCCAGGTAGCTGTCGCTGGGCGTGTTGGCGCCGTTGGGCACCGGCCCGGCGTTGTTGGTCTGGGTGTTGTTCGCGAACGGCGAGCTCCCGCCCGGCAGCGCGCCCCAGAAGGAATAGGTGTTCCCCGCGTAGCCGTTGGCGCCGTTGTTGAGCGTGTCGTACCACTCGTAGCGGCCGAAGAGCTCGATGTCGTCCATCACGTACCAGCCGCCCTGCACCACCACGCCGTAGCTGAAGATCGGGGAGTACCCGTAGCCGTACCCGGGCACGAAGTAGTAGAGCGCCCCGTTGCTGCCATTGCCGGGGATGCCGCTCACATTGTTCGGCACGCTGTTGTAGCCGCTGCCCGTGCCGGTGGGCGTGGTGTAGCCGCCGCTGGGGTTGGCCACCCAGCCGGCGGGAATGTTGTAGGCCACGTTGCCCACCAGCGCCGCGTAGATGTTGAAGCCGCCGAAATCGGCCATCGAGTCGATGGTCCAGGTGAGGTTGTTCACATCGTCGTTGGCGTTGTTCGGGATGTTGTTCGGATAGGAGACGGCGGCCACCGGGACCACCACCGGTCGACCGGGATCACCGCCCACCAGGCCCGCGCCGGTCATGTTTCCGTTGGCGCCGTTGCCGGTGGTCCAGGTGTTGTTGTACGGATCGCCGGGATCGCCGCCGCCGCGCTGCCAGTTGACCGCCGCGCCCACGTACATGGCGAAGGGGTCCCCCCGCGGGCTCGTCATGTCGTCGAACTGCTTCCAGTCGCCGGCGATCTTCCACTCCGCGCGACCGGTGAGCGCGTACTCGGCGAAGGTGCCGAGGTACTCGCTGTTGCCGATGATGGCACTCGTGTTGCTGTTGTTCCCGCCGTCATTGAAGCAGGCGATGATGCGGAAGCAGTCGTTCTGGAAGGTCAACTCGATGCCCTGCGTGCGCTTGTCGGTGAAGAACTGGTTGACCAGCGAGCGCTCCGCCGCTTGGATGTTGCGGTCGCTGATCAGCTCCTCCTTCAGGAACGGGCTCTTGAACTGACCCACGCGCACGGACCAGTTGGGGTCGATCTGCTTGCGGATCCAGGCGTCCTCCAGGCCGGCCACGCCGCCGCCCGTGCCGGGACCGGCGGACGCGTTGCCGCCCGTGGGTCCCGTGCTCTGGACTCCGTACTGGCTGCTGCTGGCCGAGACGGTGCTGAACGCCGTCTGGCTGCTGGTCTGCTGCACATCCAGGCCGATCTTGAACTGCCAGCTCGGATCGACGACATGGCCGCTGAAGTCGAGCTTCACCTGGCGCATCTCGAAGCCGCGCGCCGTGCGGGCGATGTCATTGTTGTGGCCGTAGTACCCCTGGTAGCCGCGGATCTCGGTGCCCCCGGGGAAGCTGTTGAGCGGACCGGTGGCCGGCGGCTGGTAGGTGCCGGGATCCAGCTGCTGGAGCGATCGGGTGCTCAGGCGACTGAAGGCGTAGCGCAGGACCAGCTGTCCGCCGATCACGAGCTTCCAGTTGCCGTCGGGGCTGGCGATGAAGAAGCCGTTGCTGTAGCCCGCCGTGGCCCCATCGGAGGCAAGGCTTGCGCGAGCCTCGGAGTCGGCCAGCACATCCTGGACCACCGAGCGGATCTCCCGGGCGCGCTCCTCGGTGAGCCACTCCTGGCCCTGCTCCGCCTTCATGCGGGCGATCTCGGCGTCCTGCGACTGGACTCGGTTCTTCAGCGCCTCGATCTCCTGGCGCATGGTGCCGAGATCGGCGTCGGCCCGCTCGGCGCTCGCGCCGAGTGAAGACCCGGTGAGGACGAGGTTCGCGATGAGAACGGAGACGGCCGACACGAAGCATCGATCGAGCGACATCGGAGCTCCTTCGGGTGATCCAACTTCATCGGTCCCCGGCGAGCCGAGCCCGCCGACGAGACCAGGATGCGCGGAGTTGTACACATCGCGGCTGGATCCTGCCCCAGGGGGTGGGAGGCCTCCGGAGTCCCCGGATGACTCCTCCGCATCCAACCTCGGAAACGAACACCGGCAGGCCGCGGGGCCTGCCGGTGGTTCGAGGAGCCTGGAGTTCGGTCGGGCGTTCGCCCGGGTGGGCGCGAGCCGCTGCGACCGTGCTCAGAAGAGGAGCTGGAGCTGGAAGCGGCCCACCCACTGGCCGCCGCCGGGCTGACCGCCGTCGTTGCGGTAGTCGGCGCCGGTGATGCTCTGTCCGTAGATGCCGTTGCCGAAGAGGATCGGCTGCACCGCGTAGGACAGTTCGGAGGTCACCTTGATGTTCTTGTTCTTCGCGCCGGCCGGGTACCAGTTGACGCCGGCCGTGATGATGTTCGCCATCTGCGCCGCGAAGGGATTCGCGCCGAAGTTGACCGCGTAGTACGGGTTCGTGTTGCCGCCCTGGTAGTTGTCGCTGGGCGTGTTGGCGCCGTTGGGCACGCTGCCGGCGTTGTTGGTCCGCGTGTTGTTGGCGAAGGGCGAGCTGCCGCCGGGGACGGCGCCCCAGAACGAAGCGGTGTTGCCCGCGTAGGCGTTCGCGCCGTTGTTCAGCGTGTTGTAGAACTCGTAGCGGCCGTAGAGCTCCACGTCGTCGACGACGAACCAGCCGGCCTGGGCGACCACGCCGTAGGTGAAGATCGGCGAGCTGCCGTAGCCGTAACCGGGCACGAAGTAGTAGAGCGCCCCGTTGCTGCCGTTGCCGGGGATGCCGCTCACGTTGTTCGGGACGATGTTCGGGCCCGCGCCGGTGCCGGAGAGGGTGGTGTAGCCGCCGCTGGGGTTGGCCACCCAGCCGGCGGGGATGTTGTAGGCCACGTTGCCGACGAACGCGGCGAAGATGCTGAACCCGCCGAAGTCGACCATCGTGTCGACGGTGTAGGTGAGGTTCGTCACGTCGTCGTTGCCGTTGGTGGGGATGTTGTTGGGGTACTGCACGGCCGCGACGGGGACCGCCAGCGGCAGACCGTTGGTGCCGATGACGGAGCCGGTGGCCGTCATGTTGCCGTTCCCGCCGCTGCCGGTGGTCCAGGTGTTGTTGTACGGATCGCCGGGATCGCCGCCGCCGCGCTGCCAGTTCACGCCGCCGCCGACATACATGGCGAAGCTCTCGCCGACGAAGCTCGACATGTCGTTGAACTGCTTCCAGTCGCCGGCGATCTTCCACTCCGCGCGGCCGGTGAAGGCCCACTCGGCGTAGGTGCCGCTCAACTCGCTGTTGCCGATCACCGCGCTGGTGTTGGCGTTGTTCCCGCCGTCGTTGACGCTGGCGATGATGCGGAAGCAGTCGTTCTGGAAGGTGAGCTCGATGCCCTGGGTGAACTTGGTGCTGAAGAGCTGGTTCACCAGCGAGCGCTCGGCGGCGAGCTGGTACTTGGAGCTGACCAGCTCCTCCTTCATGAACGGGCTCTTGAACTGGCCGACCTTGACCGACCAGTTCGGATCGATCTCCTTGCGGACCCAGGCGTCTTCGAGGCCGGCGGTGGCGCCGCCCGAGCCGGGGCCGGCGGAGGCGTTGCCCGAGGTCGGCCCGGTGCTCTGCACGCCGTACTGGCTGGTGGTGGTGGTGACATTGTTGAACGCGGTCTGGCTGCTGGTCTGGCTGTAGGCCAGGACCACCTTGTATTGCCAGCTGGGGTCCACCACATGGCCGCTGAAGTCGAGCTTCATGCGGCGGACCTCGAAGCCGCGCGCGGTCCGCGCGATGTCGTTGTTGTGGCCGTAGTACCCCTGGTAGCCGCGGATCTCGGTACCGCCGGGGAAGCTGTTGAGCGGCCCGACCGCCGGCGGCTGGTAGGTCCCCGGATCAAGCTGCTGGAGCGAGCGCGAGCTCAGGCGGCTGAAGGCGTACCGGATCTGGAGCTGGCCGCCGATGACCAGCTTGAAGTTGCCGTCGGGGCTGGCCAGGAAGAAGCCCTTGTTGTAGCCCGCGGTGGCGCCGTCGGACTGGAGGCTGGCGCGGCTCTCCGAGTCGGCCAGCACATCCTGCACGACCGAACGGATCTCCTTGGCGCGCTCCTCGGTGAGCCATTCATCGCCGAGCTCCGCCTTCATGCGGGCGATCTCCGAGTCCTGGGTGCGGACGCGGTTCTTCAGGGCGTCGATCTCATTCCGCAGGGTGCTCATGTCGTCGGCGCTCTCGGCGCTGGCGCCGAGGGCCGCGGGTGAGAACGACAGGGTGGTGGCGGCGATCAGGCCGAGCGCTCTCGTGAGACTCATGGTCGGTGGCTCCTTCACGGATGGACGGGTGGATTCGGGACGGAGTGGCGCGGAGGAACGTCGGGAGGCGTGGCCTTCCCGCCGCCGCGCGGGCGGTTTGTCTCCGCCCCGTGTCAACGAATGGTTCAGGACCGATCAGGGTTGTTGCGATTGGCCCGAGAGCCGTTCGATGGCCTCGGAGAGCCGCCGCACCGGCACGAGCGTCACTCCCGGCGGACCCTTGCCCTGTCCGGCCGGGACCAGGAGCGTGCGAACCCCCCGCCGCCGGGCCGCTTCGATGCGGACCTCCAGTTGGCGGACCGCGCGCACGTCGCCGGCAAGGGACACCTCGCCGACGCACGCCGCATGCGCAGGAAGTGCGCGTCGCAGGTGGGCGCCGGCGATGGCCAGGGCGATGCCGAGATCCACGGCGGGCTCCGTGAGGCGCAGTCCACCGGCGCTGGCCACGAAGACATCCTGATCCGCCAGGCGGAGTCCGCCGTGCTTCTCGAGGACGGCGACGAGCATGCCCACCCTCGAGGCGTCGACGCCGCTGGTCTTGCGCTTGGCGTTCCCCAGGAATCCGCTCGCCGTGAGGGCCTGGATCTCCGCGAGCATGGCGCGCGAACCGGCGAGCGCGGGAACGGTGACCGAACCCGGCCGGGGCTCCGCGAGCGACCCCACCGCGAGCGTGGAGTCGTCCACCTGCGCGAGCCCGGCGCCGGTCATCTCGAAGAGCCCCACTTCCTGCGTCGACCCGAAACGGTTTTTCGTGGCCCGCACCACCCGGTGGAGATGGTGCCGGTCGCCTTCGAAGGAGAGGACCACGTCCACCATGTGCTCCAGCATCTTCGGTCCCGACAGCAGTCCGTCCTTCGTGACATGGCCCACCACGATCACCGCGCAGTGGAGGCGCTTGGCGAAGGCGACCAGGTCGAGGCAGCAGCGACGCAGCTGCGTCACGGACCCCGGCGCGGCGTCGATGCCGTTGCGGGCGACGAGCTGGATCGAGTCGACGGCGAGGATCGACGGGCGCAGGCGGGCGGCATGCTCCAGGATGCGGTCGAGCATGGAGTCGGCGTGGACCAGGAGGCGGCCCGGATCCGGGAGGGAGGCGGCGTCGAGGCGCTCGGCGCGGAGCTTGACCTGCGCCGCGCTCTCCTCGCTGGTGGCGTAGAGGGCGGTGCGGTCGGCGCGGGCCATGGCGAGCAGGGCCTGGAGAAGGAGCGTGCTCTTTCCGATGCCGGGTTCGCCGCCGAGGAGGATCACGCTTCCGGGGATCACGCCGCCGCCGAGGACCCGGTCGAACTCGGCGACGCCGGTGGGGATGCGGACGCCTTCGTCCACGGGAAGGTCCGGCAGCGCCCGGGGCCGCGGTGCCTCGGCGCCGGCGGCGGTCGAGGCGCCGAGCGAGCCCGACGATCCCACGGCGCCGGCCACCGGCGTCTCCACGAATCGCTCCAGCGTGTCCCAGCCGCCGCACTCCGGGCAGCGACCGAGCCACTTCGGATGCACGGCGCCGCAGGCGCTGCAGAGGAAGGAGACGCGGGACTTCGCCACGCCGCGAGTCTATGGGCGCCGCGCCGAACGGCCGGCGCTCCGGCCGGAAGGTCCGGCCACGCCCCCGGGAAAGGACAGGCGCCGATCGCATCGGAGGAACGATCGGCGCCTGCGAAGGTGCGGGCGAAGCACTTGACCGCGCACACTCTAGCCGCTCCGGCGCGGCGCACAAGTGGGGGCGGCGACGACGGCGCGAGGTCGGCGGCGGGTCGGAATCGTTCGCATCACGCCGCCGAGGTCCGTACGCTCCGACGCGTGCTCCGCTGGATCCGAGCGCGACTCGACGAACTGCGAGCGATGGTGCAGCTGCTCCTGCTGCTGAAGGCGGTGCGGTTCCGCATGAACGGCCCCTACCTTCGATGGCGCCGCGAGACGGCGTTCGGTCACGATCCGGCCCGCTGGCCGACGGCCGGCGAGCGTCGGGCGGCGATGCTGCGCTACGGCGCCTGGGTGTGGCGCATGAAGCGGATCCGGCGCTGGTGAGCCGACCGGCGGTGCGGAACCCTCGACCCCGGAACGGCGTGGACTACGCCCCGCGGGTGGGCGGCACCGGCGAATCCACCATGGCCATCGACTCGGCGCCGTCGCCTTCCCGAAGCGGACTGAATCGGCTGCCGATGAGGGCGAGGCGACGGTTGGGGCTCGGCTGCCGCGGCAGGTACGGCCACGCCAGGTAGATCACCGCGATGCATCCGAGCGACCCGATCCAGGTCCAGGGCGTCCATCCCATGTAGACGAAGAGCGCGGTCATGGAGAGGACGAGCAGGGAGGTGGGGATCATGCCCTCCCAGGCCAGGCGCATGAGCTGGTCGAAGCGGAAGCGCGGCAGCGTCCAGCGGATGGCCATGGCGAAGGCGATGAGGAAGGTGACCTTGGCCATCACCACCAGCCACTGCACCAGCATGAGTCCGAGTCCGCCCTCCACCGGAAGGTCGGGTCCGAAGGGAAGCGGATTGATGCTGAAGCCGCCGAGGAAGAGGAGCGTGAAGAAGGCCGCGCCCGTGACCATGTGGAAGTACTCGCCCAGGAAGAAGAGGGCGAACTTCATGCTGGAGTACTCGGTGTGGTATCCGCCCACCAGCTCGCTCTCCGCCTCGGCGAGATCGAAGGGCGCCCGGTTGCTCTCGGCGAGCATGCACGAATAGAAGATGATGGCCGCCAGCGGCTGGTGCAGGAGGTTCCACCCCTTGCCGGTCTGGCTGGCGATGATGCCGTAGGGCTCCACGGTCCCCGCCACCAGGATCACCGCCAGCAGCGAGAGCCCCATGGGGATCTCGTAGGAGATCATCTGGGCGCTGGCGCGGAGACCACCGAGGAAGCTGTACTTGCTGCTGCTCGCCCATCCGCCGAGGACGACCCCGTAGACGCCGAGGCTGGCGGCGGCGACCAGGTAAATGAGGCCGACATTCACATCGGCGCCGGTGAGCCGGACGGTCATCCCCTCCACGCCCAGGGTCCGGGCCAGGTCGAACGGCAGCGAGGAGAGCTGGAGCACGCCCGCCCACGGGATGATCACGAAGCCGATCATCGCCGGGATCATGATGAGGCCCGGGGCGAGGACGAAGAGGATCGTCTCCACGCCGCGAGGGTTGTAGTCCTCCTTCATGATGAACTTGATCCCGTCGGCGATGGGCTGGAGGAGGCCCTTGGGACCGACGCGATTGGGACCGACGCGATCCTGCATCCACGCGCTGAGCTTGCGCTCCAGCATGATGCAGTACGCGCACCCGAGCAGGATCACGTGCATCATCACCAGGATCACCACCACGCTCACGATGACCTGGATCATCGTGGGCGACAGCGAGGAGGCGATGGTGAGCGGAGCGTGCATGCGTGCGGGCCGCCGCAGGCGGGCAGGGCGGGCATCCTATCGGGAAGGAGGCGCCACGCGGTATCCCACGCTCGGCTCCGTGAGGAGGAAGCGCGGCTGGGCCGGCTCGCGCTCGATCTTCCCCCGGAGCTGTCCGGCGTAGACGCGCAGATACTGGATGTCCCCGGCGTGCGGCGGTCCCCACACATCGGTGAGGAGCTGGCGATGGGTCATCACCTTCCCCGCGTGCGATGCCAGCAGGGCGAGGAGCCGATACTCCGTGGGCGTGAGGCGCACCGGCTGCGCCGGGCCGTCGCCGTCCGTGATCTCCACCGTCCGCAAGGCGAAGTCGATGCGCAGCGTGCGCCCGTCGACGGTGCAGGTGTAGACCGGCGTGCCGGCGCCGCCGTCGCGAGGGGCGGCGTGGCGCAGCGCCACCCGCAGCCGGGCCATGAGTTCGCCCACCCCGAAGGGCTTGGTGAGGTAGTCGTCGGCGCCGGCGTCGAGGGCGGCGACCTTGTCCGCCTCCTGCCCGCGCGCCGAGAGCACCACGATGGGGGCCTTCGACCACGAACGGATGTCCCGCGTCAGGGTGATGCCGTCACCGTCCGGGAGACCGAGGTCCATGATGATGAGGTCCGGCGGCTGCATGGACGCCTGGAGCGATCCCTCCCGGATGGAGCCCGCCTCGTTCACGCGGAAGCCGTGGGCCGTGAGCGTGGCGCGGAGGAATCGGCGGATCGGCAGCTCGTCCTCGATGACCAGGACCAGGGGCGAGTCCCCGTCCTCGCGGGCGCCCGCGGCGCCTCCGTCCGGAGGGAGGGCGCTCATGGCGTTGGCTCGGGCATCGGCGAGGCCGACTCCGACTCGGGGGCCGGCGAGGGAGGCGGCGCCTCCACGGGGAGTGAGAAGAGGAAGGCCACGCCGCGCGGCGAGTTCGGCTCGGCCCAGATGCGACCGCCGTGCGCATGGACGATGCCGCGACAGATGGTGAGCCCCAGCCCCAGGCCCGGCGGACCTTGTCGACGCTCGCCGCGGCCGGGCTCTCGGGCATCGAGCGCGTGACGCTCGGCT
>CAZSVT010000003.1:0-39082 GCA_964610365.1 uncultured Isosphaeraceae bacterium
CGGAACCCTGCTCGGTTTCTGGGGCAACTCGCCCGAGGGCGACCTCACCGGCGACGGCGTGGTGGACGGCGACGACCTCGGCACGCTGCTGGGCGAATGGGGATGATGGCCGATACGCTTCCTTCGTGAAGCGAATCCTTGTGCGAGATCGGCGCCGGCTGCTCCCGTCATCGACGGGACACCGGCGCCGATTCCTTTTTGGCGCCGCCGTCACGGCCTCCTCGGCGCTCCTCGGCGCCGCGACAAACCACGCCGGAGCGGCGACGATCCCTCCGGCGCCGTCGGCGCCACCCGTCGCCCCGACGCCGGCCGCGCCGTCCGCGCCCGACGGGCCGAGCGCCCCGTCAACTCCAGCGCCACCGGTTCTGGCCGCGGCGCCATCGACCGCCCTGCCGAGCGCCGATGCCGTGCTCGATCGCTATGAGCAGGCCATCGGCGGGCGCGAGCGCTGGCATCGGGATCACTCGCGAACGATGACCTACGACCTGTCGCTCCGGGCGCCCGCCGAGTCCGGCATGCAGGAGGCGCACGGGACGATGATCGTGCGACGGCGGGCGCCGGATCTCATGGACTCGACCCTCACGGTGGAAGAGCTCGGCACCTTCCGGCAGGGTTATGACGGCACCTCCGGCTGGTCGATGCGCGAAGGCGAAGCGCCGAGATTCCTCGAGGGCGAGGCGCTGGCGGAGCGCCGGCGCGAGGCCCTCATCGACCGCGAGATCCGCCTGCGCGAGCTCTACTCCACCGTCGTGGTGGCCGGCGAGCGCGACTTCGCCGGCCGGCCGTGCTGGCTGGTCCGCTTCAGCGCCGAGGATGGAGCCGCGGCCCAGGCCTTCTTCGATCGCGAGTCGGGACTCATGCTCGGGTTCGCCCGCCGACTCCGTGCCGGCGATGCGCCGCTGGTGATTGCCCAGACCCTGAGCGACTGGCGCGAGCAGGACGGCCTCTGGTTCCCGTTCAGGATCGAGCAGGCCGTGGGTTCAACCGTGCAGGTGATGACGCTGCGCTCGATCGACCACGAGTGCATCGACGAGGAGGCGTTCCGCGCCCCGCCCCGCCCGGCGCCGCCCGACGCGCCGATGGCGGCGCCTGCGGCGGCGCCGCCCGTGACGCCCGCGCCGGCTCCCGGCGACGCGCCCACTCCCGGCGACGCGCCCGCTCCCCCCTCCCGGGCGCCATGAGCCGCCTTCGATCGGCGCCGCGCCGCCGCGCCGCCACCGTCGCCGCACCAGAGCCTCGAGGAGTTCTCCCATCCGCATGAGACGGCGAGTCATGGACTCGATCACCGCCGCGGTGCTCGCGCGCCGCTGGCCGGTGCTTCTCGCCCTGCTGCTTGCCGGCATCGGCGCGGCCGTCTACTCCACGCGCACCCTGCGGTTGGACGCGGACACCGATTCGCTCATCGGCGAGCAGCAGCCGTTCATGGGGGACTACCGCGCCTTCAAGCACGAGTTCGGCGATCTCGAGTACCTCATCGTGGCCGTCGACGCCCAGCCTCCCGGCGCCACCTCGTTGCGCGCGGCCGAGGCGGAGACCGCCGTGCGGGCGCTCGTGGATCGGCTCCGCGCCATTCCCGCCCTGCGCGAGGTGCACGGCTTCATCACGCCCGACGAGCAGCTTCGCCTGGCGCCGTGGTCGAACCGCATGAGCGACGAGGATCTCCGCGGACTCCTCCGCGCCTCCGATGCCTTCCCGTCGATCCTCGAGCGCCGGCCCTCGGGCGAGGTGCTCCGCGAGGCCGTCGAGCGCGCCGAATCCCTCGTGCCCGGCGCCGCCCATCCGCCCGCCGATCGGGCGGCGCAGGAACGCGCCGGCGCCGCCGCCTTCTTCGCCCTGGACGCGATCGCCTCCGCCGCGCCGATCGACGCGCCGGGGTTCGCGCTGGCCTCGCCTCCCCCGGTGCGCTGGCTCACCGTCCCGCGTCCTCCCCACGCCATCGGCCGCTTCCTCTTCGTGCGCCTGATGCCGCAGAAGGACTACCAGACGCTGGGAGTGATCGACGAACCGCTGCGGCTCATCCGCGAGGCGATCGCCGCGGTGCAGGCGCAGGTCCCCGACGTGGAGATCGGCCTCACCGGGAAGCCGGTGCTGCAGGCCGACGAGATGGCCACCACCAACTTCGACATGACCATGGCCACCATCGTGGGGACGGTGCTGGTGGCCCTGCTCTTCATGGTCGTCTTCCGCGGCGTGCGTCGACCGCTGCTGGCGGTGCTCTGCTTCGTGATCGGCTCGGCGCTGACCTACGGCGCGGCCACGCTCATCGTGGGACGGCTCAACCTCCTGAGCCTCGTCTTCATGCTGGTGCTGGTGGGCGTGGGCGTGGACTACGGCGTGCACATGGTGGCCCGCTACACGGAGGGGTTGCGGCACCTCGCCCGCCGCGGCGCCATCCGGCACATGATGCGCATGGCGGTGCCCAGCAACGTGAGCGGCGCGGTGATCGCCGCCGGCGTCTTCCTGCTGGCGCTGCCCACGCCCTTCCAGGGTCTGCGCGAGCTCGGCCTCATCTCCGGCATCGGCCTCCTGCTCTGCGTGGCGGTCATGGCGGTGATGCTGCCCATCCTGCTCGACCTGCTCGACTCGGGTCGCGCCGGCGGGCGTTCGTTCATCTCCGGCGCCGGCGCCGTCGACGCCGCCCCGTTCCGGTCGCGGCATGCGGCGATGATCGTGATCGCCCTCGCCGTGGCCGCGCTGGCCGCCGTGGTGGCGCCGTCGAGCGTGCGCTTCGAGGCCAACCTGCTCAAGCTCCAGGCCGACTCGGTGTCGGCGGTGGCGTGGGAGAAGCGCATCCTGGCGGAGAACCCCAGCGAGACCTGGTTCGGCGTGGCGATCGTCGACTCGATCGACCGGATCCCGGCCGTGGTGGAGCGGGCGCAGCGCGAACCGGCGATCGGCGCGGCGCGGAGCGTGCTGGACCTGGTGGCCCTGCCCACGCCGGCGCGCGACGCCCTGCTCACCGAACTGGCACGGGCCACGCTGGCCGGCGCGCCGGGCATCGGCGCCGGGCCGCCGACCGTCGGCGCGGGCGCCACGGCCACGGAGGGCGCCGAGAGCGATCGATCGGAGCCGAGCCGGCGCTCGACGGTGGACGCCGCCCTGGTCCGCCGCGGCGCCGCCGCCATGCAGAAGCTGGCGGCGCTGGCGGCCGTGGCCGCTCCGTCCGAGGCGCCGCGGCTGAAGGCGCTCGCGCTTCGGCTCGACGCGCTCGGCGCCTCGCTCGATCCCGCGCGCCACGACGCCGCGATGATCGCGGCGCGCCGGCAGGCGGTGGACGACGCGCTGCTGGACACCGCCCGGTCGCTCGCCCAGATGGGCGCGGGCGCCCGCGGCACGCTCCGCGAGGCGCTGCCGGCCGCCGTTCGCGACGACTTCTCCAGCGCGAGCGGCCGCTGGTGCGTCCAGCTCCATCCCTCGGGCGATGTGTGGGAGTTCGAGCCGATGGAGGCGTTCGTCGCCGCGCTGCGCCGCGTGGATCCCCGCGTGACCGGCGTCCCGATCACCCACTACGAGTCGATGCTCCTCATGGAGCGGAGCTTCGCCATCCAGGGCGTCCTCTCCGCGATCTTCGTGGCCGCCGCGCTGCTGGTGGACCTGCGCCGCGTGGGCGAGACGCTGGCGTGCATCATCACCCTGGCGGTGGCCCTGGCGTGGACGCTGCTGGGGATGGTGGCCCTGGGCGTCAGCTTCAATCTCGCCAACTTCTTCGCCATTCCCATCACGCTCGGCCTCGGCGCCGACGGCTGCATCCACGTGGCCCACCGGGCTCGCGAAGGTCTCGGAGGCGGTTTCGGCAGCACGCGCCGCGCCGTCTCGGTGACCGCGCTGACCACCATCATCGGCTTCGGCGGCCTGCTCTTCGCGCAGCACCGCGGCCTGCAGAGCCTGGGCATCGTCATGGTCGTCTCGACCACGGCGATGCTCTTCTCCACCATTCTCCTTCTGCCCGCGCTGCTGCGCCTCCTGCCGAGGATGGGGCTAGGATCGAAGCCATGAACGCCCGGACCGTCCGCGCCCACCCGTCGAGCCTCGCAGCGATCGCCCGGATGGTGGTTGCGCTCGGGCTCCTGCTTCCCGCGATCTCCTGCGACGAGCGCCGCGGGCCGGCGACCGGCGCCGCGCCGGCCGTGCCCGTCACCGCCGCGGCGGCGCCCGCGACGCCGGCGGTGCTCCTGCGCTACGAGGTGGGCGGCATGCACTGCAGCGGCTGCTCGGAGGCGATCAAGGACAAGGTCATGGCGATCGCGGGGGTCCGCAGCGCGGAGGTGGATCACGAGCACGGCCGCGCCTCGATCGGCGCGGATTCCGAATCCGTCGATCCGCAGATCCGCGCGGCCGTCGAACGGCTCGGCTACACCATCAAGCGCCAGGCGTAGACCGCGGGAGAGCGCGCAGGTCGGCGCGCACGCGGTCGAGGACCTCGGCGAGCGCGCCCCTGGACTTCGCTCCCGCGGCGTGGACATGACCCCCGCCGCCGTAGCCGGCCGCCAGCCGGTCCACATCCACGAACGCCCCGCCCCGCGTCCACGGCGGCTTGCTCCGGAAGCTCAGCTTCACCACGCCCGGCTCCGGCTCGGTGGCGAGCACGCTCACCTCCACGCTGCCGATGACCATCGGCGCATTCACAATGCCGGAGAGATCCTCGGCGCCGCCGCCGGTGGACTGCATCTCCGCCCGCGGAAGCACCATCAGGGCGGCGCGATCCTCCGCCAGGAGTTCCAACGACGCGAGCGCCTTCGCCAGGAGGCGCAGCCGCCCGGGCCGCGCCGTCTCCTCGATCTGCCGGTAGAGGCGATCCTTCTCCACGCCGGCCCGCAGCAGCCGCGCCGCGGCGTCGAAGACGGCGGCGTCGGCGTTGGAGAATCGGAACCACCCGGTGTCGGTGGCCAACCCGATGAAGAGCGCCTCCGCGATCGACCCCGTCAAGCCGACCCGCGCCGCGCCGGCGCGATCATCGACCCCGCCCGCACCGTCGGCGTCGAGCGGCACGCCCGCGGCATCGGCCACGCGGAGGAGCGCCTGCGTGGTGGACGCGCATCCCGGATCGATCAATCGCAGCGCCGCCATCGCCGGGTCGCCCGAGCGATGATGGTCCACGATGACCGTGCGCTCGGCGCGCGCCCGCACCCACTCGGCCATCGAGTCGAGCTGCTGCCAGCTTCCCGTGTCCACCACCAGCACGAGATCGGGTTCGACGGCGGATGGAATCGACGCCGGATTCGCCAGTCGCTCGCCCTCCAGGAAGGACTGGAGCGAGAAGTCCACCGGCCCCACGATCCAGCCCGTCGCCGCGGCCCCGAGCGCCCGGAGCAGGCGCAGCGAGGCGAGCATGCTGCCGATCGCGTCGCCGTCGGGCTTGGCGTGGGTGAGGACCACGGCGCTCCGCGCCTGGCGCAGGCGTGCGGCGATGGCGCCGGCGTCGGCGTTGCCCGAGTAGCTCGCCCGGCCGGTGGCGCCGGGAGCGCCGGCGGAATCGCTGGACGAGCCGGACGGTTGCCTCACGAAGTGCTCCTGGATCGCGCCGGTTTCACGCGAGCGCCTCCCGGGCCTCGCCGGAGAACGCCGTGACAAGCTCGGCCGTGCGCGCCGTGTCGCGGGCGATCTGCGCCCGCAGCCCGTCGCTCGAGTCGTAGCGGAACTGCTCGCGGATCCACGCCTGGAAGGAGAGCCGCAGCGACCATCCGTACTCCTCGCGCCAGCCGGAGAAGTCCAGCAGGTGCGCCTCGCAGGTCCGCTCGGCGTGCCCGTAGGTCGGCTTGCGCCCGATGCTCACGGCGGCCGCGCGATGCGTGCCGTCGGGAAGTTCGGCAAGGGCGGCGTAGACGCCGTCGGCCGGGAGCATCGTCTCCCCGTGATCGACATTGGCGGTGGGGAATCCGAGCGTGCGACCGCGGCGCTCGCCGCGCACCACGCGGCCGGCCACTTCGTGCGGACGACCCAGCATGCGCTGCGCATCTTCAACGCGTCCCAGCTCCAGCAGCCAGCGCACCGAGGTGCTGCTGGCGATCACCTCGGAACGATCCCGGAGTCGAACCTGCACCGGCTCGGCCACGACGGTCCGGAAGCCGAGCCGCTCGCCGATCCCCCGCAGCAGCTCCACCGAGCCGCCCCGACCGCGGCCGAATCGGAAGCGAGGCCCCTCTACGATCACCCGGAACCGAAGTCGGCGATGCAACTCCTCGATGAACGCCGTGGCCTCGGTGGCGAGGAAGGTCTCGGTGGCGTCCAGGACCTCCACCTCGTCGGCTCCCGCTCGTCGCAGGGCCTCGATCCGCCCTGCAAGAGGCAGGAGCCGCGGTGGCGCCTCTCCCGGCCGGAGCACGGCCAGGGGATGGGGATCGAAGGTGACCCCCACCACGCGTCCTCCGCCGCCCACGGCGTCGCGGGCGAGGCGGACCAGCGCCTGGTGCCCCAGGTGCACGCCGTCGAAGTTCCCGATGGTGATGGCCGTGTCCATGGCTGCGAAATCGGTCGGAACGCTCCGTCGCCGCGGCGCTTGCGTGGGCCGGCGCTCCGGGGCGGGAGCATACGGGAGTCCTTGATCGGGTGACCCCCGCCGGTGTAAGACAACACGATGCGCCACGATCCATCGGCGTCCTCGGGGACCACCCTTCCTTCGCTCGGTTCCGCGCCGGACCCGATCACCCTGGTCGACGAGCTCGTCCGAGGCTTCCGCGAGACGGCCGAGAGCCTGGTGCCGTGGTTCATCTCGCAGATGCCGCCGATGTACTTCCAGGACACCCCTGCGGAGGATGTCCGACGCCACCTGCGGGCGATCATCGCCGCTCGGACCAGCGGCGCGCCGCTGAACATGACCCTCCGCAGCGAGGACGGCCGCGTCCTCACCACGATGACGCCGGGGAATCGTCCCGGCGTGCTGGCCGAGCTCGTGGCGAACCTGCCCATGGAGCCTTCGCTCCGCGCCGCGAAGATCCACTCCAGCGCCGACGGCCAGCTCGTCCTGGACACCTTCGAGTTCGGCGAGCGGGCGCCCTTCGATCCGAACGATCCCGCCCAGGCCGAGAAGCTCCGCGCGGTGATCGATCACGCCCGGATCGGGGCCCCGGAGTGGACCGAGGCGCAGATCCGCCAGTACTTCGCCGGCTGCGCCGCCGAGTACGTGCTCACGCTCACGCCGCTGCGCTTCGGCAAGCACCTGGCCCTCTTCCGAGCGGTGAGCGGGACCGACGGCACGCACGTGGAGATCGAGCCCGAGGCCGATCCCACGCAGACGCGCATCACCATCGCCTTCTCCAACGCCCGCACGCGCACCATGCTGGAGCGCGTGGCGGTGACCCTGCGCCGGGCCCGCATCAGCATCATCCGCGCCTACCTCGACCAGGTGAAGGATCCGCCGCACGGCGTCGTCTCCATCCTGGGCTTCGTGATCCAGACCGCCGACGGCCAGGCGGTGGACCCCGACGGCGAGCTCTGGCGGCGCACCAGCCGGGAGCTCCTGCGGATCAAGTGGGTGGACTTCGACATCCTGGAGCTCGCCAGCCGCCATCCGCAGCTGGAGATCCACCAGGCGGAGGCGATCGTGGCCTTCTCGCACCTGGTGCACCAGGTGCTGGTGCACACCGATCCCTACCTCTTCGCGGAGGAGCGCATCCTGGCGGCCCTGGAGCATGCCATGCCGCTCACGATGAAGGTGGTGGAGCTCTTCGAAGCCCTCTTCCACCCGGATCATCCGCTGCCGGAGGGCGAGTTCGATCGACGCCTGGCGGAGCTCCGCGCCGAATCGGAGTCCGTGCGCGGTCCCGACGGCACGGGCGTCATCTTCGGCACGATGCTGGACGCGGTGTCGCTCACGCTGCGCACGAACTACTGGCTGCCGATGCGCTTCGGTCTCTCCATGCGCCTGGACCCGCGGCTGCTCACCACGCTGCGGCGTCCCGAGCAGCCCTACGGCGTCTTCTTCGTGCACGGCCGGGGATTCAACGGCTTCCATGTCCGGTTCAAGGAGATCGCGCGCGGCGGACTCCGAGTCATCCGTCCGCGGACCGCCGCGGAGCACGCACGCGAGAGCGGCCGCCTCTACGACGAGGTCTTCGGGCTCGCCCAGGCGCAGCAGATGAAGAACAAGGACATCCCGGAGGGCGGCTCGAAGTGCGCCATCCTCCTGGAGCCCGGCGCGGATCCCACGCGCTGCGTGAAGGCCTTCGTCGACTCGCTGCTGGATCTCATCACCACCGACGCGGAGGTCACGCGCCGCATCGTGGACCGCTGGGGACGCCAGGAGCTCATCTACCTCGGACCGGACGAGAACATCACGCCGGCCCACATCGAGTGGATCGTGGCCCGGGCCCGTCAGCGGAAGTACCCGCTGCCCAACGCCTTCATGAGCAGCAAGCCCGGCGCCGGCATCAACCACAAGGTCTACGGCGTGACCAGCGAGGGCGTGAACGTCTTCCTGGAGGTGGCACTCAAGGCCCGCGGCATCGATCCGCGCACCCAGCCGTTCACGGTGAAGATCACCGGCGGACCGGACGGCGACGTGGCCGGCAACATGATCAAGATCCTCGACCGCGACTACGGGGCCAACGCCCGAATCGTGGGCATCGCCGACGGCTCCGGCGCCGGCGAGGATCCCGCGGGGCTGGACCACGCGGAGCTGCTGCGCCTCTTCAAGGCCGAGCTGCCCATCGCCCACTTCGACAAGTCGAAACTCTCGGCGCGCGGCCGCATCGTGGGCGTCGACGAACCCGAGGGGCTCCAGCTCCGCAACACGCTGCACCATCGGCTCGTCGCCGACGCCTTCGTGCCCGGCGGCGGCCGACCCGCGACGATCGACGAGCGGAACTGGCGCGACTTCCTCAAGCCCGACGGCACGCCGTCGAGCGGCATCATCGTGGAGGGCGCCAACCTCTTCCTCACGCCCGACGCCCGCAAGCACCTGGCCGGCAAGGGCGTGCTCATCGTGAAGGACTCCACCGCCAACAAGTGCGGCGTGATCTGCTCGAGCTACGAGATCGGCGCGAGCATGGTGCTGGACGAGCAGGAGTTCCTGAAGATCAAGCCGGTCTTCGTGGAGCAGGTGCTGGAGAAGCTGCGGGCCTTCGCCCGCGCCGAGGCGATGCTCCTCATGGCGGAGGGACGGCGCCACCCCGCCACTCCGCTCCCCGAGCTCTCCGTGCAGACCAGCCGCGCCATCAACTCCGCGGCGGACGCCATCCAGGCGTCGATGTCGCGCTGGAGCGACGCCGACCGCGAGACGGCGCGGACCCTGGTGCGGGCCCACCTGCCGGCGGTGCTCTTCCAGACGGCGGAGGCGCGCGTCTGGAAGCAGATCCCGGCCCCCTACCTGGACTGGATGATCGCCAAGCGGCTCGCGTCGAGCATCGTCTACCGCGAGGGCATCGACTTCTTCGCCGGGCTGACGCCGCCGGCGCTAGCGGAGCTCGCCCTGCGCTACCTGCACAAGGACGAGGAGAACCGGCGGCTGGTGGCCGAGGTGCGCGAAGGACGGATTCCCGATCCCGGGCGCCTGGCCGAGATCCTGGAGCGCGTGGGGACGCGCGCGTCGCTGCTCGACTGAACGGCGCTAGCGCTTGCGCTCAGCGGCGCGAGTCTTCGAGCGGCCGCTGGAGCGCATCGTGAGATCTCCCTGGTAGCGGTTCGCATAGGTGTCGAGCAAGCGGCGAATCATTCGCTGGTACGAGGTCCGGTTTCGTTCTGCGGCCGCCTTGAAGAAGTCCACGCTCCTGCGGCTGAGGGAGATCGTCACCTTCACTCCGTCTTCGCCCAGCACGAGCTGATCCGGTGAAGGGAGAAAGTCGGGCACGACCTGCGCGGAGATCGGCTCGTCGGTGTACCTAGGTCGCTTGCTCATACAGCTGCTTGCCCTTGCGCCAGTAGCCGGCGCCAATGATGCGAATCACACCGTTTCGGTAGGTGAATCGCACGGTGAGAACTCCCTCGCCCACTGCTCCGAAGCAGTAAAAGCGCTCCTCGGACCTGCTGTGCGCGAGGTCGCGGGCGACGACGCGCTTGGGATCCAGGAACGCCCGCTGAGCAAGGCCGAAACTGACGCCGTGCTTCCGCTGGTTCTCGGCGCCCTTGCCGGGGTCCCATTCGAAGGCGGCCGGCATGCCGCGGAAGCCTAGCTCAGATATGGCGGGAATGCCATATGAATGTCTGTAGATCTAGCGCGCCTTCGGCGGGTCGAAGCCCGGCGGCGAGTCGGCCCACGGGTAGCCGTTCTTCGCCTGCTCGAAGCCGAGGTCGAAGAGCTTCCGCATGTAGACCGGATCGAACGGCTCGGTGCTCACGGCGTCGAAGTCCGGAGGGATGTACGCGAGGCGGTACTCCAGGCCGTCCCGCTTGCACCCCAGGTAGATCCGATAGAGGTCGCCGATGCCCTGCGTCTTGATGAGGGCATCGATCGTCCGGCCGAGGATCGGGAGCAGCTTGCGCGGCACTTCCATGTGCACGGAGGCGAGCTGGGCGTTCCGAATCACGTAGACGGTCCGCCTGCGCTGGATGCCGAGCTCCTTGTCCACCTCCTTGAAGCTGAACGCGGCCGGATAGAGGAAGACCTGGGCGGTGACGCCGCCGTCGACATGCATCTCGTCGTAGATCCGGCCGCCGGCCTCCACCTTGACCATGATCGGAGGGAACACGCCGGGAATAGCCGCCGACGCCACCAGGATGTCGCGGAAGAGCTGCAGCGCCTCCGGCGTTCCTTCGCTGGCGATGGGGCCCATGGCCCAGATCACCGGCCGCTCCGTGTCCAGGTTGGTGGTGGCGATGATGAGGATGCGCCCCTTCTGCGACTCCGCCGCCACCTCCGCCAGCACCTCGGGAGTCACGTACTTCTCCACCAGCTTCCGCAGCGGCGTGTTGTCGGCCATGGCGTCGGAGGTGAGGCCGCCGAGCACGCCTCGCGACCTGGCGATGTTCTCGGTGCTGACGCTGGTGTAGACCTCGCGGAGGATGTCGTCGTATTTGGGTCCGAGGAACGCGAACGGCGCGATGAGGGCGCCCGTGGAGATGCCGGTGACGATCTTGAAGGTGGGGCGATCGCCGTGGAGCGTCCAGCCGCAGAGGAGGCCCGCACCGTAGGCGCCGTTGGAGCCCCCACCCGAGAGGGCGATGAAGCTGGTGTCGGAGAGCGTCGTGGCCCCCTGCTGCCCCGTCGCCGCCTGCTCCCGCTCGATCGACCGCATGAACGCCTGCTCCACCCTCGGGTCGTCGACATCACCCCAGAAGCGCACCATGCCCATCTTCGGGATCCGGGCCTCGTCGACGAGCGCCTTGGGAACGGGGTTCCGTGGAACGGCGCTGCATGCGGCGAGCAGGACGACGCCGGCGGTGATCAGGGCGGCTCGAACGACGATGGTGGACCTGAGCATGGCCGCATGATGGCATGGCGCGGACGAATCTGCCCGCGCCCGCGGCGCGACGCCCGACGGTCGGCGGCTCGTCAAGCGGCCGCCCGGCGCACCGGGGGCGGATCGACCATCCGGCGGCGAGGTACCCTCCCGGCGGCAGCGAGTCGTGGACGGATCGGCGCCGGCGGCCATCTCGGATCGCTCGAGGAGATCACCATGCGAATTGCGCTCATCGTCTCGGCAGGTATCGCCTCGCTCGCGGTTTCGGCGGCGGCCCAGGTGGTCGGGCCTCGCGGGCCGAACAATCCCCAGGCGCAGCACTCCGGCGGCTCCGCCGGCGATCCACCCACCATCACGGTGCAGCGCCCCGCCGATGCGCCGACGATCACCGCCACCCCGCGCGCCATCGAGGCACCCGTCACCGCCGTCACCGCCTACCAGGGCCGCGCGGCCGTGACGCGAAGCGGCTCGCTCGACCTCCCCCAGGGGCTCCACGCGGTGCGCTTCTCCGACCTGCCGGCATCGATCGACGCCCAGACCCTCCAGGCGAAGGTGGGCGACGCGGCGCGCCTGGTGAACGTGGAGTACCAGGAGACGCCGGTGCCGGATCCGTCGGGCTCACCCGCCATGATGGCGCTCGACAAGCAACTCGAGGCGGCACAGCTGGCGCTCAAGTCCCTGGAAGAGGACCGGGCCATGCTCGCTGCGCAGACGAAGCTCATCGAGCAGATCGGGGTCCGCGCCGCAGCCGACGCCACGCGCGACGGCGGCACCGCGCAGCTGGATCTCGACGCCCTGCGACGGCAGCTGGCGTTCGTCCAGGCGGAGCGGGCGCGGCTGGTCACGGAGGACCGGGCCTTCGCGGAGAAGATCAAGGGGCAGCAGCGCGAAGTAGCCGCGCTCGAAGCCCGCCGAACGGCGATGGGCCAGGTGGAGCGCGTGGCGCGAAGCGCCGAGATCACCATCGCCGTGCCGGACGGCGGGACCGTGCCGATCTCGCTCACCTACCTGGTGTCCAACGCGGGATGGGAGCCGATCTACGCCGTGCGCGGCGCCGCCGATCGCAGCGGCGTGACCATCGAGTTCGACGCCAACCTCGCCCAGCGCAGCGGCGAGGACTGGAAGGACGTGGCGCTGACCATCTCCACGGCGCAGCCGACCGTGCGCGCCAATCCGCCCACCCTGGCGCCCATCTTCGTGGCGGTGGTTCCGCCTCCGCCGGCCCCGGAGCCCACCGCGGGTGCCCCCGGCGGCCGACGCGGCGCGGTGATGGGTCGAGTCGGCAGTGGAGGTGGCGGAGGCGGTTTCGGCGCCGTCGATGCGGCCGGGGCGCCGATGGAGGGCGGCCTCGACGGCGACTCGGATGGCATACCGGAGTCCGAGGAGCAGAAGCTCCGTGTCCAGCTCGGGGAGTCGCTTCGTTCGCTCTCGTCCGAGGCCGCGGTCGTGGAGGGCGGAACGGCGGTGAGCTACGAGCTTCCCCGCCGAGTCACCGTGCCCACCAACGCCGACCGCGTCACGCGCACGCGCGTGGCCACCATCACGCCCACCGCCTCGTTCCTCTACACCGCGGTGCCGCTGCTCACCGATGCCGTCTACCTCCGCGGCAAGCTGGTGAACGCCAGCCAATTCCAGCTCGTCCCCGGCAAGGCCCAGGTCTTCATGGGTCCCGAGTACGTGGGCCCCACCTCGATCGGCAGCGTGGCGCCCAACGGCGAGTTCACCGTCTACTTCGGCATCGATCGCGCCATCCGCGCCACGCGCACGCTGGTCTCGAAGAACACCTCGGAGAGCGGCGTCTTCTCCAAGTCGGTGGAGACGGTGCGGAACTACCGCGTGCTCATCGACAACGGGAGCGGACGACCGATCGACCTGGAGCTGCTCGACCGTCGGCCGGTGAGCCGCGACGAGAAGATCGTGGTGACGCTGGACGGCCTCTCGGCGCCGCTTTCCACGAACCCGGAGTACCTGCGCGACGGACAGCCCCAGGGCATCCTGCGCTGGGATCTCTCGGTGCCGGCGGGCGCCTCCGGACCCTCGGCGCTCCCGGTCACCTGGACCACGAAGCTCAGCGCCCCGAAGGACCTCCTGATCACCATCGTGCCCGATTGAGCGGCCCGACGGCGGATCCTCGGCCCTCGGCGCGGCATACTGATCCGGTGATCCTTCGCTTCGTCTTCGTCCTGGCGCTGATCATCGCCGTCGACACCACGCTGTTCCTGCTCTTCGTGCTGCGGCCGGGGAGCATCCCGGTGGGTCTGCTCGTGGCCGTCGCCGTCTCCATCGTTCCGCTCATCGCGATGGCGGCGTTCCACATGCTCTGGAGACCCATCCTCGGCGGGTTCCACCCCCAGCCCGCGGCGCTGGACGCGGAGCGGCGCCGCTACCAGAGCTTCTCGATCGGCATCGTCAACCTGGGCCTCAGCATCCATGTGGCCGTCGACGACGACTTCCTCCACCTCGAGCCGCTCTGGATCTGGCAGATCCTCGGCGCATGCCCCGTGAGCATTCCCTGGACGGCGATCACGCCCGCGCCGCCGGGCGCCGTCGTCCTCTTCGGTCGCGCCGTGCGCGTGAACGGTCAGACCATGGTGGGACCGAAGTGGTGCCTCTCGCGCGTGCCGCTGCCGGCGTAGCGCCGGCCGTCAGGTCCACCACGGCTTCGCGGCCTTCTCCTCGATGAGGCACTCGGAGAGGAAGTCGACCGCCCGGTGGAAGCCCTCCTCCACGCTCAGGAGCGCGTCCTCGTGCTCGATGGAGAGCACATGGTCGTAGCCGTGGCGGCGGAGCATGCTGACGAACGGCTTCCAGAACTCCGCGCCGTGGCCGTCGCCGCAGGTGCGGAAGCTCCAGGAGCGATGCCGGAGATCGCCGTAGGGCCGCGCGTCGAGGTAGCCGTTGCGCGGGCCCTCGTGCCGATCGAGCTCGGTGTCCTTGGCGTGCACGTAGAAGAGCAGCCCCGCTTCGCCGAGATCCCTGGCCGCGAGGATCGGATCGATCCCCTGCCAGAAGAAGTGCGACGGATCGAGATTGGCGCCGAGCACGGGCCTGCCGCGCAGACCGCTCGCCTTCATCGCCCGCTCGCTCAGGCGAATGAGCGTGTCGGGGTTGTAGACGCAGAACCCGGGATGCGCCTCCCACGCGATGCGCACGCCGTGACGCGCCGCCAGCTTCGCCTGCGCCGCCCAGTACGGCACGAGCACGCGATCCCACTGGTACTCGAGGATGCCGAGGAAGTCGTTCGGCCACGGGCAGGTCACCCAGTTGGGCGTGCGGTCGCCCTTCGCGCCGCCGGGACATCCGGAGAAGGTGATGACCACATCGGTGCCGAGCTTCGGGGCGAGCTTCACCGCGGTCTCGAACTCGGCGTGATGGCGCTTCGCGATGCGCGGGTCCGGATGGACCGGGTTCCCATGTACGGCGAGGCCCGAGAGGGAGAGCCCGTGCTCCGAGAGGAGCGCGCGGATCCGCTTCTGTTCCGAAGCGCTGGCCAGCACCTTCGCCGGATCGAAGTACGGCGCGCCCGGGTAGGCGCCCACCGGCAGCTCGATGGCGTCGAGCCCGCTGGAGGCGATGAATTCGCAGACATCGGGAAGGGGTCGGCCGGCGAAGAGTGCGCTCATCACGCCAAGCTTCATGGTGGTGCTCCGGATCTCGGGGAACGGCGAAGGTAGCCCGCGGCGGGATTCCCCGCCAGCAGGGTTGCGTCCCGCTCGGCGGATCGGGACAATGCCCGCCTCATGCTGGCGTTCATCGCGTCCTGTGCGCTCGTGGGGAGCGTCCCGGCGGTCGACGGCGCGCCGCCCGCGACGCCACCGGCGCCTGCGGCGACGCCACCCGCGGCGACGCCTGCGCCGGCGCCCGCGCCGACACCTCCCGCCGCGTCACCGGCGCCCACGAACGCGGCGCCGCCGAGTCCCGCTCCGCCCGTCACCCCGCCGAACCCGGCTCCCGCCGCGGCGCCCGCCGACGAACCGGCGCCTGAAGCACCGCCCGGGGCGCCGCGCCGCGTCTGGATCTTCATCGATCGCTACAAGGAGACCTGCGGCACGATCGAGGCCGAGGACGAGGGCAGCATCGTCCTTCGCGACCGCCACGGCGAGATCTCCAGCTACTCCAAGGGGCGCCTAGTGGGGATCGTCCCGCTCGTGGATGTTCCCGAGGGCGGCCAGGACGGCGTCATCATGCGCCGCGATGGTTCGTTCCTGAAGGCGAAGATCCTCGGCGACACCTTCGACGGCGTCGACTACGAGGTGGCCGGCATCCGCAATCACATGGCGCGCGACCTCGTGTCGCGCGTGGTCCTCGAGGCCAGCTTCGACGAGAAGTACCGGCGCTTCCGCGAGGCGATCAAGCCCAACGAGGTGGACAAGCGGCTCACCTTCGTGCGCTGGCTGGTGGCGGAGAAGCGGTTCGACCTGGCGGCGGAGGAGCTGCGCACGCTCACCCGCGAGGTCGACCTGCCGGAAGGGCGCGAACTGCTCCGCCAGGTGGAAGCCCAGATCGCCATGGAGCGGGCCTCCGCGGAGAAGCGCGGCGCCGGGGCGGGGAACGGCGGATCGTCCCCCGAGGGGGACGCATCGGCGCCCGGCTCCCGACCCTCGGCGGCGCCGGCGCCTCGCAAGAGCCAGCGCGTGGAGCTGCGCGATGTCCTGCCGTCGCGCATCCTCTCCCCCGACGACGTGAACATGATCCGCGTCTACGAGGTGGACCTGGCCAAGCCGCCGCGGCTGGACATCCCGCCGGACGTGATCCGCGATCTCCTCACCCGCTACGGATCGAGCAGCATGGTGCCGGCGGGAAGCGACGAGCGCAACAAGATGTTCTCGTGGGATCCGGTGCGGGTGATGAAGCTCCTCTTCGACCTCAAGGCGCGCGATCTCTACTCGCGCGTGCGGGTGACGAGCGAGCCGTGGGCCCTGAACCTCTTCCGGACGAAAGTCCACGACGCCTGGCTCATCCCCAACTGCGCCACCAGCCAGTGCCACGGCGGCATCGAGGCCGGCCGCTTCTTCCTCCATCGTCGCAACAGCAAGGAGGAGCGCGTCCGCTACACGAACCTCCTCATCCTCCTGCGATCGAAGCTGGATCGGCCGCTCGTGGACTTCGAGGATCCGGAGTCGAGCCTCATCGTCCAGTACGGCATGCCGCGCGACGAAGCCCGCTATCCGCATCCCGAGGTGCGGGGCTGGAAGCCGCTCTTCACCGGATCGGCCCGCACCCTCAAGGCCGACGCGCTCAAGTGGATCCGGGGGATGTACAAGCCGCGTCCCGAGTACCCGGTGGACTACGAGCCGCCGATCCTCGACGCGATCGACCGGACGCCCGACGCGGGCGAACCCGTCGAACGCTGACGACGCGGCGCGGCTCGGGTATTCTCGCCACTCCCCATGACCGGACCCCTGCCGCTCCCCATCGTCCGCGCCGCCGTGGCGGCGCTCCCGCTCCTCATGGTGATCGGCGCCTGCGAGGATGCGCAGACCGCGGCGCAGCGGGCGCTCTCGGCCAAGGTGGACGAAGCCGTCAAGGCGAGCGCCAAGGCCCTGCCGGGCGACCAGGCGCCCGATGAACCCGAGAAGGCCGTCGCGGCCGCCGCCACGCTCCGATCGCTGGCGCAGGGATTGAGCTCGATGCAGGGCGGCACGCCGGCGCAGCGCAGCGCCGCGCTGCTGCTCGCCTCCACGCTGGATCGCCGGGCCGGGGAGATCGAGCTCTCCGTCGCCGCCGACCTCGAGGCCGCGCATCGGCTGGAGCGTCTCGCGGTGTCGCGGGCCGCGGCCTCCGCCGCGTCGCTCGATTCGCTCGCCGCCCCGCTCGACCGCATCGACTTCGCCTCGGCGCGCACGCAGCTCAAGTCGCAGCGCGAACTCGCCGAGAGCCAGCTCCGGCAGCTCCAGACGCAGGTGAAGACGCTGGAGAGCGCCATCGCCCAGGTGGATCGCCAGCTCTCGCAGACGGAGGCCGAGGCGCAGCGCCTGGACTCCGAGGCGGAGCAGCTCCGCGCCCAGGCGCAGTCGCTGCGTCCGCGGCAGGCGCTCCCGTACATCGAGCAGGCGGCGGACCTGCGGATCCGCAACGCGGAGCTGCGCGGGGAGCTCGGGCGGAGGCAGTCGGAGCGCAGCGCGCTGGCGCCGCAGCTGGCCGGCGCCAAGGCGCTCGGGCAGGGCGGAACGGCGATGCTGGAGGTGACGGACTCCGCGCTCCAGGATCTCCAGGGCCTCTCGGAGAAGGCCCGGGAGGCGGCGGCGCGGGCGCGACGCGGCGCCAGCGAGATCCGCGCGGGGGCGAAGACGAGACTCGAGGCGGTCCTCGCCACGATGGCCGGCGACCTCCAGGCGCGCTACGACGCGGCGATCAGCGGCCTCGAGCGGGGCGCCAGCCTGGCGCAGCAGTCGGGCAGCGGCTCGGATGCGCTGGCGGCGGACTCGGCCACCATCGCGCGGGCGTCGGCGCTCCTGTCGCTGGCGCAGGCGCAGGCACTGCGGGCGATGGCCCTCTCCGATCACGCCGCCCTGCTGGCGCAGCTCGATGCCGCGGGCGGCTGGGGAGAGTCGTCGCAGCTGCAGCCCGCGGCGAAGCAGGCCTCCGACGCCGCGGTCGAGGCGATCGCGAAGGCGAAGGAACAGTACACGGCGGTCATCGAGATGCTCGAGACGCCGATGCGCTCCCCCGCCCTCGTCAACAACGGTGATGTCGGGGCGCTCAAGGACCGGGCGGCGCAGGCGCTCCAGGACCTGGAGCGTCCCCGCGGCAGCGCGTCGGGATCGTCGAGCGCGGCGGCCGGGGCGCCGGGCCCCGGCGGACAGGGCGCCGCCACGCCGCAGGCGCTGGTGGAGATCCTCTCGGCCGGCGGCGCTGGCGGCGGCGAGGCGATGCGCCGTTCGGCGACCATCTTCCGCTCGCAGTCCAGCCCCGAGCTGGTGGCCTCGATGGGGGCGATGGCCGAGGCGATGGCGCCGATCGCCGACGCGCTCAGGAAGAAGTTCGGCGACGCGGGCCAGCTCGGCGGCGCCGGCGGCATGGGGATGCAGCTTCCCGCGGGCGGCGTCACGCTCAAGTCCGCCACCGACTCCACCGCCGTGCTGGAGATGGCCGGCCCCAAGGGGCCCGTCGAGGTCCCGGCGATGAAGGTGGACGGGGCGTGGTTCGTCGACTTCGACGCCATGATGGAGGCGCTTGCGCCCGGCCAGGGGGCGATGATGGCCAGCATGGCGCCGATGATGAAGGCCATGACCCAGGCCTTGGCCAAGGCCGCGCCCGAGTTCGCCAAGCGGATCGAGGCCGGCGAGTTCAAGACTGCCGAGGAAGCCCAGGCCGCGATGGCCCAGATGATGCAGCAGGCCATGATGGGATCCATGGGCGGCGGCGGCGGTATGAAGCCCGGATGAGCCTCCGACCGGTCCGACGACTCGCGAAATCCAAGCCCACGCTCGAAGGCGCCGGCGTGCACCTGCACCGGGCGTTCGGCTTCGGCGCCACCGGCGACTTCGATCCCTTCCTCCTGCTGGACGACTTCCGCAACGAGCGTCGCGAGGACTACGAGGCGGGCTTCCCCTGGCACCCGCACCGCGGCATCGAGACGATCACCTATGTGCTCGCCGGAACGGTGGAGCACGCCGACAGCATCGGGAATCACGGGGCGATCGAGGCCGGCGACATCCAGTGGATGACCGCGGGCCGCGGCATCCTCCACCAGGAGATGCCACGCGGCGATGCGCGCGGCCGCATGCACGGCTTCCAGCTCTGGGCCAACCTGCCCTCGTCGCAGAAGATGACGGATCCGCGCTACCAGGAGATCCGTTCGGCGGAGATCCCGGAGGTCGTCGACGACGACGGCACCCGCGTGCGCGTCGTCTGCGGAGACTTCTGGGGGAAGCGCGGCCCCGTCGAGGGCATCGCCGCCGAGGCCACCTACCTCGATGTGTCGATTCCCGCGGGCGTCCGCCGCACCATTCCCATCGACGCGGCCCGACAGGCCTTCGCCTACGTCTTCGAGGGAAGCGCGAGCTTCTGCAACGCCAGCGAGCCGCTTGCGGTTCCCACGGAGGGTTCCGGCTGGGCCGACACCTCCCTGCCCACCGAGGCCGACGATCGCTCGCTCGTCCTCTTCGATTCGGGCGATGAGATCCGCGTGCAGGCGGGCGATCGCGGCGTGCGCTTCCTGCTCTGCTCCGGTCGACCGTTGCGCGAGCCGGTGGCCTGGTACGGACCCATCGTGATGAACACCCAGGACGAACTCCGCCAGGCGTACCGGCAGCTGCGCGAAGGTTCGTTCCTGCGGTAGCCCCGCGCGGCGCGCGGCCGCCGGTCGTTCCACCCGACGAGGCGTCGGCGGCCGGGATCAGGGCGCGGGCGGCGGCGCCGCCGGATCGCGGACCAGCCACTCCACGGAACCGCGGATGCGCCCGAACGGATCGTCGGTCCATCCATGGCCGCTCCGCATCACCACGAGGGTGGCGTCGACGCCGAGTTCGCGCAGGCGCGCCTCGGCCTTCCGCGCGTGGCGATCGATGGGGATGCCGCGATCGTCGACGCCGTGCAGGAGATGGACGCGGCGCCCGCGGAGGACCGCCGCCTGCTCGTCGCCGAACCACTGCGGGCGGAAGACGCTCATGGCGATCGTCCAGCCGCGCACCGGCGACTCGGGCCGCAGCAGATCCGCGTAGAGCGCAGGACCGCTGGACGACCAGGCCAGCGCGAGCACGCGGGACGGATCGACGGGCAGCCGATCCCGGAGGTCCTTCACCACGGCGTCGATGAAGGCCTCGGCGGTGAAGCGAGCCTTGTCCGGATTGGAGAAGCGCGTGGGCCAGACCACGCGATCACCGGCGTTCGACCAGGCGGGCGCCACCAGTTCGACGGCGATGAACCCCGCGGGCAGCGCCTGGACGGCGATCCGGCCGCAGAAGTGGCGGAAGTCGGCGCTCCCGGTGCCTCCGGGGAGGATGAGCAGCACGCCCCACCCGTCCTTCGGCGCCGCGGCCCCGCGGGGTGGACCGAACTGGAAGAAGCGCATCGCGTCGTCGCCGCCGGCGCGGCGGTCGTCGAAGGTCCATTCCGGGGGCAGCGACTCGGGCCGCATCGACTCGCCCGCAGCGGCGGGCGCCCCCTCGCGCGGCGCGGCAGGAGCGGAGGGAGGCGCGGGAGGCGCCGCCGGTGCGCTCGGCGGAGGCGCGAGGAGGAGCGACAGGAGCACGGCGGTGATCATGCGTAGCTGTGCAGGCCGGTGATCACGAAGTTGATCACGATCCAGTTGAAGAGCATGACGCCCGCGCCGAGGACCGCCAGGAGCGCCGTCCACAGGCCCTTGTCCTTGGCGAAGAGTCGCACATGGATCAGGATGGCGAAGATCACGAAGGTGTTCAGGGCGAAGACTTCCTTGGGGTCCCAGCCCCACGGGCGACCCCAGCTGTGGTCGGCCCAGATCGCGCCCATGGCGATGCCCGCCCAGAGGAGGACGAACGACACCTCCATGAGGAGCATCGTGACGCCGTCGAGGATCTCGCCGAGCCGGGCCCCGCGATGGGCGCCGGTGGGAACCGAGCCGCCGTCGCCCGCCGGGGCCAGCACTTCGCCGACGCCGCCCACGCGGGCGAAGGTGGCGGCGCCGCCCACGGCGCGGTGCACCAGGTAGGCCACGGCGCTCACCGCCGCCATGAAGATCAGGCAGTAGCTGAAGATGATCACGTTGGTGTGGATGTAGAGCCACACGTCGTGCAGCACCGGCATCATGTTCGAGATGTTCGGATTGAGCTGCGCCGGCAGGAGCGCCGCCGCCATGAACGCCACCATCCCCGCCACCGACGCCGCGAGCGCGAAGAGTCCGCGCATCGGCGTGCGCACCACGATCACCTCCAGCACCACCGCCGCGCACGCCCCCATCCACGCCGAGGTGGTCACCGCCTCGAACATGTTCGAGTTCGGCCAGCGGCCGGAGATCCACCAGCGCAGGGCCACCGATGCGGACTGGAGCAGGAACGCGACGCCGAAGACGCCCAGGCCCATGAACTGCGCCGGTCGCCATCGATAGACGAGTCCCAGGAGGAGCAGCACCACGGCCGTCATGTAGACGAGCCAGACGCGCGTCATGTTGGCGTTGCGGAAGTACCAGCTCTCCCACCAGAGTCGCGAGATCTCGGGGTAGACCGCGGGATCGGTCTTCGGCAGCGCCTCCGCCAGCCGACGGACGGCGCCGTTCACCGCGTCGGCGTCGCCGCGCCGCCAGCCGTTGACCAGCGCCCGCCACGAGGCGGCGATCGAGCGCTGGAGTTCGGCGTCGATGCCCGGCAGCGGCTGGTCGGGCTCGCCGCCCATGCGCCGGGCGCGGTCGGCGTCGAAGCCGTCCGGGCCCGGCAGGAGCTGGATGGCGCCGATTGATTGCCACGGCTGATCCACGGCGCCGCCTCCCGGCGGGAGCAGCCGCAGCGACTCCAGCAGGAACGACGGCTGCTTCATGCCCAACGCCGCCTGCACCTGGTCCACCTGCTTGGCGGAGCGGATCAGGTCCCCTTCCAGCTCGCGCATCAGCGGCGCGATCTCGCGCCGCCACTGCCGAACGCCCGGGTCGAGCAGGAGGTTCTCGCTGATCAGGCCGCTCGACTCGAAGGCCCTCAGCCGGGCGGCCCGCGCGGCCAGGTCGATGCCCGCGGGCGTCCGACCGGTGAACTTCGCCTCGCTCGCCGCGCTCCGCCACGCCTGCGCCAGCCGCGCCCGGACATCCTTGTTCTTGACGTAGATGACATCGGCGTCCGCGTACCACTCCGGCCACAGCATCATGTCCAGGTAGGTGAACGACGGCGACTGACCCGCGATCGACTTCGGGCCGCTGATCGCGTTCATGATGGTGTTGGCGAAGCTGCCGAAGCTCTTGAGCCGACCCTCCGTGTGCACGGCCACGGCGCCCAGCGGCTCCAGGTCCACGCGGGACGCGAACGAGGTCGCCGGATCGGAGCCGGCGGACGCGGGCGCACGGGCCGCAGGCGACGGGGCGGTCGGGGCGGCGGCCCCGGCGGGCGCCGCTCCGTCGGGCGGCGCCGACTGCGCGGCCAGCATCAGCGGCAGGAGCACCACCAGGCCGAGCACCGCTGCGGCGGCGCCCGTTCGCCCTCGCGGCGCAGCCGAGGGCCCGTCTCGTTCGAGCTGCGCCTGCACCTGGGCCTGTCGGCGCCGCTTGATGACGGGCTTCACGTAGAAGGCGTAGATCATGCCGATGACCGAGAGGATGACACCGGCCAATTGAATGCCCACGCCCTGCCGATTGCCAACGCCGAGGATCGTGTAGTTCAACCCTCGACTGGCCCGCTCGCCCTGCCGGCGGACATCATCGGGCGGATCCCACTTCGCCTGGAAGTACCAGTAGCCGCCGTGCTCCACCGGCGCGTTGACGCTGACGGGAACCGGATCGCTCCAGGCGCCGCCGTCGTCGCGGAAGCGCAGGACGCTGGTGTAGTCGCGGATGGAGGAGGTCTCCCCGGTGAAGCCGCCCAGGTGCGAGGTGATGGCGAAGGTGTCGAGGGCGATCTCGGCGGGCAGCGGCAGGCGCTGGCGGCTGAAGACCACTTCCACGCTCCGTCCATCGGCGAGGCGCAGCACGGTCGGTTTGAACTCCGTGCGGCGCAGCCTCTCCTCGGGCGCATCGAAGACGAAGGGATGGAAGGCGAGCCAGTGCGGCGCCACGCCCGGCGCGGAGAGCCGGATGCGGCTGAAGAGTTCCCCGGCGTCGCGGATGCGCTGGGCGGGAGGCACCAGGTTCGGTCGGGTCTCCACGACCGCCCGAGGCACGAACTGCCTCAGCTCCATGGAGAGCCCTGCGCCCAGGTCCACGCGCCCGTCGACCTTCACCTCGGTGACGGTCGGCTCGCCTCGCCCGAAGGCTCCGATGGCGCGAAGGCGCTCCGGCTCGGGGCCCGCCACCAGGAGCAGCAGGGCGCGGCCCGAGCCAGGCGCGTACTCCACCGAGATCGATTCGTCGGCCACGCTCGGCGCTCCGTGCGGATCGGCGGCGCCGGCCGGCGCGTCGCGCGTGATCGACGGATCATCGAAGACCCAACGGCGGAACTCGCCCTTCGGCGTCCGCAGCTCCACGATCGCCAGGCTCGTGGGTCGGCTGGCGAGCGCCACCTCGTCCTCCAGCGCCACCACGCGGTACGCGTAGCCGCTCTCGGCGCCGCCGATCGGCGTCATCGGCCGATCCGGTTCCACCAGGGACACGCCGTCGATGCGCTCCGTCGCGTCGATGCCCAGCGAAGGCACGCGGATCCGCAGCGAGGGCGGCGTCAGCAGGGCGGCGAACGCCTCCTCGCTCGACACGGCGCGGAAGCGGACGAGTCCTCCCTCGGCGCTGCGCGACGCGGGGTCGAGCGCCGCCATCGAGTACTCCGACTGGGATCCGCCGGGACCGCGCACCGTGAACGACGCCATCGGGTTCAGCGGCGCGTCCGCGGCGCCGGCCACCACGCGCGTCCGATCCAGGGCGTAGCGCAGATAGCCGTCCACGGTGAAGGTGAGATCCGGGAACGGATCCCCGGCGCCGGCGGGCGGGATGGACACCTGGAGCGATCGCGTCGGCACGCGAAGGCCCTGCGGAACGACCACCTCCTCGGGCGTGGAGATCCAGTCGTTGTAGAGCGGCAGGCCGTCGATCGGCCGCATCGTCCACTCGCGCGTCCCGGGACGGCGCAGGTAGAGGGCCCACGACTTCGAGATCTCGTTGCGAAGGTAGAACCAGGTGGCGCTCTCGTAGACCAGCTCCGCGGTGAGCGTGGTGTCCACCAGCTTCTCGCCGGTGACCTTCACCGCCCGCTGCATCGGCTGCTCCCGATTCTCGGTGAAGAGGAGATCCTCGGTGAGCTCCGGCCGCCCGTCGATGAGCTGCCGCATGAAGCGCTTCCCGTCGGGCGCGGTGATCAGCAGGTTCACGCTGAAGGCGCGCACGCCGCGCTCCTCGCCCGTCAGGAGTTCCCACGACGGATCGGTGGAGAGGACCTCCACCTGGTAGCCGGTCCGCTCGTCGCCCACGCGCACCGAGTTGCCGGGCATCGCCAGGACGCGGGCCTTCGACCCTTCGCCTCCAAGTCCCAGCACCACCGCCCGGCGCGCCACCGGCGCCTCGCCCTCCACCTTGGTGGAGAAGTAGATGACGCTGCCGAGGATGAGCACGAGCACCCCCGCGTGGATCATCCAGACGCCGTAGTTCACGGGCTTGAAGCGGATCCGCCGCAGCGTGGTCACCACCATGTTCGCCGCGAGCAGGGCCAGGAGCAGATCGAACGGCCACCAGTGGAACCACTCGAACTCCGTCATCTCCAGCCAGGGACGCTGGCGGATCTGCTCGTGGCGCCATCCCTCCGGCCCCGGCAGGATCAGGCCCGCGGAGCCGATGCTCATGTAGATGAAGAGGGCCACCAGCAGCCCCACCCCGAACTTCACGCTGCTGAACAGATCGAGGAGGGCTCGAACGGGTCCGCGCATCGGACTCGGATGGTAGGTGGGCCGCCGATGCCGTGCCATCGACGCCGTCGCCAGTATCATGGTCGCTCCGCACCCTCCATCGGAGTGGCACCATGTCGCTGATCCCGTTCGCCTCGATCCTCTCCGCAACGCTGCTCGCCGCCACGCCGGCGCCGCAAGGTTCCACGGCCGCGCCGCCCTCCAGGCCCGCCGCCCCGGCCACGACTCCGTCGGCCACCCCGCCGGCGCGGCCCTCGGCGCCCGCAACGCCTCCCGCACCCGCCGCGCCCGCGGCGCCCACCGCACCCGCGGCGCCCGCGCCGTCGGTCGTGCAGGCGCCGCCGCGCGCCTGGGTGCTCATGGAGACCTCCAAGGGCAACATCGTCATCGAGCTCGACGGCGAGAAGGCGCCGCTCTCGGTGGCCAACTTCCTGGCCTATGCGAAGAAGGGTTTCTACGACGGCACGATCTTCCATCGCGTGAAGCCCGAGTTCATGATCCAGGGCGGCGGCTTCGACTCCAGCGGCAAGCAGAAGGACACCGAGCCGCCGATCAAGAACGAGTTCACCAACGGCCTGAAGAACACCCGCGGCACCATCTCGATGGCGCGGATGAGCGCGCCGGACACGGCCACCTCGCAGTTCTTCATCAACGTGGTCGACAATCCCGGCCTCGACGGCTCCCCCCAGTCCGCCGGCTACGCGGTCTTCGGGAAGGTGATCGGCGGCATGAACGCCGTGGACGCGATCCGCTACACGCCCACCGCCACGCGCTCGCTGGTGATGAAGTCCCCCACCGGCACCACCCGCGCCAATCCGGCCCAGGATGTTCCGGTGGAGCTCATCGTCATCAAGTCGGTGCGGGAGCTCCCCGAGGCCGACGCGATGAGCGCCGCCAAGCAGGCCGATGCGTCGACGCCGGCCCCCACGCCTCCCGCGGCGCCTCCCGCCGGAGCGCCAGGACCGGGCGGAGCGCGTGCTCCCTCGCGTCCTGCGCCGCCGGCCGCGCCGCCCGCGGCGCCTCCCGCGGCCCCGCCCCGCCAGGGCAACGCACCGCCGTCGGCTCCCCCGCCCGCGGCGCCGAAGGCGCCCTGAGCGCCGTCCTCGGCAGGTCGAATCGATTTCCCCGGCATCCGCCGACCGCCGCAAGGCTCACGCGAAGGTGATGCCCTGCGCCAGCGGCAGGTCGCGGCCCCAGTTGATGGTGCAGGTCTGACGGCGCATGTACTGCTTCCATGAATCGGAGCCGCTCTCGCGGCCGCCGCCGGTGTCCTTCTCGCCGCCGAACGCCCCCCCGATCTCGGCGCCGCTCGTGCCGATGTTGACATTGGCGATGCCGCAGTCGCTCCCCGCGTGGGAGAGGAACCGCTCGGCGGCACGGACGCTGTCCGTGAAGATGGCGCTGGAGAGCCCCTGGTCCACGCCGTTCTGGAGATCGACGGCCTCTTCCAGCGAGTCCACCGTGAACAGGTAGAGGATCGGAGCGAAGGTCTCGTCCTTCGTCACCGCCGGGACGCGGCCCTTCGGCACGCGCACGATGGTGGGCTCCACGAAGTGCCCGGGCTTCCCGCGGAATCGGTCCAGCCCCTTCGCGCCGCCGCAGAGGACGGTGCATCCTTCGCTCTCGGCGCGCTGGAGGGCGGCCCGCATCTGCTCCACGGCCTGGGCCGAGATGAGCGGCCCCATGAGCACGCCGTCCTCGGAGGGGTCGCCGATGGTGACGCTCCCGTAGGCCTTCACCAGTCGCGAGGCCATCTCGTCGGCCACCCGCGCGCCGCAGATCAGCCGGCGCGTGGTGGTGCAGCGCTGCCCGGCCGTGCCCACCGCTCCGAAGAGGACGGCGCGCACCGCCAGGTCGAGATCGGCGTCGTCCATCACGATGATGGCGTTGTTGCCGCCGAGCTCCAGGAGCGTCCGGCCGAGCCGGCCGGCCACCACCTGCCCCACGCGACGGCCCATGCGACAGCTCCCGGTGGCGCTGATGAGCGGCAGCCGTCGGTCGGCCACCATCCGCTCCGCCACCTCCGAATCACTGCCGATCACCAGCGTCAGCAGGTCCCGCGCGTCGCCCACCGCGGGGCGGAAGAGCTCCTGCTTCCTCAGCACGCGCTGGGCCACCTTGGTGCACGCGATCGCCGTCACCGGGGTGAGCAGGCTGGGCTTCCAGACCACCGCGTCGCCGCAGACCAGGGCGATCATGGCGTTCCACGCCCACACCGCCGCCGGGAAGTTGAACGCCGTGATCACGCCGATCGTGCCGAGCGGATGCCACTGCTCGTACATGCGGTGACTCGGTCGCTCGCTGTGCATGGTGAAGCCGTAGAGCTGGCGTGAGAGCCCCACCGCGAAGTCGGCGATGTCGATGCACTCCTGGATCTCGCCCAGGCCCTCGGCGCGGATCTTCCCCGCCTCCGCGGTGACCACGGCGCCGAGGTCGTCCTTCCACTCGCGGAAGGCGTCGCCCATGCGCCGCACGATCTCCCCGCGCACCGGCGCGGGCACCAGGCGCCATTGGCGCTGGACCGCCTCGGCGCGACGGATGGCGGCGTCGAGGTCGTTGGCTCGATCGAGGCGCACCGCGGCGATCGTCTCGCCGGTGGCGGGGTTCTCGCTCACCACGCTCTCGGCGCCGGCTCCCTTCACGGAGACGAGGCGCTCGTCGTCGTCGATCTTCAGGCGCTCGAGCAGGTTCTTGCCCATGGGCGGGCGGAGCTTACCGAACCGCGCAGTTGAACCCGCCGCCCCCCCCGCCTACAACACGCCCATGGCGCTCGACCGCAACCAGATGGCGCAGCGTGCCGCGAAGGAACTCCGCGACGGCTTCTACGTGAACCTCGGCATCGGCATCCCCACGCTCGTGGCGAATTTCGTGCCGGCGGGGATGACGGTCTGGCTGCAGAGCGAGAACGGGCTCCTGGGCATGGGCCCCTTCCCTCGCGACGACGAGGTCGACGCCGACATGATCAACGCGGGGAAGCAGACCGTGACCGGCGTCCCCGGGCACAGCTTCTTCTCCTCCGCCGACAGCTTCGCCATGATCCGCGGCGGTCACATCGACCTGGCGATCCTCGGGGCGATGGAGGTGTCGCAGGAGGGCGACCTGGCCAACTGGATGATTCCCGGCAAGCTCGTCAAGGGCATGGGTGGGGCCATGGACCTGGTGGCCGGCGTGCAGCGCTGCATCGTGGTGATGGAGCACTGCAACAAGAAGGGCGAGCGCAAGATCATCCCCAAGTGCACGCTCCCGCTCACCGGGCTGCACTGCATCGACATGGTCATCACCGACCTCTGCGTGCTGGTGATGGACAGGACGCGCCGCCGGTTCCGACTCACCGAGGTGGCCCCGGGAGTCACCGCCGACGAGGTCCGGTCGAAGACGGCCGCCGAGATCCTGGTCGACGCGGCGCCGACCACCATCGCCGTCGAGGCGATGGCGGCGGCTCGATGAGCGCGCCGTCGTCTCCGATCACGGGCTGAACCGCCCGCGACCGCTCAGATCTCCTTGAGCCGGTGCGCGATCTGGGCGCGGAGCCGCGCCAGGATCGACGAGTGCATCTGGCTCACGCGGCTCTCGGAGAGGTTCAGCGTGGCGCCGATCTCCTTCATCGTCATCTCCTCCTCGTAGTAGAGGATCAGGATGAGGCGCTCGGCGCGGGAGAAGCCCTTGGTGAGGAGGACGCGGAGGTCCTCCCGCTGCAGGAGCTCCATCGGGTTCTGCTGCCGCAGGTCGCGGATGACGTCGATCTCGCGGACGTCGCGGCTGGAGTCGGTCTCGAAGAACTTGCGGTTGAGGCTCACCACGCCCACCGGACGCGAGTCCCGGCAGAGCTTGGCGAACTCCTCGTCCGAGGCGCCGAGGCGCTCGGCGAGCTCGGTCTCCGTGGGCTTGCGGCCGATCTCCATCTCGATCTGCTTGCGGGCCCGCTCCACCTTGGCGGTGCGCGACCGCACCAGGCGCGGCACCCAGTCCATGCTGCGGAGCTCGTCCACGATCGCGCCGTGCACGCGCTGCGTGCAGTAGGTCTCGAACTTCACGCCGCGGGCGGGATCGAAGGCGTCGATGGCGTCCATCAGCCCGAAGAGGCCGGCGGACATGAGGTCATCGAGCTCCACTTCCGCGGGCAGCCGCAGCCGGATGCGCTCGGCCGTGAACCGCACGATGTCGTAGAAGCGCTCGATGAGCTGGTTGCGCAGCGCCTCACGCTTCGCCTGCTGCGCCGGAGAGGGCGTCTCCTGGCCGAGGCGCCGGAGGCGCTTCCAGAGCTCCGCGGTGCTGGTGGTCGCCTCCGTCCGCGCGGCGCCCGACTTGGCCGCCGTGCGCACTGGAGACGCGGTCACCGCGCCCGCCGTTCCGGTCCGCCCCTGCCGAGCCGTTCGTGCAATCGTCTTGGGCATGTGGTCGCTCCCTGACACCTCGCCATGCGTTCGCGCCGGAGTGGCGCGTTCGCGGAGGACCCCACGAGAGGGATCCTCGCCTCAACTGTCGTCGATCCGTGACGACGAATTCAGGCTTCGGCAATATATGAGCGGCCGAACCGGGAACGCAAGTGCGGGCGGTGCGCTTCGCGCGGGTCGAGTCAGGTCGAACGCGCGTGCGTGCGCAGTTCCTGCCGCGTGGTCGGGTTCTCTTCGGGTCCGATGGTGCCGAGGATGTCGTCGGCGCCGCGCGAGGTTCGGGGATCGGCCTCGGATGGGGAACCGGAGGGCGCGTCGCGCAGCTGCGATTCCACCACGCGCGCCCCGATCCAGCCCATGGGCCAGAGGATCGCCATCGCCGTGATGGCGTGGGTGAGCGTCGACTCCGCGTCGCGCCCCCAGGCGGCGCCCGCCACGATGGAGACCACGAAGCCCAGGAGCGCAAACACCGCCGCCACGGCACTTGCGACGGATGGCGCGGGTGCCGGTGCGGGCCGGGCCGCCCCGGCGCGCGGCGGCTCGGCACGGTCGACCGGGGCGCGGGACCGATCGCTGCGGACGAACTCGACGGGAGGAGTCTCGGTGCGGTTCATCGCTCGTTCGCTCCGACGAAGAGGCGCGAAAGTCGGCCCAGGAAGCCGCTGCGTCGCCGATCCATGGCCGGCCCCGACGAACGGTCTCCTCCCACCGCGGGGAGTTCGCAGGTGCCTCGCAGCCGGTCCGCCAGCCGCTGGATCTGCCGGGCCGCCGGAGAGGAGGGCGACTGACGGAGCAGCGGCACGCGGCCGCGGACGGCCTGCGGGAGCGACGGGTCATGGGGAATCCAGCCCGCCAGCAGGAGCGGCCGGGAAAGGAACGCTCGGCTCACGCGATCCAGACGCATCCACACCCCTCGCGCATCCTCCTCGTCGCGGGATTGATTCACCACGAGCTCCACCGACATGGCCTCCGTCCGCGGCGCCAGCGTCTTGATCATCCCGTAGGCGTCGGCCATCGACGGCGGCTCCGGGGTGGTGACGACCAGCACGCGGTCGGCGGCGGCGGCGAAGGAGACGGTGTTGGCGCCGATGCCGGCGCCGGTGTCCACGATGAGCCAGTCGACGCCGGCGGCCACCGCCGCGATCTCGCCGAGGAGCCAGGAGCGATCCGCCTGCTCCAGGTCGGCCAGGCGCGCCACGCCGCTCGCGCCGGGCACCAGCAGGAATCCCTCCGCCACCTCCACCGCGCAGTCGAGCAGCGGTCGGCGCAGCGAGAGGCACTGCTCCAGCGTGGCCAGCGGCTGCACGCCGCAGAGGACATCGGCGTTGGCCAGTCCGAGGTCCGCGTCCACCAGCGCCACGCGCTGTCCGTGCCGGGCCAGCGCCAGCGCGAGATTCACCGAGAGATTGCTCTTCCCCACGCCGCCCTTGCCGCTGGTGACGGCGATGGCCATGGCCCCGGTGCGCGCCATGCGCAGCGGAGGCGCGGCCTCGTCCCGCCGCGGCGTTGCGGACGGCATCCCGGGCACCGCCGCCAGGCGCTCGGTGCCGGCGGCTCGTTCGTCCTGCGTCCCCACCATCCGGCGGAGCAGCGCCGCCTGATCACTCATGTCGATGCGCCTCCCAGGACGAGTTCGGCCAGCCGCTCCGGTCGCGCCGGCTCCAGGTCGTCCGGGACCTGCTGCCCCGTGGTGATCCAGCTCAGCGGGTGCCCGATCCGCGACAGCGCCTCGACGAGCACGCCGAATCCGACCGCTTCGTCGAGCTTGGCGAGCACCACGCGATCCACCCCCACCTCCGCGAACGACGCAGCCTCCGCCACCAGCGTCTCCTCCCCCGCCGTCGACGAGAGCACCAGGTGCGTCTCATCCGGATCGGCGGCGCGGATGAGTCCGCCGAGCTCCGCCACGCGATCGCGATCCGCGTGACTGCGTCCCGCCGTGTCCACCAGGATGACATCCCGATCGGCGAGCGTGCCGCAGGCGCGGCGCAGTCCGTCGCAGTCGTCGGCCACCAGCAGCGGAAGTCCCACGATGTCGGCGTAGGTGCGGAGCTGCTGGACGGCGCCGATGCGGAAGGTGTCGGTGGTGACCAGGCCCACGCGCCGACCGCGGCGCAGGGCGTACTCCGCAGCCAGCTTGGCGATGGTGGTGGTCTTGCCGGTGCCCGTGGGACCGACGAGCGACACCACGTGCGGACGACGCCGTGCCCCACCGGCGGCGCCGCCCGCCCCCGCCGGTCCGTCGACGGCGCCGATCGTCGCGCCGTCGGCGTCGAGGCACGGCGGCAGGAGCGCGGCGATGCGCGAGCGCAGGGCTCGCTTCGCGGCCTCGGGATCGTGTCGTTCGTGCGCCCCGAGCGAATCGAGCGCTCCCTCGATGAGCTGGCGCGCCAGGTCCCGGGTCATCCGGCTGCCGATGAGCGACGCGTAGAAGCCGACGAGCGGGGCGCCGAAGCGGGCCTCGTCGATGGCCTCGCACCAGGGCGCCGGCGACGCCAGGTACTCCTCGGCCAGCCGTCGATCGTCGCCGCGTTCGCGCGACTCGAGGATGCGCTGGACCAGTTCGCGGAGCGACCGGAGATCCCCCGCCACCTGGCGGATGGACACGGCGTCCTCCGCGACGGGCGCGGACACCAGGTCCCGCGCCCGCGGGTCGACCGCCGCGCGACCGAAGGACTCGCCCTCCCTCCGTTCCGCGGGAACCAGCACGAATCGTCGGGCGCTCGATTCCAGCGGCGCCGACGCCGCGCCGGCGTCGTCGGCGACGATTTCGCGGGCCTGCGCGTCCCGGCCGGGATCAAGGGCCGCGGGATCGTTCGCTGCGCCGCACGCCCGCGCCGTGGCCCGCTCGTTGGCCCGCGCCAGGCGCTGCGCCTCCGCGTCGCGCTCCAGCCGGATGGCCATGGCCTGCGCCAGCAGTCGCGTCCGGCGTCGATCCGCATCGCTCACGGCGGCGCCGTCCACGCCCGCGTAGGCGCGGACCGCGGCCGCACCGCGGAGCGACGCCTCGCGCTCGTTCGTCCCGGCGCTGGCGATGGACGCCACATCCGATGACGGCCCCGCGAGCAGCTCGTGGATGGTGCGCCGGCCGAAGAGCAGGAACCCCTCGCGCCGCGTGCGCACCGCGTGGATGAGCGCCTCGGGACCGAAATCCCGGCGCGCCGCCTCCATGCATGCTTCGAGCGTGTGTGCCTTGTATCGCCTCAACCGGCCCATGACGCCCTCCATGGCTTCATGCTGCGGTTCCGTCCACGATGTCGGCGGGGGTCGGCATCATGCCGCCACCTGCGCCGCGGGTTGTTCGAGTTGTACCAGCCCGACCGATTCGATGTCGACGCCCCGCGCGAGCTCGTTGTACCCGAGGACCGCGACACCGGGAATGTGCGGCGCCAGGATCTGCCGGACGGTCGATCGCACGGCCGGACCCGTCACCACCACCACCGGTCGCCCCGCGGCGGCGAGCGTCTTCGCCGTCTCCGCGACCGCACGGGCGAGCCGGGCGCCCAGCGCCGGCGGCACCGTGACGGCCGTGCCCGCGCCGCTGCGCTCGATGTGGGCGGCGATCTTCTGCTCCGCCGCAGGATCGAGCGTGACGCAGTGGAGCCGCTGGCGACCGTCGGGATCGAGCTCGGCGTACTGCTGGCAGATGGTGCGCCGCAGGGCGTTGCGCGCGTACTCCACCAGCAGATCGGGGTCCCGCGTCTGCCCGATCCAGTCGGCCACCGCCTCCAGGATCGACTCCAGGTCGCGGATCGGCACGCGTTCGCGCAGGAGCGCCTGGAGGACCTTCTGGAGCTCGGCGGGCTTCACCACCGCCGGCACGGTCTCCTCCACCAGTTTCGGCGCCCGCGCCCGAAGCCCCTGGACCAGTCCCGCCACTTCCTCGCGCGAGAGCAGTTCGTCCGCATGCTCCCGCACCAGCTCCACCAGGTGCGTGGCCACCACGCTCGACGGCTCCACCACCGTGTAGTGCAGGCTCTCGGCGCGGCTGCGCAGATCGGGCTCGATCCAGATCGCCTCCAGGCCGAAGGCCGGCTCGCGGCCGGGAATGCCGTCGATCGAGACGCGCGCCACGCCCGAGTCCATCGCCATGAGGCGATCGGGATGGATCGTGCCCTCGCCGATCGCGGCCCCGCGGAGCCGGATGCGGTAGGCATTGGGGGGAAGCCGCACGTTGTCGCGGATGCGCACCGGCGGGATGACCAGGCCGAGCTCCGAGGCGAGCTGGCGCCGCACGCCGCCCACGCGATCGAGGAGGTCGCCGCCGGAGGCCGCGTCCACCAGCCGCACCAGGCCGTAGCCGATCTCGATCTCCAAAGCGTCCACGCCCGAGTCCGACGAGGCGGGCGCCGCCGCCGGCGCCGCTTCGGCGGCCGCCGCCTCGGTGCGTCGCTTGAGCGCTCTTCCCGCGAGGAAGGCGATGGCCCCGGTCACGGCGCCGCCCACCATGAGCGGCAGCGTGGGAAGCGGCGTCGCCGACATCAGGAAGAGGAAGCCGCTGATCATCCAGAGGGCGATCGGCTGGCGCCCGATCTGCGCGGGGATCTCGCTGCCGATGGTGCGGCCGCCGCCGGCGCGGGCCACGATGAGACCCGCCGCCACTGCGACGATGAACGCGGGAATCTGGCTCACCAGTCCGTCGCCGATCGCCAGCAGCGAGAAGGTCCGCAGCGATTCGCCCGGCGACCAGCCCTTCTGGAGGGTGGCGATGGCGAAGCCGCCGATCACGTTCACGATGGTGATGACGATGCCGGCGATGGCGTCGCCGCGCACGAACTTGCTGGCGCCGTCCATCGCGCCGTAGAAGTCCGCCTCGCGCATGATCTCGTCGCGGCGACGGCGGGCTTCCTTCTCGTCGATGGCGCCGGAGGAGAGTTCGGCGTCGATGGCCATCTGCTTGCCGGGGAGGGCGTCGAGCACGAAGCGGGCGGCCACCTCGCTCATGCGCGTGGCGCCCTTGGTGACCACCACGAACTGCACGATCACGAGGATCACGAAGACCACGCCGCCGACGATCACGTTGCTGCCGGCCACCACGTCGGCGAAGGCCTGGATGACATGGCCGGCCACCGCCCCCGCCGCCGCCGGCGTCGGCGCGGCGGCGCACCTGATGAGCCGCGGCGCGGCCACGTTCAGCACCAGGCGCAGGAGCGTGGTGCCCAGGAGGAGCGCGGGGAAGACGCTGAAGTCCAGCGGCCGCTGGAGGGTGATGACCGTCAGCAGCACGATCGCGGAGAGGGCGATGTTGGCGCAGAGCAGCAGGTCCATCGTCCACGGCGGCATCGGGACCACCAGGACCACCACCAGCCCGAGGAAGGCGCACGGAACGAGCAGGTCGCGACGGGCCATCAGCCATTCGAGCGCCGAACGCAGCGTCATGCGGCCGCCCGTCCCTTCAGCCGGTAGACGAAGGCGAGGACTTCCGCCACCGCCTTCCACAGCGCCGGCGGGACCTCACGGCCGACGTCGGCCTGGCGCCAGAGCGCGCGGGCGAGCGGCTTGCGCTCCAGGATCGGCACGCCGTGCTGGCGGGCGATCACGCGGATGCGCATCGCCAGCTCGTCGGCGCCCATGGCCGTGACGACCGGCGCCCGATCCTTCCCCGAGCGATAGGCGATGGCCACCGAGAGGTGCTCGGGATTGGTGATCACCACGTCGGCCTTCGGCACGGCGTCGGCCACCTGGTGCATCGCGATCTGCCGGGCCATCTGCCGGCGCCGCAGGCGCATCTCCGGATCGCCTTCCGACTGCCGCAGTTCGTCCTTCAGCTCCTCGCGCGTCATGCGCAGGCGGCGCCGCCAGCGGAAGCGCTGCCAGAGCCAGTCGATCGCGCCGAGCGCCAGGAGGACGCCGCCGGTCCGCACCGCCACCATGAGCGACATCTCGGCCAGGCGCCGATACGCGGCGCCGGTGGGGAGCGCCGGCAGCGTCACGATGGCCTCGGCCACGCTCCAGGCGCTCCAGAGCGCCACGGCGATCACCAGCATCGCCTTCACCGAGTCCAGCGCGAACTTCATGAGCGTCTCGAGTTCGACCAGGCGCTTCGCGCCCTGGATCGGGTCGATGCGCGAGAGGTCGGGCGCCAACCGCTCCGGCACGGCGCGGAAGCCCACCTGGGCGAGGCCCGCCAGGAGCGCGGCCACGAACGGCACCGCCGCCAGCGGCAGCGCGAGGAGCAGGAACCAGCCGGCCGCGGATCGCAGCGACGGGACCAACGAGTCCACCGCCGGCGAGATCGCCTCCGCGGCCAGGAGCGCCCGGAGCATCGCCAGCCCTTCCGTCCACGCCCATGGGACGAGCACGATCGCCGCGATCGTGGCCGCCACCAGCACCACGGCGCCCGTCGCCTCGGCGCTGCGGGCGCTGTCGCCGGAATCTCGCGCCTCCTGGAGGCGCTTCGGCGTCGGCTCGATCGTGCGCTCGCCGGGGTCCTCGCGCATGGTTCAGCCGGTCCCTCCGGTGGCGAAGCGTCGGATCGTGTCGAGCGACTCCTGCACGAAGCCTTCCATGGCCATGCCCACCGCTCCCACGCCCAGCGCCAGCACCGCCACGCCCACGAGGATCCGCAGCGGGAATCCCACGCTCAGGACATTGATCGCCGGGACGGTGCGCCCCACGAACCCGAGCGCCACGCTCTCGATCGCCACGATGGCCAGCACCGGCGCCGCCACCCGCAGCGAGAGTTCGAAGGCTCCTCCGAGGAGGCCGAGCACCATGGTCCCCGCGTCCGCGGCCACCGATGTTCCGAAGCCTCCCGGCGCGAGCCAGCGGTAGCTCTCCGCCGCCGCGAGCACCATCTGCTCCACGCCCCCCACCGCCACGAAGAGGACGAGCGCCAGCAGGAAGTACATCTGCTCCATCGAGTCGCCCTCGTCATCCATCGCCGGCAGGTAGAAGCGACCGAAGCCCAGTCCGAGCTGCTGCCCGCAGAGGAGTCCGCCCATCTGCGCGGCCGCCAGGGGAATCGCGGCCATGAGGCCGATGACCGCGCCGATCGCGATCTCGGCGCCGACCAGCGGCAGCAGCATCCAGACGCTCGACGGCACCGGCACCTCGAAGCGGCCGAGGACGATGGGCGCCGTCGCGCCGGCCAGCGCCACCGAGAGGAGCGCCCGGATGCGCATCGGGATCGCCGAGGAGCCGAGCAGCGGACCGAAGAGGGCGATGCCGCCGATCCGGCAGAGCACGAGCACCATCGGCAGCAGCACCTGCGACAGCCACGCGTCCATCAGCCCGCGCCTCCGAACATGCGGACGGCGAAGTCCACCATCCTGGTGCCGAGCCACGCCAGCAGGGCGAGCGTCACCAGCACCACCGCCACGATCTTGGGCAGGAAGGCGAGCGTCTGGTCCTGCACCTGCGTGACGGCCTGCGCCAGGCTGGTGAGGAGCCCCACCACCAGCGCCGCCAGCAGCAGCGGTGCCGAGACCACGAGCGTCAGGATCAGGGCGTCGCGAAGGGCGTCGATCGGCGCAGACTCCACGGCGGTCTCCCTCAGGCGAGTCGCAGCAACTCCGGCAACACGAGCGCCACCGCGCCGGGATCCGGCAGCGGCGGCGCGAACCCGGCGAGCAGGCTTCCCACCACCAGCTGCCAGCCGTCGGCCATCACGAAGAGCAGGAGCTTGATGGGCAGGCTCACCAGGATCGGCGGCAGCATCATCATGCCCATCGAGACGAGCAGTCCGCTCACCACGAGGTCGATCACCAGGAACGGCAGGTAGATCCTGAACCCGATGAGGAACGCGGTCTTGAGCTCGCTGATGACGAAGGCGGGCACGAGCGCCAGCAGATCCACGTCGGCGCGCGTGAGCTTCGAGAGATCGCTCGTGTCCACGCCGCGCGCCCGCAGCATCATGACCAGCGAATCCCAGTTCCCGGTGGCGTCGATCTGGGCGAACATGAAGTCCCGAAGCGGCTGCGCCGCCAGCGTCCACGCCTCGCGCTGATCCTTGATCTCGCCGCGCATGTACGGCCCCAATCCCTCGTCCCACGATCGCGCCGCCGTCGGCGCCATCACCACGAAGGTGAGGAGCAGGCTGAGCGCCACGATCACCTGGCTCGGCGGGAGGCTCTGCAGCCCCAATCCCTGGCGGAGCAGCCCCAGCACCACCACGATGCGCGTGAAGCAGGTGCAGAGGATCAGGATGGTCGGCGCCAGGCTGAGCACCGTCAGCAGGAGCACGATGCTCAGCGCCTGCCCGAGGCCCCCTCCGCCGGGCAGGGCCTTCGACGCGTCCTCGAGCAGGCCCAGCGGATTCCCGGGCGCCGTCGCGATGACCATGACCGTGCCGGTCATCCGCGCAGCTCCCTGAAGGTCAGCGTGCGCTCCCGCGAGGGTCGCGTCGGCCGGCCCGTGGCGGACGGAGGCGAGGGCGCCGATGCGGAGGGCGCCGTGAGATCCACCGTCTCCGCGCCCTCGAAGGGATCCACGGCATCGCGGCGCCGCGCCAGCAGCCTGGCGAAGGAGTCGCGGCCGGCGTCGCGGCTGCGGGCGACGAGATCCGCCACTTCGTCGGGATCGCTCGTCTCGCAGAGCGTGGTCATGGAGCGGTCCGCCTGATGGACCACCACCACGCGACGACCGACGCGCAGGAGGGCCACCGATTGTCCGCGACCGACCGGGTAGCGGGCGAGGATCTCCAGCACGCCGCTCGGACGGGAGGCGCGTCCGGCGCCTCGCGCGAGGACGCCTCGCAGCGCCACCGCCACCACCGCCAGCAGGGCAACCGGGAGAAGCGTGCTCAGCACCAGCCCCTTGTCGAACCACGACGACGCGAACGAGCCGACGGCGGACGAGGAGGTCGAAGCGTTCGCAGGCGAAGAGCCTTTCACCGGCGCCGACCCGGCGGCGGCGGTCGAGGCGCCGGCGGCCGACGCGCCGGCGGCCGAGGCCGCGACGGGTTCATCGCCGGCCGCGGTCGCCGGAACCTTGGACGCCTGCGTCGAGCGCGGCGCCGCGAGCAGCTCCGGAACGCCGTCGAGCGCGGAACGAGCGGATGGATCGCGTTCGGCGCCGTCCGTGGCGGCGGTGGCCGCTGCGCCCGCGGCGGTCGTGCCGTTCCGGGCCGGACTCGACGCCGCGTCGCCTCCGGCGCTCACCGGGGCGTTTGCGCGCGGGCCCAGCGGCAGGCGCTCCTGCGGCGGAAGTCTGGAGGCGGTCGGCGCGGCACCGTCGGCGGCGCTTCGCGAACTCGCGGCCAGCGCCAGCACGATCACGACGCCGAAGCAGGCGGCGGCGCGACGACTCGGCGGCGAGGCAGCGCGGATGCGGGCGCCGCCAGCGCGGCGCGTGGATACGGAATGGAGGTCGCCCGCATGCGGGCGAGGGAGCGATCGTGACGCCATCGGCCTTCCTTGGCTGTCGGTGGTCCTCGCCGTCCACGGCTCGTTCCACCGCCCGCATCCTGCGGGTGGGCGTGCCGGTGCTGCCGGCCCAGGTTGTGCGGCGCCTACGCGGCGCCGTGGTGTCCGCCGAGCGGCTCGAGGATCTCGCTCACGCGGACGCAGAAGTTCTCGTTGACCACCAGCACCTCGCCGCGGGCGATGTGCCGGCCGTTCACATAGATGTCCACCGGGTCGCCGGCGGCCTTGTCCAGCTCCACCACGGAATCGGGACCGAGGCGCAGCACATCCTCCACCAGCATGCGCGTGCGGCCGAGTTCGATGCGGACATCCAGGTCCACGTCGTCCAGGAGTCGAAGTTCACCGCGCGGCGCCTGGGCGCCCAGCGAGCGGCTCAATCCGTCGAAGGCCTGGTCGGCGCGACGCAGCGCTTCCTCCGCCACCGCCACCGGCGATGGCGCCTCGGGTCCGCCCCGGGAGTTCGGATCGGAGGGGGTGGGAGGGGTGGGTGCGGAATCACTCATGGCGCGCGAGGTCCCTGGAACGAGACAAGCCGGGCCCG
>CAZSVT010000004.1:0-25551 GCA_964610365.1 uncultured Isosphaeraceae bacterium
GCCGAGGTAGAGGAGTTCCAGAGGCGCGACCGTGGCTCCGGCGATCGGCGACTGCCCGGTGAGCAGCGACGCACCGGCGCCGAGCAGGCCGGTCACGGCGAACTGCACCACGCTGAGGACGATCGGATCGGTGCGTCGCGCCGCCCATCCGATCACCAGCACGTGGAGGGCCCACGCCGCCGCGCCCAGCAGGACCAGGGCATCGCCCGGGTTGATCTCCAGGCGCCCGTGCACGCTCATCAGGTAGAGACCGATCACCGCGAGGATCGCGCCCGCCCACACGGACCGACCGGCGCGCACCCCGAAGAGTCCGCTCAGCATCGGAACGAAGAGGACATAGAGGCCGGTGATGAAGCCCGCCACGCCGGGGGTGGTCCAGCGAAGTCCGGCCTGCTGCAGCGCCGTGCCCGTGAAGAGGACGGCGCCCGCCGCGACGCCTCCGATCCAGAGATCGCGCGGTCGTCGGCCGTGGCGAGGTCCGCACCGCGGAAGGCGCCACGCGGCCAGGGGCGCGAGGATCGCGGCCCCCAGGAGGAAGCGCATCGCGGTGATCGGCATCACGCCGATGCCCAGGTCCACCGCCCGCTTCTGGGCCACGAAGGCCACGCCCCAGATCACCGCCGCCGCGAGCAGGATGGACTCGGCGCCGAGGAGTCGCCACCACGCCGACCGGGCGGCACCGTTCGAGTCGTTCAGCGCCACGGCAATTCGCGCGACGCGTCGAGGACCCGGCCGTCGGGCAGGTGCAGGCTGGCACGGATCGACACCACGGCCCCGGTCTCGGGCGTGGCCGCCGGCGGCAGGGAGACGCCGACTCGATAGGTCCGCGTGATCGCCTCCCAGGTGTCGCGATTGACGCGCGCGTCATCGAGTTCGATGGGCCCGACGGTCCACTGCTGGCCGCCCACCGTCATGTCGAGCCAGAGTCGACCGGTCGACCGGGTCTCGTAGCCATCGGCGTCCACAAGCTCCACCCGCACTTCGAGATCGATCGGCTGCGTTCGATCCCCGGACGCCGATGGGAGCGAGCTTCCGCCGGCCATGTCGATGCGCCGGGTCAGCGGATGGAGGCGCATCGACACCGGCGCGAACGGCCAGTCGACGGGCGCGGACGGACGGGCCACGCTCCGATCCACGGATGCATCGAAGGGCTCGGCCTGGTGGGCGCCGCTGCCGCTGCTGCAGCCGCCCCCGGAAAGCACCAGGACGGAGACGAGGAGCGCGGATGCGGCCTGCCCGCAACGCTTCATCGCCGCACGGTAGCATGACCGCATGCAGACGCCACTGCGATCCCTTCGAGGCTCCGGGCCCAGCGCTCTCGTCCTGCTTCTGGCCGCAAGCGCCATGATCGCGGCGCAGCAGAACCAGGGCGGCGGTGCGGCGCCGGTGCCGGCTCCGGCACCCGCGCCGACGCAAGGCCCCGCGCCCGCCGGCGCCACCGCGCCGCCGATTCCCAAGCCACAGGCGCTCCAGGACGGGAGCTTCCGCGACCTGCAGGGCAATCGACTGGTGCCGCCCGCCGCGATGATCGGCGGCAAGCTGGAGAAGCTTCACGGCGCCCTGGCCAAGCACATGGCCGGCCTCGATCCCGAGAAGTCCTGCATGCTGGCGGAGGTGATCCCCGGTCTCCCCGCGGCCAAGGCGGGACTCGAGACGCACGACATCATCGTGGCGGTGGAGGGTCTTCCCGACGCCGCCGAGAAGACCGTCCGCAAGCACATCCGATCGCTCAAGCCCGGTGACACGATGAAGGTGACCTACCGGCGCGGCGACCAGACGCGCACCGCGGTGGTGACGCTGGAGCCGTGGCACCCCGATCACATGATCCGGCCGCTGCGCCCCGAGCACTTCGCCACGCCGCCGGTCCTGGAGACCTCGGTGCCCGCGTCGCTGGCGCAGGTCCAGGCGCTGGAGCAGCGGGTGGCGCAGCTCGAGAAGCAGGTGGCGGAGCTGCGGAAGTCGGCCGCCGCCGGTCACTGATCGTCGCGGATCGCCGCGGCCCCTCGCGGTTCCTCACGGGTCCTCACGGATCATCCGCGCGGAATCGTCGCAGCGTCAGGCTGCTCAGCACCACCGAGACGCTCGACAGGGCCATGGCGCCGCTGGCGATCATGGGGCTCAGCATCCATCCCGTGAAGGGCTGCAGGGCGCCCGCGGCCACGGGAATGGCCAGGGCGTTGTAGGCGAAGGCCCAGAAGAGATTGCGACGCATCGTCCGGGCCGTGGCCCGGGAGAGCCGGATGGCGGCCGGGATCGCCCGCAGGTCGTCGCGGACCAGGGTGATGTCCGATGCGTCGATCGCCACGTCGGTGCCGGCGCCGATGGCGATCCCCACGTCGGACTGCGCCAGCGCGGGCGCGTCGTTGATGCCGTCGCCCACCATGGCGACGGAGGCGCCCTCGTCCTGTCGCCGACGCACGAACTCGGCCTTCTGCGCGGGAAGGACCTCCGCGACGATCTCGTCGATCCCCGCCTGGCGGGCGATCGCCTCCGCGGTGACGCGGGCGTCGCCGGTGAGGAGTGCCACGCGGAGACCATCGCGTCGAAGCCGTCGCACGGCTTCGACGGCCTCCGGCCGAAGCGCGTCGCCGACGGCGGCGAATCCCGCCGGCGCGCCGTCCACCGTGATCGCAATCGTCGTCTCGCCCTCGGCGGCCCGGCGGGAGATCTCGACGCTCGGGCGCATGGTCGGGTCCAGCCGGCCCGCCTCCACGCGGCGGCCCTCGACCATCGCCGCGACGCCCGAACCGGCGCGCGACTCGAACGAGGTCGGCTCCACCGTGCGCACGCCGCGCTCCGCCGCCGCCTCCACGATCGCGGCGCCGATGGGGTGTTCGCTGCCGCGCTCGCACGAGGCGAGGAGCCCGAGCAGCGTCGTCTCGTCGAAGGGGGCCAGCGCCTCCAGGTGCGTCAGTCGCGGTCGCCCGCGCGTGAGCGTGCCGGTCTTGTCCAGCACCACCAGGTCCAGCGACCCCGCGCGCTCGATGGCCTCGCCGCCGCGGATGAGGATGCCCAGCTCGGCGCCGCGACCCGTGCCCACGAGGATGGCCGTGGGAATCGCCAGACCCATGGCGCACGGGCAGGCGATCACCAGCACGCTCACGAAGGCGGTCACGGCGAGCGACGCGCGGACTTCCGGCGCCCCGAAGACCATCCACGCCAGCGCCGACGCGACGGCGACGCCCACCACGATCGGCGTGAAGACGCCGGCCACTCGATCGGCGAGCCGCGCGAGCCGCGCCTTGCCCGCCTGCGCCTCCTCCACCAGCCGCACGATCTGCCCGAGCATCGTGTCGCCGCCGACGCGCTCCGCGCGGAAGCGGACGGAGCCCGAGGCGACCATCGTCCCGGCGCGAACGCGATCACCGCGGGTCTTCTCCACCGGCAGGCTTTCTCCGGTGAGCATCGACTCGTCCACGCGTGCGTCGCCCAGTTCGATCACGCCGTCCACGGGGACCCGGCCGCCGGGGCGCACGCGCACCAGATCGCCCACGCGCAGGCTGGCCACCGGCACTTCCGTCTCCGTGCCGTGGCGCTCCACGAGCGCCGTGGACGGTGCGAGGGCCACGAGGCGCCGGATGGCCTCACCGGTCCCGCGCCGCGCCCGCGCCTCCAGCAGTCGGCCCAGCAGGATCAGCGTGATGATCACCGCCGCCGCCTCGAAGTAGACGGGGGCATGGGCCGGGTCGTCGCGGTGCCTCAGGATCGACGCGGCGGAGGCGATCCAGGCGGTCGCGGTGCCCAGCGCCACCAGCGTGTTCATGTCGGTGCGTCCGTGGCGAAGGGCGGCGACCGCCGCCCGCAGGATCGAACCTCCGCCCCAGACGACCACCGCCAGGGAGAGGATCGCCTGGACGAACACGCTCCACGCTCCATGGAGCCACGGAATGGCGCCGTGACTCATGGCCAGGATCACCACGGGCGCCGTGAGGATCGCCGAGACGATGACGCGGCGCTGCAGCAGCGACTCGGCGTGATCGTGGGCGTCGTCGGCATCGGTCCCGGGATGCGCCGCCGCGATTGCTCCGAGGTCGACGGGCGTGGCGGAATAGCCGAGGGCCTCCACCGCCCGCACGAGCTCCGTCGGCTCGGCCACGGTCTCCAGGTCCACCGCCGCGCGCTGCGTGGCGAAGTTCACGCTCGCCTGCCGCACCCCGGGATGCCGCGCGAGCGTCCGCTCGATCCGGGCGGCGCACGCCGCGCAGGTCATGCCTTCGATCGCCAGCTGCACCCGGCTCATTCGGCCGGTTCGATCACGCTGTATCGGTCCAGGTTCAGCGTGACCAGTTCACCGTCGTCGCGGCGCAGCTCCAGTCGATCGAGCCAGAGTCGGTCGTTGCGTGCGTGGGCGAACCACGAACCCGTGGTGGCCTGGCGCCAGCGCACCACCGTTCCATCGACCCGGGTGGTCCACACCTGGTCCACCTGCGGGATCTGCTGGGTCACGCGCACGCGCGTGCCGGGGGCCAGGACCAGCGTCTCGATCGACATCGCACGGCGAGTATACGGGCGCCGCCGCGGAGGTCGGGCGATCAGCCGCCGTCGAGCGGCCTGGGTCCCACGACGACCATCGTCGGCGCCTCCGACCAGCGCTCCGCCAGCGGGCCGCGCGCGTAGCGGTCCAGCGACTCGAAGTCCAGGTCGAGGACCTCCCGCGTGCACTCCTCGAGCGAACGGGCGCGGCCGAGGCGATGCAGATCGATGGCCATGGCCGAGGCCCGCGACGCCGTGCTCTCGCCTTGCATCACCAGCCGGCTCCGGTATCCGATCGCGGCCCGATCGAACTCGTGGCGCGCCACGCCTTCACCGAGCCGTCGGATCTCCGCGCGGATCTGCGCCAGCGTCGTCCCGGCGCGATCGGGGGTGCTCCCCGCATAGATCGTGGTGCTCCCGCGGTCGCGCCCCAGGCTGGCGGACGCGCCCACGGAGTAGCAGAGTCCGCGTCGTTCGCGCACCTCGGTGAAGAGGCGACTGCTCGTCTCGCCGCCCAGGATCCGGACGGCCATGCGATGCCGCAGCGCCTCCGGAGCACGCTCCGTCGGCGCCCAGAGCGCCAGCGCCAGGTGCGTCTGGGCGCTGGGGGATGGGACATGGAGCGTTCCGCCGGAGGCCGGACCGCTCGCCGCGGGTTCCACCGCCGCGCCGCGCCAGCCGGCCGTCAGGGATTCGAGCTGCTTCACCGTCGCGTCCGGATCCACGGCGCCCGCGATCGCCAGGATCGATCCTCCGGGCACCACGCGCCGACGCCACGCTTCGCGCAGCGCCTCGATGGTCAGCCCCGCGATGCCCTGCCGATCGCCCAGCCCGGAGCGATTGAACGGCGGGGGGAAGAAGCGTTCCACCAGGCGCGTCATCACCAGGTGCTGCGGTTCGTCCTCCAGTCCGTCGATCGCCTGGATCGCCAGCCGCTTCGCCGGCTCCAGGTGCGCCGCGTCCAGGCGCGGCGCGATGATCATCTCCGCCAGGAGCGGCAGCGCTTCCGGCAGGAGCGATCCGAGCATGGTGGCGCTCAGGACCAGGTGATGCACGCTGGCGGAGGTGCGCCGATCGACCCCGAGGGCGTCGAGGGCGTCGCTGTGGGCGCGGCTGTCACGACTTCCCGCGCCCCGCAGCAGCATCTCCGCCAGGACGGCGCTGGTTCCCTCGCCCGCGTCGCCGACGGGATCTCCCGCGCTGCCTGCGGGCACGAGCCACGCCAGCGATGCCGTTTGCGGCGCCTCCAGCGACTCCACCGCCACGCGGAGCCCGTTGCCGAGCGTCATCTCCCGGATCATGAGGGACTCCGCTCCGATGCGGCGAGCCGCTCCGCCACCCAGGCGTCCACGGAGTGCATCCCGGGTGGCCGTCCGATCAGCCAGGAGGCCAGCGTCAGCGCCCCTCGGGCGAAGAGATCGCGGCTGGTGGCGGTGTGCCGCACCTCCAGGATTTCGCCGGGCCCGCAGAAGGAGACGGTGTGCTCGCCGATGATGTCGCCGGCGCGGATCGAGTGCATGCGCGAGGGCTCGAGGGCCAGGCCGCCCGCGGCCACCGCCGCAGCCAGGACCTTGGCCGTTCCGCTCGGGGCGTCCAGCTTGTGGCGGTGGTGGCGCTCCAGGATGTCCGCGTCGAATCCGGCGCCGAGCATGGACGCCGCCTGCCGCACCAGGTGCCGCGCCACCGCCACTCCCAGCGAGGTATTCGCCGCCACGAGCACCGGGACGGTCCGGGAGGCCTCGTCGATGGCCGCAAGGGTCTCCGGCCCCAGCGCCGTCGTCCCCACGAGCAGCGCGCTGCGCTTCGCAAGCGCCACGCGCACCGCGTGCTGCGCCCCGGCGTCGGAGGAGAAGTCGATCACCGCGTCGACCGGCGTGGACGCGGCGATGAAGGCATCGGCGTCACCGAGATCCAGCGCCGCCACCACCTGGATCGGCTCGCGTTCGCGCGCCAGCGCCACGAGTCGAACGCCCATGCGACCCTTGGCGCCATGGATGACGAAGCGCATCGCGCCCGCGCTCGTCATGGCGCGGCGCGCCCCCGTCGCCGTGGAAGTTGCCGGTTTTCTGTCAAGGGGCCTTGCACGCGTGGCCGATAAGGGTACAACTCCACATGGGAGTCTGCTTTCGTTACGCGGGCAGACTCACCTCTCTCCGACCACGCGTAACGAAGGGAGCCTGGAACATGGCAGCTCGAAAGAAGGCGAAGAAGAAGGCCTCGAAGAAGAAGCGCAAGACTCGCAAGTAAGGCCTCACGCCGAAGTGAACACAAGTCGCCGGAGCCGGCCATGTCGGCTCCGGCGGCGTTTTTGGGGGCGGTCATTCCTGCGGTTGGCGGTGCGGATTCGACGCCGTACCATGCCCGACGCGCCATGGCCCACATCATCGCCGAACCGTGCATCGGAACGAAGGACACCGCCTGCGTGGAAGTGTGTCCGGTGGATTGCATCCATCCCACCAAGGACGACTCCGACCACGGCGAGCAGAAACAGCTCTACATCGATCCGGACACCTGCATCGATTGCGGTCTCTGCGTCGACGAGTGCCCCGTGCACGCCATCTTCCCGCAGGACGACCTGCCCGCGGAGTGGCAGAAGTACGTGCAGATCAACATGGACTACTTCGCGGCCCGGAACAAGGCCTGAACGGCCGCCATGTTCCGCCGCAGCGCGGGCTTCCCGGCCCGCGTGCCGCGGTTCAGCCCTCGGTCTCTTCCGACTCCCGATCCACACCGCACGGACCGTCCGGGCGTTCGGTCCAGTCGGGCGAATTCTGACCCAGGTTGAGTTCGCTGCGCATGGTCTTCCGGTACCCGAGCTTCCGGATGATCTCCAGCACATCCGTCCAGGTGGGGAAGGTCTTGTGGTTCACCCGCTTGAACGAGTCGATGGCCAGGAGGAAGAGGAACTGCTCCTTGTTCATCTCGCCTTCCTCCGCCGACTTCACGAAGTCGGTGAGGCGGCGGCCCGGTCCGCGGCGTCGCTCGAGGTTGGTCGGCGACGGCGTGCCGACCTGGCGGCGATCGAGCCCCGTGCGACGATCGACGACGCTCTTCCAGCGTTCAGGCTCGGGCGCGGGTTGCGGCGACGACGGTGGCGTGGGCGGCTGACTCATGCGTCGCGGCTACTGTAGCATTTGGCCCGGCATCCATCGGATCGTCGCCGCGTGCTGCTCCTCTCCAAGACTTTCATCCTGCTCGTCGTGGCGGTCGGAGCGCTGCTCGTGGGTCGGGGCTGGCTCGCATTCCTGCTGGGATGGGCCCTGCCGGGGCTCGGCCACTGGTGGCTCGGAGAGCGCCGTCGAGCGGTGCTCGCGGGCGGTGCGGTGCTGGCGCTCTTCCTGGGCGGCCTCCTGATCGGGGGCCTGGACAGCATCGATCAGCGCGAGGACGGCCCCTGGTTCATCGCTCAGGCGTGGAACGGTCCCATCGCCTTCGTCGCCGACTTCGCGAACGAGGGACTGCTGAAGTCCGGGCGCGTGGGCGAGCTCCTGCCGAGTCCGTCGCCCCCGTCGGCGCCCCGCACGCCGCCGGGCACGGTGATGGTCAGCAGCCTGAAGGGAATCGGCGTGGTCAACGATGTGGGCACGCTCTATTCGGCGCTCGGCGGCCTCATGAACCTGGTGGTGATGCTCGACGCCGCGTCGCGCGCACGGCATCGCGACGAGGAGGAGGAGGCGTGATGACCGTCACGACCGCTCCCGCGTCGCTCGTGGCGTGGATTCCATTCGTCTCCCCCATGCCGCCGCCGGGACCGTGGTGGTGGCTGCTGATCGTCCCGCTCGTGGTGGCCGTCTCCATGAGCTGGAAGGCGGTGCGCCTCCGCTCGCTCGATCGCTACTGGTCACAGGTGGCGATCATGAGCGTGCAGGTGCTCCTGGGAATGGCGGGGTTGACCGCGGCGCTCCTCGTGCTCGTCCGCGTCGTCATTCCGCTCCTTCCCGCGTAGGCCTCGGAACAGCGCGGCCACGAGCCACCACGCCACCAGCCAGCCGAGCGAGAAGAGACCGGCGTCGAGGATGGCGCCGCGCCAGAGGATCGGTCGCGGACGACCGGGATCGGATTCCATGAATCGACCCGCGGCGCGGCGCAGGCTGTCGGCGCCGTCGTCGAGTTCCACCGGCAGCGGGAAGATCTCCGACTGCCGAAGGGCCGTCCACTGCCGGATGATGAACGGCGCGGGCCAGCCCACGGCGAGCGTGGCGAAGCGCGGGACGGCCTCGGCGCCCCACGACTTCTGCGGCGGGATCGCCCACCAGGGGAGGTCGATCATCGTGGGCGCCGGATTGGCCAGCGGAGGCCACGACAGCTCGCAGTTGATCCACTCCAGGCCGAATCCCCGGTGTCGGCGCACGAGCCAGAGCTCGGTGTCGTTGCGGATCAGGAGCGTGGAGCTGCCGCCCTGGCTCCGATCGGCGCCGATGAGGGCCATCCCCGCCACGGCGATGGTCGTCAGGACGCCCAGGACGATCGCGGTGATGAACACCGCCGCGCGCCGCACCATGGAGCGCATTGTGCCTCCACCGGGCGACGGCCGCCACGGTTCCCCGGATCGACGCCGTCGAGGAATTCAGGCCGTCAACTCGTCCAGCAACCGACGCAGCGCCGCCTGCATGCGCTCCGGCGTGTCGTAGGTCCCGCGCTCGATCGACTGGCGGATGTTCTCCACCTTCTGCGCGCGGACATCGGGAAGGTTGCGAAGGCGCTCCAGGTGCCGGGCATGCTCGGAGAGATCGATCCGGTCGGAGACCGGACGCGGCGCCGAGGCGGGCTGGGAAACATGGCTGGAGCGGCTGAAGGCGACCTGGCTGCCGGTCGAGGGGCCGATGGGTGCGATGTCTGGCATGAGACGATGGCTCCTCGACGGGCCGCCCATCCATGGACGCCCGACGATCATTGAGGTTGCTCCGTCCGTGGATCTCGAGTCGCCGCTCATCCGAAGCGAGACTCAACAGCAACCCCGAGGCGTTAGTATCGTCGGTCCCGCAAGCGCCTCTTGAAGGATTCGGCACTCCGACGCCGCAAGCGCAAGCCACGGAGCGAAGCCACTTTGAGTTCGACGAGGTCAAGGAACCGCTCGACGCTCCACCCCGGGGTTTCCTGCGCGCAGGGCCCCCGGATTCCGGCGGCCGGTAATACCCCGTCGGGGGCATCACGGACAACACTGGCGGGTCCCGGCGGCCTGCGGCGCCGCCGTGATCGTTCCGAGGCTCGGACTTCAGATCGATCGATGAAGTTCACGCGGGCCACCCTGCTCGCCCTGATCCTGGGTCCCGCCACCGCGCCGGTTGCCTGCGTGCCCACGAATCCCGACCAGGCGATGCCGCCGCCGAAGGTGCCGTCGCTGGCCGCCCGGGAGCCCGTCGCCCCGGCGCGGATCGAAGAGACCGCGCTGATGAACCACGGCGACGAGGTGGACGACAACATCTGGACGCGCCGGCCGCGCAACCGGCTCCAGCCCGGGCAGACCGCGGCTCCACCCATGGCGGCCAGGAAGGCCGATGGCGCCAAGACGAAGCCATCGAACGAGCCGGCGCCGGAGAGTCTGCCCACCGCGGGAACCGTCGGCGTCGCGCCGGCGGCTGAGAGCACGCCGACCGCCGGCGCCAACGGCGCGGCGCCGGCGCGGGAGAACGCGCCCGCGACTGGAACCAACGCGACGGCGCCCGCGCCCAAGGCGACGTCACCCGTGGCGGCCCTCCCCGCACCGGCGCCTCTTCCGCCTGCGCCGCGTCCCCAGGTCGCGGCGGCTCGCGGCTCGCTGCCGACGGCGAAGCCATCGGAGGCGGCGGAGAGCGACGACGCGGGTGGCACCGCGGCCGGCAAGCCGGTGTGGAGCATCGCCCTGGCCACCTTCGGCGGCGACGATCATCGCCTCACCGCCGAGGGCGCGTGCCGACTCTTCACGCAGCAGGTTCCCGAGCTCAAGGGGGCGTTCGTGCGCAGCACGCCGTCGGGAAGCGTGGTGATGTGGGGCGAGTTCGACGGCCCGAAGGATCCGCGCGCCAAGCCCACCATCGAGCGCCTCCGCCAGGTCACCATCGGCGACGGGCGACCCTTCGCGAAGGCGATGCTGACGCGGCTGGAGCAGTTCAGCGAGCAGGAGATGCATCCGTGGGATCTGCGCCAGGTGCGGAGGCTCAACCCGAAGGTGCGCGTGATCTACACCCTGCAGGTGGCGGCGTGGAGCGACCTGGGCAGCGGCACGCTGAGCTTCGACGAGATCCGCCGCAGCGCCGAGTCGTATTGCCGTCAGTTGCGGGCGGAGGGCGTGGAAGCGTGGTTCCATCACGACGCCGACCTGCGCACCAGCATCGTCACCGTGGGCATCTTCGATCATCGCGCCTACGACCCGCAGAGCACGCTCTTCGCCCCCGAGGTGGAGGTGATGCGCAAGCGATTCCCCAAGTCGCTGCTGAACGGCGAGGAGTTGCTCATCAAGCCGGATCCCGCGCGGCCCGACTTCGCGGTGCCGCAGGCCAGCCGGCTGGTGGAGGTCCCGCGATGACCGGGCCCATCCTGGGGCAGGCGGCGGCGGTCGGGGCCATCACCCGGGCGCTCGGTCGCGGACGGCTGCACCATGCGTGGATCCTGCATGGACCCTTCGGAACGGGGAAGTTCACGGTCGCGATGCGCCTGGCCAGGCTGCTGCTGGATCCTCAGGCGACCCCGGCGCAGCGCGCGGCGCTGGAACCGCCCGCGGACACCGAGGTGGCGCGGCTCATCGACGCCGGCTCGCATCCCGACCTCCATGTCATCCGCAAGGAGCTCGCGGGCTCCAGTCGGAACCGCGAGCTGCGCGAGCGCAAGCAGACGAACATCCCGCTCGACCTCCTGCGCGAACACCTGCTCGGCGGCGGCGACGGCGGAGGATCGGTCACGCCGCCGGTCTACCGCACGCCGCTGCTCGGTCACGGCAAGGTCTTCATCATCGACGAGGCCGAGCTTCTGGAGACCGAGGCACAGAACGCGATGCTCAAGACGCTGGAGGAGCCGCCGGAGCGCACCTGGATTCTCCTCTGCGTGGAACACGAGGATCGCCTGCTCCCCACCATCCGAAGCCGCTGCCAGCGCGTGCCGTTCGGTCCGCTCCCGTCGGCGGAGATGGCGCGGTGGTGGGAGCGAAGCGGGCTGCAGGCCGGCCCGGATGAGCGCCGCTGGATCGATCGCTTCGCCGCCGGCTCTCCGGGCATGGCGGCGCTGGCGGTGCGCGAGCGCCTCGCCGAGTCGTGGGCGCAGCTCGCGCCGTCGCTCACGGCGATGGAGCGCGGTCGATTCGATGCGGGGCTTTCGGAGCGCCTGGCGGAGTTCGTGGACGAGTACGCCAAGCGCGTGGTCAAGGAGAACGAACTCGCCAGCAAGGAAGCGGCCAATCGCGCGGGGCTCCGGCTCCTCTCGGGGCTCCTCGGTTCCCTGGTGCGCGAACGCCTGATCGAGTCCGCGGATCGACCCGAGGCCCTGGATCGATGGCTGGAAGCGGCGGAGTCGCTCCGCGAGCTGGACGAAGCGCAGCGCGCCAACCTGAACCTGAAGCACTCGCTGGCCAACCTGGTGGCGCAGTGGGCCCGCCGGCTCTCCGGAGCGGCGGCGTGAGCGGGCACGGGAGCGGTCCTCCGCTGGAGATCGAGCGCACCTTCCTTCTCCGGGCCATGCCGGAGATCCCCTCGGAAGCCGTGCGCTGGCGGATCGAGCAGGGATACATGGCCGGTGACGGGATGGAGGAAGGTCGGCTGCGGCGAGTCGATGCCGCGGACGGCTCCAGCACCTTCACCCACACCATCAAGCGAGGCACGGGGTTGGTCCGGGAGGAGCACGAGCGCCGGATCGACGCCGCCGAGTTCTCCCGTCTCTGGCCGCTGACGGAGGGACGGCGACTGCGGAAGATCCGGCATCGCGTGGAGCGCGGTCCGGTCACCTGGGAGATCGACGAGTTCATCGGGCTGCCGCCCATCGAGGGGCGAGCGCTGGTCATGGCGGAGGTGGAGATCCCCGCGGGCATGCAGCCGGAAGCGGTGGACATTCCCCCGTGGATCCGTGCCGTGCTGGTGCGGGAGGTGACCGAGGAGCCGCGCTTCCGCAACTTTTCACTGGCGACGGCGTCGGCTACGATCTGACCCCATGTCGGAGATGCTTCGCTGCTCGGTGGTCACGCCCGTCGACTCCCTCTTCGAGGGGGAGGCGCAGTACGTCAATCTGCCGGCCTGGGACGGCCAGATGGGCGTCATGCCGCAGACCAGCCCGTTCCTGACGCGTCTGGGCACCGGAGTCCTGACCATCGAGCAGGGCGGCGGTCGACGGGTCTTCGCCATCGACGGCGGCTTCGCCCAGATGAACGCCGGCGTCCTGACCATGCTCACCGATGGAGCGGTCGCCGCCGAGTCGATCGACGCCGCCAAGGCCCAGGCCGAGCTTGCGGACGCGACTTCGAAGGTGTCGGCGGGCGCCGCGTCGGCTCGCGAGCGCCAGGCCCTGGAGCGGGCCCAGCGCATGGCATTCACGAAGGTCGCCCTCTCGCGACGATAGCCATTCCCGGTGTCGCGCCGCAGGCCCACTCCAGTGCAGGACGAGGACAGCACCTCGATCGCGGTCGCCGCCGAGGTCGAGGCCGCAGGCGGTGCCGCCGATGACCCGCTGGCCGCAGCGGACCTCGAATCACCGATGACCGACGACCCGAGCTCGATGGAGCCGAAGGAGCCGGCGGCCGCTGACCCGGGCGCCACGGAGCGTTCCGGCCCGCCGCCGTGCGAGTCGCTGCCGCTGACCCAGCGCGTCGAGGCCCTGCTCCTGTGCTCGGACCGCCCGGTGACGGATGCCAGGATCGTGGAGATCCTGGGGCTCGACCAGATCGAGTCCCGCGGGAAGGGGCAGGTCGAGACGGTCCGGCGTGACGCCGTGACCAAGGTCCATGCGGCCATCGCCGAACTCAATCAGCAGTACGCCTCCGCCGGTCGCACCTTCCGGATCGAGGCCGTGGCGGGAGGCCGACAGATCCTGACGCTCCCCGCGTTCGGGCCCATCATGGCCCGACTTCGAGCCGCTCGGGCGGAGGGAAGGCTCTCACCCGCGGCGCTCGAGACGCTGGCCATCGTCGCCTATCGGCAGCCGATCCTTCGCGCGGACATCGAGAGCATCCGGGGCGTGGCGTGCGGCGAGGTGCTCCGGACGCTCATGGAGCGACGCCTGGTCCGCATCGTCGGCCGCTCGGAAGAGCTCGGCCGGCCGATGCTCTACGGCACCACCCGGGAGTTCCTCAGAGCCTTCGGCCTGGCGCGCATCGACGATCTTCCGACGGCCAACGACGGCCGGGCTTCCGGTCCCGCCTGAGACCCGGCCTCGGGGGAGGCCGAACGAACCAGGACAAAACGAGAGCGGGCCGGCTCGAAGGAGCCGGCCCGCTCGGTCAATCGGAGGCTGAGGTTGGAAGGTCAGACCCGGCGACGACGGCCGAGTGCCGCGATGCCGAGGAGTGCGAAGCCCGCGGGGGCCGGCACGACCTGGAGGACGAAGACGCTGGTGAAGCTCGCCTGATCGCCGGGGGTCAGCGAGAACTGCAGGCGGATCGACACCGTGTTGCCGAGCGGGCCGCCGTCCATGTCGGGAATCGGCTGGCCGAACGCCGCGCTGCCGAGGGGCTCGCTCTCGAACGGGTCAGCGCTGACGCTGTCGTCGTAGATGAGGCCGGCGACGAAGGTGTTGTCCATGTAGGCCGACCAGAGCGGCGACTCGTTGTCGATGGTTCCGAAGGAACCGCCGTCCTCGTTGGCCGTCATGCCCGCAGCCACGGAGCCACCGACCTTCGTCGGATCGTCGGTCGCGGTGACGTCGAGGATCACCCACACGTCGTAGAACTGCTTCTCGTCGCTGTTGTTCGTGAAGGTGAAGTTGCCGCTCAGGAGGGTGTAGAACGCCTCCTCAGAGTTCGACCCGATGAAATCCCAGGTCGCGTCGTAGTCGAGCAGGTCGGCGAAGTTGTTGCCCGAGTAGCTGTAGTTGCCGCCACCGATCGGGCTTCCAGCCGGGAAGTAATTCTGTTGCGCGTTCCCGGTGACGTTGACCACGATCTCAACGCCGGGAGGGGAACCCGCGGTCGCGAGCCCGGCGAAGGCGAGGGCTGCAACAGCGGACGAAATTGCGATGCGAGCGGAACCCATGTTTCCTCCGATTGCCTTTCCTGAGGCGGGGACGATTGTCCCAGCCTGACCAACCGATCTTTCTCAACCCTCGCGGCCGCCCGTAGCGGATCCGGTCAGGACTCCCAGTTCTGCCTCGTGCCGAGTCGTCGGCAAGGCAGTTGAACCCAAATTAAGCCCGACGACGACGACCAAGCCCGGCAACTCCGACGGCCAGCATGGCCAGACCAGCCGGACCGGGGACGGTCTCGATGGTGAAGATGCTGGTGAAGCTCGCCGTATCGCCGGGGGTCAGCGTGAACTCCAGGCGAATGGCGATGGAGACGTTCGCCTGCGGTCCGAGCTCCGCGGTGAACAGATCCGGGCCGCCGGTGTTCGACAGGAAGTTGTTCGCGCTGAACGAGAAGTCGTCCATCAGGTATCGCACGTCGACGCCGTCGATGATCGCGGCGTAGATGGCGTCACCGTTCACACCGAAGGGATCCGACGCGACCGTGGCGAGACCGCCATTGAGGTCCGTGACGGTGCCCGTGACCGAGCCCGTCATGTAGGTCGGTCCGGCGACCGGTCCACCGAGAACCAGCGTGTTGACGACCGTGAAGGTCGCAACCGCGTTCGAGGTGTTGGTCACCACGGTGTTGCAGATGACGGTCTCGGCAGCAGCACTGGCCGCGAGCGAGAGCGACGCAAGAACTCCGCCGATCACGACGCCCTTACGACCGAAAGTCATGAAACCCATCGTCCTTCCTCCGAAGCCTCGCGCGGCACCGAGATGGCACCTACCGGGCTCAAGTAACCGTCACTCCATGGAAGGAGCACTCGCCCCTCCCAACCTCCGGCGGCAAGAATAGCAGCAGTTCGGCTTGCCGCAAGCGGCCATCTCAGATGATTTCGCTGCCACAGACCGAACCCGGCACGCATCGGCACGGCACATAACGGACCAGCATGCCATCATTCGTCGTGGCCGCCGATCTCGACAGCTTCGATGGTTTCCGGACTTGAAGCGAGATTTCTGTCGATGGCGGCCAGGACAGCGGACCTCATCTCGGCGAGCCCGGAGGAGGTTCGGACCGCTTCCTTGAGACGCTTGGCGTGTCCCATTGTCTTGCCATACCAAGAGATGCGCTTACGCATGCACTCCACCGCGGCCCTAGGTTCGCTGTGCCGTTCCAGCAATTCCAGGTGACGCAGGATGACGCGGCACTTCTCGATGAAACTCAGGTCCGGGGCCGCAGTCCCGGTCCGAATGAGATCCCAGGATCTCCTGAAGAGCCACGGAGTCCTCAGGGCGCCTCGACCAATCATCACCCCGGAGCATCCGCTCGTTCGAAGGGCGGTCTGCACGGACTCCGGGGTGGCCAGATCGCCATTGCCGATAACCGGAATTCGCCTGACGGCCACGGCCACCTCCGAGATCCGAGACCAGTCGGCCATCCCGGAAAAGAGCTGCACCGTGAATCGCCCATGGACAGTGACGGCCGCGATTCCAGCTTCCTCGAGCCTCGCGGCGAGCGTCGGCGCCACGAAATGCTCGGGATCCCAGCCCAGCCGGATCTTCGCGGTCACCGGCACCTGGCCGGCCGAGTGGCGCTCCACGCGGGCCACGATCTCGGCCGCGAGCCGGACGGTGGAACAGGGATCGCACAGGAGCAGTGAACCACCGTTCTTCTTGGCCACCTTGTCGACCGGGCAGCCCATGTTGATGTCGATGAGCCTGGCGCCGTGGTCGATGGCCCAGCAGGCGGCGTCGGGAAGGGGATCCTCCCAGTTCCCGTAGAGCTGCATTCCGCACGGTTGATCGAACTCGTTCGTCGCCGCCAGGGCCACGCTCTTGGGGGTGCCGCGCAGGAGCGCCCGGCAATTGAGCAGGTCGGTGCTGGCCAGGCCCACCCCGCCGAGCTCGCGGCAGAGGATCCGGAACGCCAGATCGCAGTGCCCGGCGATCGGCGCGAGCAGCAGGGGCGTTTCGAGCGTCAGGGGGCCGATTCGGAGCACGGTGCCATTGTTGCCGCACTCGCGGTCGAACGCGATCCCGTCACCGGGAGACCGGCCGGAACGCTGCGGCCGAAGCGTGATCTTGCGGCGGGCGGCGGAACCTTGGACCATGGCGGGACTTCAAAAGGGGCCGCCTCGTGGCGACCGACCTCGATCGACCGACGGACCAACGAATGTCTCACACAGGAAGGACTTCTCTCATGACGCCCCGTTCGCGATTCGCACCCGGTGCACCGGGTCTTCCCCGCCTTCCGCTGCTGGCCCTCGGGGCGGCGGCGACCGGCGCTGTGCTCCTTGCGGCCGGCCAGGCCCCCACGGCTCAAGCCGGCGCGAAGGGGACGAGCGGGGAACTGATCCCGCGAGCGGTCCTTTTCGGCAACCCCGAGCGAGCGTCGCCGAGCCTCTCCCCGGACGGCACGATGGTGGCCTTCCTGGCGCCGCTGGATGGCGTGATGAATGTCTGGGTGGCGCCCCTGGCGACGAAGGCGCCCGCCGGACCGGGCGGAGTCCTGTCGGCCGTCACCGCCAAGGCCGTCACGCACTCGAAGGAGCGCCCGATCATGCGCTTCCAGTGGGCGGAGAACGGCGATCAGATCGTCTATCAGAACGATCGCGGCGGAAACGAGAACTTCCATGTCTTCGTGGTGGACCTGGCGACCGGCCAGGAGCGGGACCTGACCCCGGGCGACAAGACCCGCGGCGAGATCCTCGACTCAGACAAGGCATTCCCCGATGAGCTGCTGATCCAGACCAACGCCCGCGACGAGCGCGTCTTCGACGTCTACCGCGTCAACACGCGGACGGGCGCACAGACGCTGGTCTTCGAGAACGACGGCCAGTGGATCTCCATGGTTCCCGACGCGTCGTGGACGATCCGGGCCCGCGCCAAGATGCAGCCCGACGGCTCCACGCTCATCGAGGCGCGCGACAACGCGACCTCGCCGTGGTTCACCTTCGCCAAGGTGCCCTTCGAGGACGCCACGAGCACCTCGATCGTGGGCTACTCGAAGGACGGCAAGACCGCGTACCTCATCGACTCCCGCAATCGCGACACCTCCGGGCTCTTCAGGGTCGTGCCGGCCGCCGACGGCGGGAAGCCCGAGCTGGTCTTCTCCTCCCCCAAGGCCGACGTGAGCGGCGCGATGATCAATCCCGACTCGCGCGAGATCGAAGGCGTGGCGTCGGAGTACCTGCGCCGGGAGTGGAAGATCCTCTCGTCGGCGATCGCCAAGGAGTTCGACGCGCTCAAGAAGCTCGACGCCGGCGACTTCGACGTGACCAGCCGGTCGCGCGACGACTCCAAGTGGGTGGTCCTCTACCGGCAGGACGTGGGACCGGCGCGCTGGTGGCTCTGGGACCGCACCGCGGGCAAGGGCGTCTTCCTGGGCACGGCGCGGCCGTCGCTGGAGGGCAAGCCGCTCCAGCCGATGACCCCCGTGGAGATCACCGCGCGGGACGGCATGGTGCTTCCCGCGTACCTCACGCTTCCCTCGTCCGGCGCGAAGAACGTGCCGATGGTGCTCGACGTGCATGGCGGACCGTGGGCGCGCGACAGCTGGGGCTACAACCCGTATCACCAGTGGCTCGCCAATCGCGGCTACGCGGTGCTCAGCGTCAACTTCCGCGGCTCCACCGGCTTCGGCAAGAAGTTCCTGAACGCCGGCAACCGCGAGTGGTTCGGCCGGATGCAGGACGACCTCAACGACGCGGTGGCCTGGGCCATCAAGGAGGGCGTGGCCGATCCGAAGCGCGTGGCCATCATGGGCGGAAGCTACGGCGGCTACGCCACGCTCGCGGCGCTGACGCGCGATCCGGAGCTCTTCGCCTGCGGCGTGGACATCGTCGGCCCGAGCCACATCGCCACGCTCCTCAAGAGCGTGCCGCCCTACTGGCTGCCCATGCTGAGCATGTTCGAGACGCGCGTCGGATCGCTGAAGGAGGCCCAGTTCCTGGACTCCATCTCGCCACTGACGCATGTGGACAAGATCCGGCGGCCGCTGCTCATCGGCCAGGGCGCGAACGATCCGCGCGTGAAGATCACCGAGAGCGACCAGATCGTGGCCGCCATGAAGAAGCACAGCCTGCCGGTGACCTACGTGGTCTTCCCGGACGAGGGACACGGCTTCGCGCGGCCGGAGAACAACATGGCGTTCAACGCCGTGACCGAGCAGTTCCTGGCGAAGCACATCGGCGGCCGCGCCGAGGCGGTCGGTGACGATGTGAAGAAGAGCTCGGCCCAGGTGCGCGAGCTGGGAGGCATCAACCTTCCCGGCGTGGTGCAGTGGCAGCCTTCGGCGTCTCCGTAACGGGCGCCGAAGGAGCGGATGACGGAGCATCCGGGGCGACCGCTGGACGGTCGGGCGCGAAGACGAATTCGCCGCGCTCGACCGTCCAGTCGTTTCCGAAGAAACCCGCTGCGCGCACGCCGTCCAGGCCTCGCTCCAGGGTGTCGGCGCCGAAGACGACCGCATCCGGGAATCCCACACCGCTGACGAAGTACGGCATGCGCTCCGCCAGCCGCTGGCCCACGGGCCCGCTGCCCGCCACGGCCCCGACGCTGGCCACCGTGCTGTCGGGCCGCGGTCGGATGAAGAGGGCGGCGAGGTCGTTCCCGGCGATGGTGCGCGAACCGATCTGCACCGAGCCTCGGTGGACCTGCACCGGGCTCTCGCGCAGCAGTCGGTTCCACGCGAGGTTCGTCTCGGCGTTGCCGTAGAGGATCACGTTGCGGTCGGGGAAGCGGTCGGGCTCGAAGGCGGTGTCCGCCATCAGCTCGAAGGAGCCGTTGCCGCGATACCAGAAGCTCTCGGCGTCGTAGCGCGCCTTGCGGAGCTGGAGGTCGTTCTCCTCCGGCGTGCCCGCCGTCCCGTAGACGAGGATGGCGCGATTGCGGAAGGCGTCCTTGAACGGGCCGCCGCGCCGATGGTCCTTCTGGCCGGGGCTCGGCGGCGTGCTGGTGCGCCAGCCGCGCTCGTCGCGCTCCAGCCACAGGTGGCCGGTGGACGGCCAGGGAATCTCGACGGGTTCGGCGCCGTCCAGCTGCACCTTCACCGGCCCGTCGCCCGCGAGGCCGGCGGCCGGGAGGTCCACCATCAGGCGCGTCACGTTCGAGGTGGTTCCGCGGATGGTGCGGGCGCCGACATCGCGCGACAGTTCGATGCGCGAGGGCTCGAAGGCGCGGGTCTGCGCGTCGACGAGGGCCCAGTCGCACCGCGCGGCGACCGAGGGCGCCGCGGTGACGAAGATCAACGGCGATCGCTGCGACGGGGGCACGAGGGAGCGCTGGCGCAGGAACTCCGTGAGCGCGGGCCAGTCCATGCACTCGTTGCCCCACCAGTGGCCGGCGCCGGGCTGCTCGTGGTAGGCGAAATCGGTGTGGAACTGGCCGAGCTCGCCGCGCATGGTGCGGGCGTTGGCCACCGAGACGTTGTCGTCGGCGTCGCCGTGCAGGACATAGACGCCCAAGCGCGAGAGGTTCTCGCGCAGGCGAAGGGTCTGGCTGGGGAGCGACGCGCGGGCGAGCAGGGCCCCGCGCGGATCCTGCGGATCCAGGTCGGGCGCGGGAGGCGGGAAGGCGATCCACCCGGCGCTGGGAGCCGTGGCGGCGAAGAGGTCGGGCTCGTGCACGGCCAGTTGCCACGCCCCGTGACCGCCCATCGAATGGCCGGTGAGCCACTGCCGCAGCGGATCCGTTCCCAGGTCGCGCTTCGCCAGATCCAGCACTTCGAGCGCGTCGAGTCTTCCCCAGTCCTCCCAGTCGAAGCCGTAGGGACGACGGTTGGTCGGCGCCACCACGTGCGCCCAGGGCTTCCGCGCATAGGCGCCGGCCTGCGTGAACGCTTCCACGCTGGCGCCGTGCAGGGAGAGGATGAGGCCGGGAGGCGGCGCGCCCTGCGCCGGAGGCAGCGCCGGCTGCAGCGCGTAGTACTGCACGCTGCCGTCGATCTGGCTGGTGAAGGTCACGCGACGCGTGGCGGCGCCGTCCACGACGCGGAGTTCGATGGGCAGTTCGCCGGCCGCGTTCATGCCGCCCGATCCGTTGGGAAGGAGGAGGGTGAGCGTCACCGCGGCGGTGCCGGGTGCGGCGGGCGCCGCGCCGGCGATGCGCACGCGGGCCTTGTGGATGCCCAGCGCCGGGATCGGCGGAAGCGGCGTCTCCACCGGCGCTCCTCCGGCCAGGGTGGCGCGGATCGAGGCCCCTTCGAGGGGACGATCCGAGGGATTGACCACCATCACGCCCAGGACGGCGTCGACGGGGGCGCCCGCGAGCAGGTCCGGGGCGGTGAGATCCCCGCGATCCAGTCGCGGGGCCGCCGGTTCCGGAACGGGCAGGAGCCGGGCGCGAAGGACACCGTTGTTGGCGGCGAAGAGCAGGTCGTTCGTGCCCTTGCGGAGGCGGACGGGAATGGCCACCTGGCCGTACTGGTACGGGTCGCCGGTGCGCGGTGCTCCGTTGACGAAGACCATGGCGTGACGCGTGGCGTCCAGGAGCATCGGCCGATCGCGGTCGCTCTCGATGCGCACGAAGGCGTAGCCGCCGCGCAGCGCCTCGTCGCGGAGGAAGCCGTCCTCGCCGGCCACGACCTTGTTCCAGGTGCGCGTCGTGCCGTCGGGGAGCGCAATCGTGGCGCCCTCGGTGGGCGCTTCGAAGGTTCCGCGCACGAGCGCCGCTTCCACCGGGTCGAGTCGGAGCACGGTGCGTCGCGATCGACTCACGCCGCCGACCACGAGCGCTTCGCGGATCTGGACCGGCTCGGTGGCCACGGGCGCGGGGGCCGGCGCGGGCGGCGCCGGTGCCGGCGCAGGTTCCGGCTTCGGCGCGGGCGGCGCGGGAGGCGCGGGCGGCGCCGGTGTCGGCGCAGGTTCCGGTTTCGGCGCGGGCGGCGCGGGAGGCGCGGGCGGCTCCGCCTTGGGCGCCGCGGGTGGCGTGGCGGCCGGCGCGGGCTCCGACTTCGGCGCCGGCGCATCCTGTTCCGCGCCGGGCCCGGGCGCCGCGAGCAGCGGGGTGGCGAGTGAGCCGCACGCCAGCAGTGCGAGGAGCACGATGGATCGGCCTTCGAGCCGCATCGGCACAGTGTCCCTCATCGGGCCCGCTCCGTGGAGCCGAGGGACGCGGGAACGGCGGGAAGGGATCGTGTCGATCGCGGCATCAGGAGAAGAGGTGGTCCAGGATGACCTGCTTGATTCGCGAACAGGGGAATCGCGGTTCGTCCGGACCGAAGCGACCGTCGGCGATGCAGACCGGTTCGAATCCCGGCGGCACCTCGGTCCGCCCGTGGCTTCCGCGCACCAGCCCCGGATCGAGGGGAATCACCTGCATGAGCGCCCGTTGACCCAGGCGCCGTCGAAGCAGGGTCCACGCGATGCGCAGCCGGGGCAGCCGGAGCCGCGGATCCAGGAGCAGTTCGCACGGGTCGTAGCCGGGCTTGCGATGGATGTCCACGGTGCGCGCGTAATCCGGAGCGCGCGAGGGATCGCTCCACCAGCCGTAGGAGAACCAGCGCCCCGGCGCCGACACGCAGAGGAAGTCGCCGCTCCGCGCATGGGCGAGCCGCCGCTTCGCCTGCTCGTCCCGGTCGAGCACTTCCTCCACGCCCTCGGTGCGCCGCAGCAGATCGCGCAGGCGCGACGCGGCGGCGCGATCGCCCGGATCGCGCAGGTAGACATGGGCCACCTGGTGATCCACCACCGCGAACGCGGCGCTGGCGCCGGCGTCGAGGTGTTCGCCGCCCAGTTCCTCGCGGATGCGCAGGAGCCCTTCGCGGCGCAGGAGGGTGTTGAGCTCCACGGCGCCGGAGACCGGCTCGATGCCGTACTCGCTGACGATCATGACGCGGACGCCCGCCGCGTCGTAGTGATCCAGCAGGATGCCGATCTGGCGATCGATCTCGCGCAGCTCGCGGCCGATGGACGCGGTGCCGGGACCGTCGCGCTGCAGGCAGTAGTCCAGGTGCGGGAGATAGACCAGCGAAAGCGTGGGGCGCAGGGCGTTCGTGACCTCGATGGCCGCACCGACGATCCACTCCGTGGAGCGGATGTCCGCCTTCGGGCCCCAGAAGTGGAAGAGCGGGAAACGACCGAATCGGGCCTGGAGGCGCTCGCGCAGCTCCGGCGGTTCGGTCCAGAGATCGGGGATCTTGCGGCCGTCGGCGGGATACATCGGGCGCGGCGTCACCGCGATGTCGGCGCTCGAGTACATGTTGAACCACCAGAAGAGGTTGGCGGTGGTGACGCTCGGATCGCGGGCCCGCGCCGCCTCCCAGACCTTCTCGCCGTGGACGAGTCGATTCGACTGCCGCCAGAAGCGCACCTCCGCGCCCTCGCGTTCGTACCAGCCGTTCGCGACCGCGCCATGTTCGCCCGGCGCCAGGCCGGTGAGCATGCTGCTCTGCACGGTGCAGGTCACCGCGGGCAGGTCGGCGGTCATGGTGCGGATGCCGCCCGATCGCCGGGCGAAGTCACGCAGGCGCGGCATCCGATCGCCGATCAGGTTCGGAGAGAGCCCGGCCACGAGCAGGACGGCGGTCGGGTGGGCCATGGGCGCGGTGAGGATACGGGCGCGGAAGGCGCTACGAGCCGGCGATCCGCGCGTGGCTCACGGTGGTCACGAAGAAGAGGCCCAGGGCCACGAGCGCCAGCCCCGGCTGGCCGAGCAGCACGAGGCTCACCGCGTCCACCAGGGCGATGGCGCCGATCCACGCCATCACAGCGCGCGGCATGCGCACGCCTCCGGGTCGCACGCGGCGCGGAAGGAAGCGCGACGCCATGGCCGGCGGCAGGGGCGTGGCGAAGAGCTGGGCGCGCCCCAGCCACGCCAGCAGCGAACCCACGAGGAACGCCGCGCCGAACGCGCGCTCCTCGGTGAGCCGGGGCAGGAGTCCGCTGCCCAGCGCCGCCAGCGGCGCGAGCGCCGGCAGGACCAGGAGCGCCCCGAGCCAGCGGCGCGCCGAGGGCGCCTCCGTTTCGCGCCGGGCCACGACGCTCATGAGCGCGATGTAGAGACCCAGCGGCAGCGCGAACCACGCCAGCAGGCGCCACGGCGCCTGCGGATCGTCGGTGAACCACGGTCGGCCGGAGATGGCCGCGGCCGGCACCGCCATGGCCAGCATGCGGCAGAGGGCCATGAGCGGAACGCCGAGCCAGGCGCGGTGATGCAGCAGGTCGTAGCCCACGATGGCCGCCGTCAGCGCCAGCGCCCACGGCGCGGCGGCGCGATCCACGGCGCAGGCGATGATCGCGCCGGCGCCGAGCAGGACGATGGAGGCGTTGAGCGCCGCCGACGGCGCGATGCGCCCGGAGGGCAGCGGGCGCCGCGGCCGCTCGCGGCGGTCGATCTCGAGGTCGAGGCGATCGTTGAGGATCATGCCCCCCGCGTACGAGCACGCCACCGCCAGGGCCAGCGCCGGCAGGCGCCACGCGCCCGACCACGGTCCGTCCTGATCCGGCGGCGCCACGACGAGGGCCGCGGCGCCGCCCACCATCGCGTTGGTGGCCGCGGTGGGGGCGTTGGAGAGGCGGGCGAGTTCCAGCCACGCGCGCCAGCGATCGGGCGCCGGAGCGCGGGACGCCGGATCGTCGGGGCGCATCACGCGCGCCGCTCCGGCGCGCCCGGCGCGACGGACGGCGCGGGGGCGTGCGGGCGTCGATCGCGCCCCAGGCGGTCCAGCTCCGAGTGCACCCACTCGATCTCCGCGGCGATGCCTTCGGCGAGCGTCGGCGGACGAAGCGCCGGCGGCAGCACTTCCCAGGTGTAGGTCTCCACCTCGAGGACGGTGGACGCCGGCGACGGGAGCGAGCGCAGGCACTCCGTCACCTCGGCGCGCGTGGTGCCGAGGGACCCTGCACGATCGGATCCGAGCGGCACATGGAGGTGGGTCCGGGCCGTGATCGCGTCCTCGGGGCTCGCGCCGCCGCTTGCCTCCAATGCCTCCGGGAGATCTTCGAAGAAGCGCACGGCGCCGTCGGCGAGGCGCCAGGTGGTCTGGTGGAGATAGCGCCGCTCGTCGAAGGCGGCCAGCGCCGCGGCGTCGGCGGGCACGCGCCACTCCAGGGCGCTGGAGAGCTGCACGCGACCGACGGTGATCCCGGCAGCGGCGTAGTGCGCCAGCACGGGGCGCTGCGGCTCCCACATCACGGCGGCGTGGCAGACATCGTGGCAGACGCCGAGATGGCGCCGCGGATCCACCTCGCCGCGGCGCGGGGCGAGATGCCGCTCGAAGAACTCGATCACATCGCTCGAGCGGTCGAGGAAGCAGCCGGGTTCGGGCTCGAGATCGACGCGGATGCGCACGCCCGTGCGCGCTTCGAGTCGCGCCAGCGACGAGGCCAGTTGGCGCAGGTGCGCGGTGGCCACGCCGAGCGCGGCGCCCGCGCCGCCGGAGAGGATCTCGCTTCGCCAGCCGACCGGCACGGTGCTGATGCTCCCCAGGCCCACGAGCCCCTCGACGCGCGCCGACGGAGGCAGCGCTCCGTGTCTCGCTTCCGCGCGGATGCACTCGGCGAGGATGGCGGCAAGGGACTCGGTGTGAAGGAGCCGATCGACGGCCGACCAGTCGGGGCGATACACCGCGCGCTGCACGCGGTCGGCGTGGAAGTGCCCGTACGGGAACCCGTTGAGCGATCGGATGACCAACCCGAGGGCGCGGAGTCGATCCACCGTGCGCTCCACCTCGCCGGGGCGTTCGACAAGGGCCCGGGCCGCCTCGGCGGAGAACCACGCCCCCAGTTCGAGCGTCTCGCTCGGCGCCAGCACGCCGCGCTCCACGAGCCGTTCGCGCACGCGCGGCGCGCAGCGCTCGATCTCGCCGAGCGCCTGCTCCAGCGTGCGGCCCGGATGGACATTCGTGGCGTAGCCGACTCGGAAGGCCGACGACACGCGGCGGGTCCGATCAGCCGCCCGCGGGCGGCTTCGAGGTGCCGCCGCTTCCGCCGGAGCCGCCGGACGGCGACTTCGGTG
>CAZSVT010000004.1:25561-36984 GCA_964610365.1 uncultured Isosphaeraceae bacterium
GTGCGCTGCCGCCCGTGGCTCCGCCGTCCGCGCCCTTGGGCGCTTCCTTGGCGGCGTCCTTCGCGCGGCGCAGGGCCGAATCCACCGCCGACTCCATGCCGGACGGGTTTCCGATGTAGGTGATGGTTCCCTTGTGATCCACCACGAACGCGCAGGGGATGCCGCTCTTGCCTGCGGCCGTCATCCACTGCCTGGCGCTCTGTCCGCTCGGGTCGTACGCGATGCGGTAGGTCATGGAGTCCGTGCGCTGCTTCACGAAGGACTCGAGCCGTTCCTTGCGCATGTCGTCGCCCGGGCCCTTGCGCTCGAATGCGGCGACGCCGATGACCACCAGGTCGTCCTTGTGCTCGCGCTGCAGCGCGGAGAGCTTGGGGATGGACTTGATGCACGGGCCGCACCAGGTCGCCCAGAACTCCACCACGTAGACGGTGCCGGGCTCGAAGCCGGTCACGGGCGCGCCCTTGATCCAGTCGCTCACTTCCAGCGCCGGCGCCTTGGAGCCGAGGGAGAGGGTGGCCCCCGCCGCCGCGAGCAGGCCGAGCGCCGCGAGCGCCAGCGATGCGAGGAGCGGGCTGCGAATGGATCGATGGCTCATGGAATCTCCTGGGCGCGGCCGTTCAGGCGCGTGAACCGAGTGTAGCCGAGCGTCGCCGCGCCGCATCCACCAAGGCGCGAATCACGCCCACGCCGAGGCGGGGATCGGCGGTCCGTTCCGGATGCCACTGCACGCCCACCACGAAGGGGCGCGAAGGATCCCGGACCGTCTCGATGAGGCCGTCGTCCGAGCGACCGGTCACCTCGAGTCGACCGGCGTCCGCGAGCACCTGGTGGTGGGAGCTCGCCACCGGGCCGGCGCCGAACTCGCCCTGCACGCGATGCTCGTGGTCCCCGCGATGCCGATCGGCGTCGGGCATCACGTCGTCCAGGTGCTGGATGAGCCGTCCGCCGGCGTGGACGCCCAGGAGTTGCATCCCCAGGCAGATCCCCAGCACGGGCATGTCGGGCACGTCGTCCAGGGCGCGGAGGAGCGCCAGCTCGCCGCATTGCCGCGCCGGATGCATCGGCTCGGCGCGCGGATGGAGCGCCTCGCCGAACTCGCGCACATCCACATCGGCGCCGCCGCTGATGATCACGCCGTCGCAGCAGCGCAGGGCGTCGAGCGCCAGGCCCGGTTCGTGCGGCAGGATGATCGGCACGCCGCCGGCCTCGATCACGGCGGTGACGTAGGTGCGGCGGAGCGAGTAGCGGGGGTGACCGTCGATCTCGCCGAGATCGGCGGTGATTCCGATGATCGGCCGTGATCCTTCGTCCATGGCGTGAGTCTACGGCGGCCGCCGCGTTTCCCCGCCGGCGCAGTTCGCGCCATAATGCCCGCTTGGCCATCCGATGAGTCGCTCGACGAGAGATCCACGAGATCGGAGCCCGCCGCCGCTCGTCGGCTCGGCGCTGCGCGAGTCGATCTCGGAGGCGCGGCGACAGGGAACCCTCGGATCGCTCTGCCGCGGCGATCTCCTTGCCGGCTGCGTGGTGGGCATCATCGCCCTGCCGCTTTCCATGGCGCTGGCGATCGCGGTGGGCATGCCGCCGCAGACGGGGCTCACCACGGCCATCGTGGCCGGCGTCGTGGCGGCGCTCGCGGGCGGAAGCCGCGTGCAGGTGACGGGGCCGACCGCGGCGTTCGTGGTGGTGCTGGCGCCGGTGGTGGGGCACTACGGCCCGGCCGGTCTCATGGTGGCCACGCTCGGGGCCGGCGTGGTGCTCCTGCTCCTGGGACTCTTCCGCCTCGGCCGCCTGGTGGAGTTCATCCCGAACCCGGTCACCGCGGGGTTCACGCTGGGCATCGCCACGGTCATCGCGATCATCCAGGTGAAGGACCTGCTCGGGCTCACGCTCCCTCCCGGCGCGGAAGGCGAGCTCCCCGCGTGGCGCGAGAGCACGCCGGCGCTGGTGATGGAGACGATCCGCGCGCTGCCGCAGACGCGCCCCGGCGACGCCGTGATCGGCGCGATGACGCTGCTGCTCCTGCTGATCTGGCCGCGCCTCTCGCGGCGCGTACCGGCAGCGCTCGTGGTGCTGCCGCTCGCGGCGATCGCGGCGCTCCTGCTGGCGCGGATCGGTCCCGAGTGGAGCGCCGCCACCATCGACAGCCGTTTCGGCCGGCCGGTGGACGGCGTGATGCGCGACGGGATCCCGCGGTCGCTGCCGTCCTTCCTCTTCCCGTGGCTCGGGGAGGGGCCGCAGCATCGTCCGCTCGTCTTCGACTGGCCGACGGTCTCGTCGCTCATCAAGTACGCGCTCGCCATCGCCCTGCTCGGCGCCATCGAGAGCCTGCTCAGCGCCGTGGTGGCGGACGGTCTGACGGGCTGGCGGCACCATCCCGACGGCGAACTCGTGGGCCAGGGCATGGCCAACCTGGCGGCGCCGTTCTTCGGCGGATTCGCAGCCACCGGGGCCCTGGCGCGCACCGCGGCGAATGTCCGGGCGGGTGCGCGGAGCCCGCTGGCGTCGCTGGTGCACGCGCTCTTCCTCCTCGCGTCGATCGTGGCGCTGGCGCCGTGGCTGGGATACCTGCCGATGGCGGCTCTGGCCGCCCTCCTCCTGGTGGTGGCGCGGAACATGAGCGACCTGCGCCACTGCCTCTTCGTGGTGCGGCGCGGCCCGCGCGGCGACGGGCTGACCCTTCTCCTCTGCCTCTCGCTCACCGTGGTTTTCGACATGGTGATCGCGGTGGGCGTGGGCGTGGTGCTGGCCAGCCTCATCTTCATGCGACGCATGGCCGAGCTGAGCGAAGTGGAGCTCGAGGCTCCTGAGGGCGACGACGCATTCGCCAATCGCGCCGGCGTGCTCTACTACCGGATCCGCGGGCCGCTCTTCTTCGGCGCCGCCCAGAAGGCCATGAACGATCTCCAGGTCACGGGAGGCGAGCGCGTGGCGATCCTCGACCTGGAAGCGGTCCCGATGATGGACGCCACGGGGCTGCTCAACCTGGAGAGCGCGGTGGAGCGGCTGCACGCCTCCGGGCTCGACGTGATCCTCTGCGCCGTGGGACGACGACCGCTCGATGTCCTGCGGCGCGCCGGATTCGGCGAGGAGCCGTCGGAGGGCGCCGGGAAGCCTGCGAGCATTGATCGACGCGTCCGCTTCGCGCGCGACCGCGCCGAGGCGCTGGCGATGGTGTCGCCGATGCCGGCGGCGCTGCATGCCCGCGCACCGGGCGGCGCCGGCGGATCCGGCGCCGGCGGCACGGGCGCCAGCGCCGGCGGCGAGACCGCGCGGGGCGCAACCGAGGCGTGAGATGCTGCGCATCCTCCGTGGGGAACGGCTCGACGCCCTGCTCGACGCGATGCTCGCGGAGTTCGAGCGACGCCCGCTCCCCGGTCTCGCCCGCGAGATCGTGGTGGTGCAGGGCCGCGGGTTGGATCGCTGGATCTCGCAGCAGGCGGCGCTGCGGCGCGGCGCGTGGGGACTGACGGAGACGCTCTATCCCCGACCCTTCCTGCTCCGCGCCTTTGCGGCGGTGGTGGATGGCGGCGCACCGCCGAGGCGCCTCGACGACGGATGGATGCGGCTGGAACTGGAGTTGGCGATCGCCGCCGAGCTGCCGGCGCTCTCCGCGGATCCGCGACTGGCGCCGGTGCGTGCGGCGATGGCCGCCACCACGGCGCGCTCGACCGCCGACGACGCGGCCCTGGAGTGCGCGCCGGCGATCGCCGAGGCCCTCGACCGCGCGGGGCAGCATCGCGTGGAGATGGTCTCGCGCTGGATGCGGGGCGGAACGGAACCGGAGGACGCGGACGAAGCGTGGCTCGCCGAGATCTGGCGGCGCGTCTCGAAGGCGTCACCGCCGTCGAGACTCCTCATCGATCGCGAGGCGTTCCTCGAGCGCTGCCGCGGCGAGCGCGGCGTGCCCGTCGGGCTTCCGCCGCGTGCGAGCGTCTTCGGCGTCTCGACGCTGGCGCCCGCGTTCATGGAACTCCTCGCGGCGCTGGCGAAGCGGATGGAGATCACGGTCTACGCGCTCCACCCGGCGCCCGCCGAGGCGCATCCGCTGGCGGTGGCGTGGGGCATCGAGTCGATGGAGTTCGCGGCGATCGGCGCGCGGATGGCCGGCGCGGGTGAGGCCGCGGTGGAGCGGCTGCCGTCGATGGCGACGGGCGCGGAGCCGGGGCCCGGACGGCTGCGGGCGCTGCAGTCGACGCTGGCCGGCGGCGCGACGACGGACCGCGGCGGGGGCGGCGCCCCGGCGGCCCCCGGCGGCGCACCCGACGATTCGCTCCAGCTCCTTCCGTGCCGCGGCGCGCTGGACGAGGTGGAGCGCGTGCACGCGTCCATCGCCGCGCTCCTGGAGCGGGACCGCTCGCTCCAGCCGCGCGACATCGCCATCCTCACGCCGGACCTGGAGACCTACGGACCGATGGTGGAAGCGGTCTTCGGCGCGCGATGCGATCCGCACGGCCGGCCGATGATTCCCTTCACCGTGGCGGACCGCGATCGCGGCGGCTCGGACGCGGTCGAGGCGCTGGCCGGGCTCGTGGAGACGGCGCTCGGCCGATGCGACGCGCGCGAGGTGCTCGATCAACTGTCGATCGCGGCGATCGGGTCGTCGTTCGGCGTGGGATCGCCGGAGCTGGAGCGGCTGCGCGAATGGTGCGAGGCGGCGGAGGTGCGCTGGGGGCTGGACGAGGCGCATCGGGCGCTGCACGGTCGCCCGGGCGAGACGATCGGAACCTGGCAGTGGGGACTCGATCGCCTCCGACTCGGCGCCGCGATGGCGGAGGGCGCCGCGGGGGCCCTGGGAACGGTGGAACCGGTGGCGCCCGCGCCGGCGCTGGACGAAGGTGATCGCCCGCTCGTCGACGCGCTCGCGGATTTCCTCGACGCGATCGGCGCGCTGGCCCGGCGGCTCGGCGACCGCCTGCCGCTCGCCGGCGGCGCCGAGGGAGAGGAGTGGCTCTCCATCGTCGAGCGCCTCGCGGAGCGTTCGATCGGCGGTGCGAGGCGGGCCGGCGCCGACGAGCGTGAGCGTCGCGGCGCCTCGGCGGGGCTGGCCCTGGTCCGCGCCCGTCTGGGCGAGATGCGCGACGCGGCGCTCACCGCCGGGTTCGGGGCGTCGCGGCGCGTCTCGGCGCGCACGGCGATGGCGTTCATCCTGGAGCGACTTCGCGCCGAACATCCGGGCCGGGCCCTCCTCGCCGCCGGCGTGACGGTGGCGGCGCTGCAACCGATGCGCAGCATTCCCTTCCGCGTGATCGCCGTGGTGGGCATGGCCGACGGGCTCATTCCCCGGCGCGTCGCCGCGCCGGCCTTCGACCTGGTGGCGCGGCGCCGACGCGAGGGCGACCGGGACGCGCGGCTCGATGATCGTCAGGTGATGCTCGAGACGGTGATGGCCGCGTCGCGGGCGCTCATCCTGAGCTGGCCGGCGCAGGATCCCACGAGCGGCCTGGAACTCCCGCCCAGCGTGCTGGTCGGCGAACTTCTCGACGCGATGCCCGAGCTGGCGCCCCAGGCGGCGCTTCGGGACGAGGCGCCGGCGGGCGCGGATGCGGAGGCGGGCGCGCCGGCAAGGACGGATGCGGACGCGGGCGAGCGCGCGGGGGCGGCGGAAACGCCCGACGCCCGGGAGGGCGCCGCGGACTCGAAGGATCGAAGCACCGTCCCCATCGCGCTCGCCGACCTCGAGCGGTTCTGGCGATCGCCCGCCGCGGCCCTCCTGGCGGCGCGCGGTGTCCCGCTCGATCGCGCGGCGCCGGAGCGCGACGAGGAGGATCCGATCGATCGCGAGTTCGAGCGGGAGATCCTCGGGGCGTGCCTGGGCGTGGACGGCGAGATCGGAAGCGATGGGTCGGCGCGATCCGCCACGGATCTCGAGCTCGGCGGACGCGGCTGGCTTCCGCGGGGAGCGACCGGACCGATGGTGGCGTCGGAGCTGCGGGCCATGGCGAACGCATGGCGCGTCCGCGCGGATTCGCTGCTCCGCGCCATCGGCGCATCGGACGGCCTTCGGCTGCGATCGCGCCCGGTCACCGTGGAACTGGACCTCGACCGGACGATCGCCCCGCTCTGCCGCGCGGCGCGGGCGCGCGTGGAGGGATCCATCGAGTGGATCGACGGCGTCGGACCGGTCACGCTCGTTCCCCGCGCGCACGACGGCGATCCGCGGGCCCTCCTCCGCGGCTGGATCCGCCTGCTGGCGGTGGTGGTGGAGGCGGCCGATCACGGCGTCGCGCCTCCGCGGGGTTGGCTCATCCTGGGTCGCGTCGGGGCCGGTCGGGGATCCGAACGCACGCTCGAACTCGACGCGAGGCTGGTGGCTCCGCCGACCGCCGACCACGCCCGGGCCCTGCTCTCGGCGTTCGCGGCGCTGTCGCTGCACGGTCGCGCGGCGCCGCTCCCGTTCATGCCCGAGACGGCCGGGACCTACGCCCACCATTGCGAGAAGAGGAGCCCGGAACCGGAGTCGGCACTGGCGCTGGCGCGCGAGTCCTTCCTCGACGAGGGCGGAGACGATCGACCGTCGGGTGACGGATCCGATCCCGCGGTGCGGCTCCTCCTTGGTCCCGATCGCTTCTTCGACGCGACGCCCGCCCCGTCGTTCGTGACGCTCGCCGAGCGGCTCGCGCGACCGATGATCCGGGCCGTCAAGGATGGATCCACCGAGAAGGCGCTCCTGGCCGCTCCGCCCGCCGCCGGCGCCGCCGCGCCGCGCCGCTCCCGCAAGGGAGGCGCCGCGTGAAGGTCACCATCGAGGCGAGCGCGGGGACGGGGAAGACCTACGAGTTGACCACGATCGTGGCCGCCGCCCTCGCCGGCCCCGAGCTCTTCCCGCGCGATCGGCTGGGGAGCGGACTCGTGGCCGGCCCGGAGTTCGCGGCCCTGCGCGCCGCGGGCGCGCTCCAGGTCCCGGAGATCGTGCTCGTCACCTACACCGAGGCGGCCACGCGCGAACTGCACGGGCGCGTCCGTTCGCGCCTGGCGGCCCTGCGTCGGCAGCTCCTCGTGCCCGGCGCCGAGGACGCCGGCGCCGCCGCGCTCGATGCGGCGTCGGCGCAGCGACTGGCGGGCCGACTGGGCGCCGCGCTCGCCGACATCGACTCGATGCCGATCAGCACCATCCACGGATTCTGCGATCGCATCATCCGCGAGCACGGCTTCGAGCTCGGACTCGGCGGAGGGCGCCGCGAACTCCTGGACGACGGCGCCGTGGCGCAGGAGATCGCCATGCGCTGGTGGAGCGGGCGCGTGCGCGACGATCCGTCGATGGCCGATCGATGCCGCATCGCGGGGCTCGATCGAGCGGCGATGACGGCGCTGGCGCGGCAGGCGATCTCCAGTCGCGGACTGCCGCTGGCGCGTGCCGAAGGGTCCGGCGTGGAGGCGATCGCCGCGGACCTGATGGCCTTCGCGCAGCGCGAGATCGCGGAGCTCGCCGCCGTGCGCGGGGCGGGCACCTACCAGGAGATGCTCGTCCTGGTGCGGGATGCGCTGCGAAGCAGCGCGCGCCTCGGGGCCATCCTGCGCGGGCGCCATCGCCTCGGCGTGATCGACGAGGCGCAGGACACGGATCCCGTGCAGCTGGAGATCTTCGAGCGGCTCTTCCACTTCGAGCGGAGCGACGCGCCGCGCGCCGGGGCGCCGGCGAGCGGCGATCGACTCCTGGTCCTGGTGGGAGATCCGAAGCAGTCGATCTACGGATTCCGCGGCGCCGACCTGGAGGCGTACCTGCGGCTGCGCGGATCGGAGCCGCCGCGCCGGCTGGAGACGAATCGTCGTTCCGAGCCCGGGGCGGTGGAGGCGGTGAATCGACTCTTCGGCGGCGAGCGACCCTTCGGCCGCGACGGGATCGAGCATCCGCCCGTGCGGGCGGAGGCGTCGCCGCGGCACGGCATGCTGGTGGACGGCGTCCGGCCTCGGCCGGCGCCGATGGAGCTCCATCGCGGCGCGCCGGGGATCTCGGAGACGGAGTGGTGCGTGGCGGCGCTTCGGGACCTGATGGCGCGCGGGCTCCGCATCCAGCCGAGCGTCGCGCCGGGCGCGGACGCGGCGCCGGCGGCGGCGCTGCGATGGCGGGACATGGCGGTGCTCGGTCGCAGCAACGCGAACCTCCGCATGCTGGATCGGCGGCTGCGCGCGGCGGGAATTCCCTCGATCCTGCTCGGCGACCGCACCGTCTACGAGAGCGAAGCGGCGGAGGAACTGGAAGCGCTGCTGGCGGCGTGCGCCTCGCCGGGTCGGGCGCGGCTCGTGCGACGGGCGATGATCTCTCCGCTGGTGGGCGTCGATCCCGCGTCGCTCGGCGCCGCGGGGTCCGAGGCGCTCGTCCAGGCGTGGGCGCGGCGGTTCGAGGCGTGGGCCGAGTCGGCGCGTCGCGGCGGAGCGCTGGCGATCGTGGAGCGGGCGCTCGCGGAGTCGGCGGCGCCGATCGATCCGCGCATGGAGGTGGACGCGCTCCAGCTCGCCGAACTCCTCCATGCGGCGGAGGCCCGCGGATCGGATGCCGGGGCGCTGCGGGCCCGGCTGGAGCGGCTCGTCGGCGAGTCGGCGGACCTGCAGGCGCGTCCGGGCGATCCGCGCCGTCGGCGCATCGACCGCGACGACGCCGTGACGCTGCGCACCGCGCACACCGCCAAGGGGCTGGAGTACGGCGTGGTCCTCCTTCCCTGGGCGGGCGACGCGATCCCCGCGCCGCGGCGCGGCGGTCGCGAGGGCCCGCTGCGCGTGGTGCGACTGCCTGCGCGGCGCCTGGGAGAACTCGGCCCCGAGTGGGCGGCGCCCGCCGCCGCGGATCCCGAGGAGAGCGCGGTGGTTGCACTGGAGGTCGACGGCCCGGGACACCTCCTCCTCCAGCAGCGGGCGAGCGAGGAGGCGCTGCGGCTCTTCTATGTGGCGGTGACGCGGGCGCGGCATGCCACGCTCCTCTTCGACCGGGCGAAGGGCCGCCGCGCCGGAGCGAGCGTGCTGGATCTCCTCGACGCGGATCGTCGCGCCGATGGGCGGACGCTGCGGGTGATCGAGGCGCCGACGGGCGCCGGGGTGCCGCCTCCGGCGCCGGCGCTCCGCGCGGCGCCGCCCGTCCGCGGCGCATCGCGCCGCGCCGCCCGGGTGACGGTGCGGCGCCCGCTGCGGCTCTGGTTCGACACGAGCTTCACGCGGCTCAGCGCCGCCTCGGACGAGGCCGGCGCCGACACCGAGGCGCTCTCCGAGCCCGCGGCCCTGGCGATGCGCGACGACGAGCCGGCGCCGGTGGTCACACGATCGAGGATCGCCGGCGGCGTGCTGCTGGGGCGCGTGATCCATCGGGCCTTCGAGTGGGCGTCGATGGAGGGGCCGGGCGCCGATCTCGACTCGATCGTGCGCGAGGCGATCGCCGAGAGCGGCGGGAGCGGCCGCTTCGATCCGGGCGTCCTGCGCGATCTCGTCGCGCGCACGCGCGAGGCCGATCTCTCGGTCGTCGGCGGTCCGTCCACCACGGTGGGCGCGATTCCGCCGGCGCGGCTGGCGTGCGAATCGGACTTCTGCCTCCCGATGGGTCACGAGCGCCCGTTCTCGCCCGCCCGACTGGCGGAGGCGCTGCGGCGGGCGCCGGTCGACTCGCCCGCGGCGCGCTTCGCGCCGATCGCCGCGCGGCTGGTCGTCGGCGAGATCCAGGGATTCCTGCGCGGCACGATCGATCTCCTCTTCGAGCACGAGGGGCGCTGGTGGATCGTGGACTACAAGTCGAACGATCTCGGCGAGCGCGACGAGGACTATCGCGGCGCATCGCTGCTGGAGGCGATGCTCCGCGGCCGCTATGTCCTCCAGTACCTCCTGTACGCCGTCGCCGCCCGGCGCCTGCTGGCCGGTCGCGGTGTGCCGCTCGGCGACGGGTGGTTCGGCGGCGCCATCGATCCCTTCGTGCGCGGCGTCGATCCGCGCGAACCGGGGCGCGGGCTCTTCATCGATCGGCCGCCCACGGGCGTGATCGAGGCCATCGACGAGCTGCTCCGCGCTCCGGCGCCGGACGGTGGAGACGACGCATGAGCGATCCCGGCCGGAGGTCGAGTCGGCTGCTCGAGGTGGCGCGCCGCGGACCGGATGGCGCCGCGATCGACGCCCTCTCCGCGTCGGTGCGGGCGTTGCTCGAGCGACTGCTGCATGAGGTGGAGGACCGCCTCGACCAGGGCGCCACGGTGGTGGACGAGCTCGATCCGGCGGCGGGCGCCGGCGACGAGACCGCGGCGCCGGACGACGCCGGGGCGCCGCCCTCGGACGCCGCCGCCGCGCCGCCCCTGGACGACCCCGCGACGCGTCGCGCGGCGTTCGACGCCGCCGAGGCCCTCGCCCGCGCCGCGTCCGTCGATCCACCGAAGGAGGGCGTCATCCGTCTCGTCGGTCGCGCGGGGACGCCGGGCGTTCCCGGCGGCGTGGTGCTCGTGCTGCGCGGTGAGCCCGGGAGTCGGCGCCTTTCCACCGCCCGCGCCTTCGACGACGAGCGGCGACTGGCGAGCGCGCTGCGGGCGCGGGCCGCGGGCGCGGCGGGGCCTCCGGCGCCGTCGGCCGCGCCGGGCGATGCGTCGCCGGCCGGCCCGGTCGCGAGCGGTGCGCCGTCATCCGCCCCGGACGGCGCGCAGCGGACGGCGGTGGAGCGATCGCGCGCGGAGCGGCTGCTGGTGGTCACCGGCGGACCGGGCACGGGCAAGACGCGCACCATCGCGCGGATGATCATGGCGCGGAGCGCGCCGGACGGCGCCGCCGATCCGGCGCCGCGGGTGAAGGTGATGGCGCCCACCGGGCGCGCGGCGGCGAGACTCCGCGAGCACCTGGACGCGGAGCGGCGCGCGGAGGGGGCCGCCGCCGGACTCCCGGGCGTGGAGGTCGCCACCATCCATGCGTCGCTGCGCTGGAGACCGGTGCCGGGGGCGCCCTTCGCGCACACCGCCCAACATCCCCTCGACGCCGACCTGGTGGTGGTCGACGAGGGATCGATGGTGGATCTCGCCCTCATGCGCCGCCTGGTGGACGCGGTCCCGGCGCACGCCACGCTCGTCCTGGTCGGCGACGCCGACCAGCTCGCCTCCATCCGTTCGGGCTCGGTCTTCGCGGATCTCTGCGCCGCCCCGGCGATGCGGGATCGCGTGGTGCGCCTGCGGCACAACTTCCGCACCGCGGGCGATCCCGGCGCCGCGTGGCTCGAGTCGGTGGTGACGGCGGTGCGCGAGGGCGACGGCGACGCCGCGATCCGTGCGCTTCGGGATCGCGACGCGATCATCGAGCCTCCGTCCGGCGAGCGCCGCGCCGCGGGCGCTCGGACGCGCCTGGCCGCCGATCTCGCCCTGGCCGCGTACCGACCGATCGTGGCCGGAGGCGGCGGCGATCCGCTGCGGGCCCTCGACGCCCTTCGCCGGTACCGCGTCCTCGCGGCGCTGCGGCGCGGCGACGGCGGC
>CAZSVT010000005.1:0-35309 GCA_964610365.1 uncultured Isosphaeraceae bacterium
GCCGGAGCGCGTGCCGCTGGCCATCAGCACCGAGGCGGTGGCGCCGGCGAAGGCGTGGCTGGCGGAGCACGGCGTGGAACACGAGGAGCGCGACGGCCGCATCTTCGTTCCGCCGGAGCGCCGCGCCGCCGTGCTGGCCAGCCTCTCCGAGAGCGGCGTCGGCGGCAGCAAGCTCATCGACTTCAACACGCTCATCGAGCAGGAGAGCCCGTTCCACAGCCAGGAGCAGTCGCGCTTCCTGCGCGTGGCGGCCACCATGGGGGCGCTGGAGCGCATGGTGTCGCAGTACCGCGGCGTGCGCAGCGCGAAGGTGGTGATCGCCGATCCGCAGCGCACCACCGGACTGGGCGCGCAGTACACGCCGCCCACCGCGTCGGTCACGGTGGTGATGGAGCGCGACGAGATGAGCCAGGACCTCGTCGACGCGGTGGCGGGCGTGGTGGCCGGCGCCCACCCGGGCCTGAAAGTGGAGAACGTCACCGTCACGGACGCCAACGCCAACAAGCGGCGGCGCGCCCGTCGCGCCGAGGACCTGGCGGCGAACACGAACCTCGAGCAGCAGCAGCGGCTGGAGGCGGTCGTGCAGCGCCGCCTCGAGCAGCACCTGGGATTCATCGGCGGCGTGATGGTGGCGGTGCACGCCCAGGTGGTGACCAAGGACATCAGCCGTCGCGAGCAGAGCTACCGCGATCCGGTCGTCGGTCCGCTCTCGGAGCGCGCCAGCGCCACGAACTCCCAGGGACCGTCGCCCAGCGGCGACGCGGGCCTGCGCCCGAACGTGGGCGTGAGCATCATGCAGCCCAACCGCGGGCAGGTCTCCTCCACGGAGATGAGCGAACAGCGCCTCGATCCGCGCTTCCCCAACGAGACCTCGCTCATCCGCGACCCCACCGGCTACGCCACGAAGATCAACGCCTCCATCAACATCCCGCGCAGCTACATCGTGGGGCTGTGGCGCCTTCGCGGCGGCGGCACGGGCGACCCGGACGAGGCGGCGCTCGACGCGGTGCGGACCGAGGAGGTGGAGCGCATCCGCCAGAGCGTGCTGCCGCTCATCGACACCGACACCTTCGAAGGCGCCCGCGCCGGCACCGTGGCGGTGAGCGTCTACGCCGACGCGATCCCCGCGCCCGAAGCGCCGCCGCCGGCGCAGTCGGCGTCCTTCGCGTCGATCCTGACCGGCGGCGGCGGTGTGACCGCGGTCGGCTCCACCGCCGGGCTCATCGCGCTGGCCGCGATGGCCGCGGGCCTGATCCTCTTCATCGCGGTGCGCGCCCTGCCGCGCCCGCCGCGCCCGGTGGAGGCCTCCGCCTCCGTCGAGAGCGCCGCCGCCTCCGCCAACCCGATCGGCGCCGCGCCGCGCGCGGGCACCGGGCCGGTGGCCCCGGGGGTGGCGAGCGAAGTGGTGGGCGACGCCGAGAGCGAGGCCCCGCCGCTGGAGGGTCGCGAGATGGACGACGAGAGCCTGCGACGGCGGCAGATGCTCAAGCAGATCAACGACATGGTGTCGCGCAATCCCACCGAGGCGGCGGGACTGCTGCGGCGATGGATGCGGGCGGCCGGCTGACCGGCGCGCCGAAGGAACGGAGTCGAGCGCCCCGAGATCGTCATGACCTGGAGACCCGGACAACGACTTCCCTCCGACCCCGCCGAGCTCGACGGCACGGCGAAGGCGGCGATCCTCCTGCTGGTCCTCGACTCCGAGGCGGCGGGTCGGCTGCTGCGCGAGCTGCCCACGGAGATGGTGGAGGAGGTCACCGGCATCCTGGCCAGTCTCGGCGACGTGCCGGAGGCGCTGGGGCTGGCGGTGATCCGCGAGTTCTACGCCATGACCCTGGCGCAGGGGTACCTCAAGGACGGCGGACTCGAGTACGCGCGGGCGCTCCTGCGGCGCAGCCTGGATCCCAAGGAGGCGGAGCGCGTCATCCAGCAGATCCAGACACAGGTGCAGAAGACGCCCTTCGCCTTCCTCCAGAAGGCCGAGAGCGAGAACCTCCTCACCTTCATCCAGGACGAACATCCGCAGACGATCGCCATCATCGTCAGCCACCTGCCGCACCAGAAGGCCAGCGAGATCCTCGTCGGCCTGGCGCCGGAGAAGCAGGTGGAGGTGGTCCGGCGCGTGGCGGAGATGGAGCAGACCAATCCGGAGATCGTGCGCGAGGTGGAGGCGGCGCTCGAGGCCCGGCTCTCCAACATGCTCACGCACGCGGCGGAGAAGGTGGGCGGCGTGGCGCGGGTGGCGGAGATGCTCAACCTCTGCGACCGCAGCACCGAGCGCACCATCATGGAAGGCGTGGAGGGGCAGGATCCGGAGCTCGTCGAGGAGATCCGCCGCCTCATGTTCGTCTTCGAGGACATCATGCTGGTCGACGACCGCGGCATCCAGGCGGTGCTCAAGCAGATCGACCAGAAGGAACTGTGCCTGGCCCTGAAGACCGCGTCGGACGCCCTCAAGGCGAAGATCTTCGCCAACATGAGCTCCCGCGCCGCCGAGCTCGTGCGCGAGGAGATGGAGTACATGGGGCCGGTGCGCGTGAGCGAGGTGGAGGCGGCGCAGCAGCGCATCGTCGACCTGGTGCGGCGCCTGGAGGATGCCGGCGAGATCGTCATCTCCGGGCGCGGCCGCGAGAAGGACCTGGTGGTCTGAGATGGAATCGGCGGGTGCTCCATGGCGGTGATCAAGCAGGGGCGGGCGATCGCGATGAGCGCCGGCGGCGGCGTCCTCGATCTCCGCGATATCGAGCGCCAGGCGCGCGAGGTGCTGGAGCGGGCCCGGGCGGAGGCGGAGCGGATCCGCGCCGACGCGTCCGAGGAGGGCCAGCGCAGCGCCGAGGCGCGGTCGGTGGCGGCCTACCGCGAGGGATTCGAGCGCGGGCTCGCCGAGGGCCGCGAGCAGGGGGCGCGCGAGGGCCGCGAGGCGGCGATGGCCGCAGCGCGCGAGGAGATCGACGCCCTGCTGCGCGAGTGGACCGCGGCGCTCGACGTCTTCCGGGCCCGGCGCAACGAGCTCGTCGAAGGGTTGTCGCGCGAGTCGGTGCGGCTGGCGCTCGAGATCGGGCGACGCCTGGTCCACGCGGCGCCGCGCGGCGATCTCGACCTGGCCGCGGAGCAGGCGGCGCGCGCCCTGGAGATGCTCGGATCGCCCAGCGAGGCGCTCCTCCTGATCCATCCCGACGATCGTCCGGCGCTGGAGCGGCACCTGGCGCCGCTCGCCCATCGACTGGCCAGCGGCGAGGTGCGCCTGGTGGATGATCCCTCCGTCGGGCGCGGCGGCTGCATCGCCCGCGCCGCCGGCGGCGAAGTGGACGCCTCCGTGGGTCCGATGTTCGATCGCGTGGCCGAGGCCCTGCTCGGCCCGCTCCCCGAGGAGGCCGCGGCGTGATCCATCTCTCGCCGCACTTCGAACTGCTGCGCCACCTGGAGCCGCGCCGGCTCTCCGGCACCGTGCGCGCCTGCCGGGGCCTGGCCCTGGTGGTGGACGGTCTTCGACTTCCGATCGGCGCCACCGTGACCATCGAGCCCCGCGGCGAAACGCATCCGCCGGTGACCGGCGAGGTGGTGGGCTTCGACGGTGGCAGCGCCATGGTCATGGCCCTCGAAGGCGGACACGGCGTGGCGGCGGGCGATCGCGTGGTCGGCGACCCGATGCCCGCGGCGGCGCTCGTGGGCGACGGGCTCGTGGGCCGCGTGGTGGACGCCCTTGGCCGACCGATCGACGGAGGGCCCGCCTGCGCCCGCATGCGACCGCGCGCTCTCCAGCCGCGCACGATCAATCCGCTCCTGCGCCGACCGGTGCGCGAACGCCTGGAGACCGGCATCCGCGCCCTGGACGCCCTCCTTCCGCTTGGACGCGGACAGCGCCTGGGCATCTTCTCCGGCGCCGGCGTCGGAAAGAGCCAGCTCCTGGGGACGATCGCGCGCCACTGCGCCGCCGACGTCGTGGTGCTGGCGCTGGTGGGCGAGCGCGGCCGCGAGGTGCGCGACTTCGTCGACGGCGCGCTGGGACCCGAGGGCCGCGCCCGCAGCGTGGTGGTGGCGTCCACCGGCGACGAGACGCCGCTCATGCGCGTCCGCGCGTGCCACGCGGCGATGGCGGTGGCGGAGCACTTCCGCGACGCGGGTCGCCATGTGCTCCTCCTGCTGGACAGCCTCACGCGGCTCGCCCACGCGCAGCGCCAGGTGGGCCTCTCCGCCGGCGAGCCCCCGGCCACGCGCGGCTATCCGCCGAGCGTCTTCGCCTCCATGGCCCGACTGGTGGAGCGCGCGGGAGCGATCGAGGGGCGCGGCAGCATCACGGCGCTCTTCACCGTGCTGGTGGACGGCGACGACCTGACCGAGCCGGTCGCCGACGCGGCCCGCAGCGCGCTCGACGGTCACATCGTCCTCTCGCGGGCCCTCGCGACGCGCGGCCATCATCCGGCGATCGATGTCCTGGAGTCGGTCTCGCGCACCGCGGAGGCCGTCTCCAGCGCGGAGGAACGCGACGCGCGGCGCGTGGTGCGGCGCCTGCTCGCCGCCCATCGCGAGGTGGAGGAGCTCCTCTCGATCGGCGCGTACGCCCGCGGTTCCAATCCCGACGCCGATGTGGCCATCGCCCTGCGCGAGCGGCTGGATCGGTTCCTGCGCCAGGGGCCCGACGAGCGCCTCCCGTGGCCGGAGGTGCGGACGATGCTCGCCGAGATCGTCGCGGAGGCGGAAGCGCTGCGGGCGCGGATCGCGTCCCCGGCAGGTGGTGCGCCCGGGAGCGCGCCCGGCGCCGGTCGCGCCGCTGCCGGCGTGCGTCGCGTTGCGGCGCCGCCCGCGCCGTCGATGGCGCCCGTCCCGCCGATGCCGCCCGCGGCGCGTGAAGGAGTGGCGGCATGAGCATCCGTCGCTCGTCGCTCTCGGTGCTGCTGCGGATCCGTCGACAGGTGGAACTGCGGGCGCGCGTGGCCCTGGCCGGCGCCGAGCGTCGACGGCTGGCGCTGGAGGCGGAGATCGAGCACGCTTCGGAACGGATCCAGGCGTCCCGCGAGACGCTCCGGGGCGCCCTCGACGGGGCGATCGATCCGGCGTCGCTGCGACTGGCGGCCCAGGGCGCCATGGTGCTGGAACGGCGGCGCCTCCACGCCCTTGCGGAGCACGCGGCCGGCGAGCCCGCCCGCACCGAGGCCCGGCGCCAGGCGGCGGGGGCCACGAGCGACCGAAAGGCGGTGGAACTGCTGGAGGCGCGGCGCCTGGCCGAGGCGGCGCGGCGCCGGGAGCGCGCCGAGCAGGCGTCGCTCGACGAAGCGGCGGCCCGGCACGCGGGAGGCTGGGGATGAGATCGATCACGCGCCCGGTGCTGACGGGACTCGGCGTCTTCGCCGCCCTCAACCTTGCGGCCATCGCCCTGCTGATCGCGTGGCTGCTGTCGACGGGGCGCATGGACGGCGAGCGCTTCGACCGCCTCCGGCGGCTGGTGTCCACGCCGATCGAGACCGAGCGCGAGGAGATCCAGCTCGCCTCGAGGACGCTCGAGGAATCACAGCGGCAGGCGCAGGAGCGCGAACGCCTGGCGATCATGCCGCGCAGCGCCGCCGAGCGGCTGGCCGAGGTGGAGGGGGCCCTGGACCAGGTGCAGATCCGCCGGCGCATGATGGAGGAGGAGGCGCGGCTGCTGGGGAAGTCGCTCGAGGAGCGGCTGGCCCTCCTGCGCGAGCAGCACGCCGACCTCGATCGCCGCGAGCGCCGCTTCGACGAGCGGGAGGCGGAGATCGCCGCCGAGCGCAGCGATGCACAGTTCCGCAAGACCGTGCAGCTCCTGGAGTCCGCGCCGCCGAAGCAGGCCAAGGAGTGGCTGCTCCAGCTCTCGGCGACCGGGCGACAGGGTGACGCCGTCCGGTATCTGGACTCGATGTCGCGCTTCGCGGCCTCGCGCGTGCTGCGCGAGCTGAAGAGTGCGGAGGAGACCGCCCGCGCAGCCGATCTCCTCGATGCCCTCCGGCGCCGCGATGTCGATGCCGCTGATCCAACTCCCTGAACGCCCCGCGTCCCCCGGCGCCTCGTCCGGTGCGCGCCGCGTCTCCCCGGAGGAGACGCTGGATCGCGCTCCCGAGTCGACCGACGCGCCGTCGTCGAGCGATCCGATCGCCGACGAGCCTGGCGACCGGGCGCCGCCACCCGAACCCGGGGCCGCGGCCCCCGGGAACGCCGGCATGGATCGGCCGATCCGGATCGCGGCCCTTCCGCAGGGGCCCGAGCTGTCCCTGCTGGCGCTGGGACTCGCGTCGATCGTGGGACCCGGCGCCGATCCCGGCGTCATCGATCCCGATCCGCGCGGCGAGGCGCTGCGTCCGTCGCGCGCGGCCGGTGCGGAGGGGCCCGTCCCGGGCGCGCCCCAGCGTCTCTCCGTGGAACCCGCACCCGGGCGCTCCGCTCCGGCCGAGTCTGCGGCCGCGCGCCGCGCAGAGGTTGCGCCCCGCGCAGAGCCCGCGGGCCTCCGTCTCGTCGACCGCGGCCTGCTCGCGCTGCGCCAGCAGCGCGGCGGGGTGCTGGTGATGCGGCTGTCGCCGCCGGAACTGGGCATCCTGGAGATCCGGATGCGCTTCGACGCCGGAGGCGTGGACGTGCTCTTCCGGCCCTCCGGCGACGCGGCACGCGACTTGCTCCAGGGGAACCTCGGCATGCTCCGGCAATCGCTCGAGCGGCATGGCGTCGGCGTCGGACGGCTCGTGGTCGAGCCTCCGAGGACCGATCGCGCCGAGGAGTCGGCGTCGATCGGACTCGGTCACCCATTCGACGCCGCCGGCCGCGAGAGCAGGGGTCGACAGGAGGCCGAGCGCGAACTCCGCTGGCGGACCGACGAGGGTCTCCGCCTCGGAAGCACGCTCCGACCCGACGATGCGTTGACCGGCACGGCAGCCGAAGGACGATCGACATGGCCGTCATCCAGTCCGCCTCCTCCACCCAGGGTCTCCTCCCCAGCCGCTACGGCGAGCTGAAGAGCGAGGACTTCGTCAAGCTCATCTTCACCGAGCTGCGCAACCAGGATCCGTTCAAGCCCAACGACTCGAGCGAGCTGCTCAAGCAGATCGACTCGATCCGCAGCATCCAGGCGAACATGGAGCTGGGCGACCAGCTCCAGCAGATGACGGACGCGTCGCACCTGAACGGGGCGAGCGACCTGCTCGGTCGCTTCGTGAAGGGTCTCTCCACCGACTACCAGATGGTCTCCGGCACGGTGATCGGCGTGCAGCCGTCGAACCAGGGCGCCCTGCTCGAGCTCGACAACGGCTCCTTCCTCCCCACGAGCTTCATCCAGCAGATCCTCGGCGCTCCGCCCGCCGGGACCGGAAGCTGATCGGCGCCGCCAGGGAGTCGCCCCATGCCCAGCATCACCTCGCTCATGACCGGTCTCTCCGGTCTCCTCAGCAACACGAGGAGGCTCGATGTGATCGGCAACAACATCGCCAACGTGAACACCGTGGCCTTCAAGGCCAACCGCGCCCACTTCGCGGCGCTCTACGGCCTCGACGGCGGCGTCTCGGGGGTGATGTCGCAGGGCGGCATGGGACCGCTGCCCGGCAGCATCGGCATGGGCTCCATCTACTCCGGCACCACGCGGAGCTGGAACCAGGGGGCCATCGCCGGCACCGGCATCGCCACCGACATGGCCATCGACGGCGCGGGGTTCTTCGTCCTGGCGGGCAATCTCGCCGGGTCGACGGGGCCGGTGGTGCGCTACACGCGCGACGGCACCTTCCTCCTCGACGCGGCGGGGAACCTCGTGACCCGCAACGGGCTCTTCGTGCAGGGTTGGAGCGCCGCCCCCAACGGCACGGTCGTCCAGGGTGGACTCGGGCCCATCAACATCCCGCTGGGCACGCTCTCCATCGCCGCCGCCACCGGGACGGTCGCCGTCGGCGGCAATCTCGACTCCAGCGGCCTCATCGCCACCACCGGATCGCAGCACCTGAGCCAGACCTTCTTCCTCGACGCGGGGCTGACCACGCCGGCGGTGGGCAACGAGGATCTCACCACCACCACGCTCTACGTCGACGACGGAACGGGGACCGCCGTCGTCGCCTTCGATCCCGCGGATCCCAATCGCTCCATCACGATCAGCGGCGTGACCAAGGGCGGCAAGCCGATCCCGGCGCAGACCTTCGCCATCTCGGCCCTGCCGGTGCCCGGCGCCGTCGCCAACGGCGTGACGCTGGACGACTTCGCCGCCTTCGTGAGCGCGGCGCTCGGACTGGACGACACGGTGATCAACGGCCAGTCGCTCGGGGGCGGCGCCGCCATCGTGAACGGACAGCTGGTCATCACCGGCAACGAGGGAACGGTGCAGGATCTGGTCATCGAACAGGCGGACATCACGGTCCACGGCGCCGCCGCCGGCCTGGCGAATCCCTTCGAGTTCACCAAGGCGCAGACCGCCGACGGCGAGAGCGTGCGCACCTCGATCGTGGTCTACGACGCGCTCGGCGCGCCGACGCTCCTGGACGTGAGCTTCGTGCTGGAGGCGCGGGACCCCGATGGAACCACCACCTGGCAGGTGCTGGTGGAGGACAACGATCCCTCGGTCTACCCGCGCGTGATCCAGGTGGGCAGCCTGGTCTTCGACGGCAGCGGCGCCCTCGTCTCCGGCGGTGGCATGGGCGTGCTGGTGCCCGACGGAACGCCGCCGCTCAACGGACCCGGCCAGGGCATCCTCCTCGACTTCGCCAGCGTCCTCGGTCCGCTCCGCGCCCTCGCGGCGACGAGCGCCGTCTCCACGGTCTCCAACGACGGCGCCGCCCCGGGCACGCTGAGCACCTTCGGCGTGGAGGCCGACGGGCGCATCATCGGCGGCTTCACGAACGGGCTGACGCGCACGCTGGGACAGATCGGCATCGCGCGCTTCGCGAACAACGACGGGCTCATCGACGCCGGCGACAACCAGTTCGGCGCCACCGACCGCTCCGGCAATCCCACCATCGGATCGCCGCTCACGCTGGGGCTCGGGCGCGTGCTCGGCGGGGCGGTGGAGCAGGCGAACGTGGAGCTCTCGCAGGAATTCGTGGACATGGTGCAGGCCACGACCGGCTTCAGCGCCGCCAGCCGCGTGGTCACCACGGCGGACGAACTCATCCGGAATCTGCTGGCCCTGGGTCGCTGACGCCCTCGGCGTCCTCCTCCGGCGCACTGCCGGCCCCCGCGCCGGTGGTTGACGGCGCCGCGGGCGACGGCGCCTGCAGCCGATCCACGCGCGCGATCGACGCGTCGAAGAGGTCCATCGCCTTGCGCACGGCCGGGTGACGGATCAGCCGCTCCTTGGCGGCATTCACCTCAGCGCCGTCGGGGCGGACTTCTTTTTTTTTTCAGATGCCGCCGGGGCCGGAGGCGCGGCGGGTGCCGGCGCCGCCGGAGGCGCCGGCGCAGGCGCGCGGGCGGCCGGGGCGGAGGGCGCAGGAGCGGGCGCCGCGGCGGGAGCGCCGGGAGCGCCGGGAGCGTCGGCGGGCGGAGCTCCGGTGGCGGGCGCTCCGGCGGTGCGAGCCGCGGTGGAGGTCGACGCGATCGCCGCCCCGATCGGCGCGAATCGATCGGCGAGCGTCAGCCGGACCACCGTCGCGTCGAGGATCGTGCGCGGCGACGACGCCATGCGCGCATGGCGCGCCGCCGCGTCGCAGACGGCGATGTGATGCACCAGCCGCTCGGGGGCCATCCCTTCGGCCTGCGTCGCCGCCGCGTTCCGGGCCTCGGCGGAGATCTCCAGCATGGCGGACTCGCGGCCGCAGACCCGGGCGATCAGCAGGGTCCGGAAGCGATCCGCGAGCAGTTCGAGCGCCCGATCGACGGCGACGCCCTGCTCCAGCAGGGCCGAGCATCGCTCGAGCGACGCCCGGGCATCGCCGCGCGCGATCGAGTCGACCAGCTCCGAGACGCGCGCCTCGTCCGGCAGGCCGAGCACATCCTCGGCCACGCGGCGCGTGAGCGCCCCGTCGGAGGCCGCGATGAGCCGATCGGCGAGCGAGAGGGCGTCGCGCATGGAGCCGTTGGCCTGCCGCGCGATGAGGAGGATCACCTCCTCGTCGGCCTGGATCGACTCCTCCGTCATGATGCGCCGCAGGTGCTCCGCGATCCTCGACGCGGGGATGGCGCGGAAGTCGAAGCGCTGGCAGCGGCTCTGGATGGTGGCCGGCACCTTGTGCGGCTCGGTGGTGCAGAGGATGAACTTCACCTGCGGCGGCGGCTCCTCCATCGTCTTGAGGAGGGCGTTGAACGCCGGCGTGGTGAGCATGTGGACTTCGTCGATGATGTAGACCTTGTTCGGGCTCCGCGCCGGGGAGATGCCCGCGGCGGCGATCAGGTCCCGGGCGTCGTCGATGCCGCGGTTGCTGGCGCCGTCGATCTCGATCACATCCATGTCCTGGCCGCGCAGGATCGCGTCGCGGATGGCCTCCGCCTCCGACTGGGCGCCCACGTTGATGGCCGCGGCGAAGATGCGGGCCATGCTGGTCTTGCCCACGCCGCGCGTGCCGCAGAAGAGATAGGCGTGGGCGATGCGGTTCTGGGCGATGGCGTTCCGGAGCGTGCGGACGATGGGTTCCTGGCCGATGATCTCGTCGAAGGAGCGGCTGCGGTAGCGCCGCGCGAGCACGGTGTAGCCGGGGGCGTCGGGCGATCGCGGCTTCAAGGACGCGGGTGCCGAGGACGGCGCGGAGGCGGGCGCCGGGGAGGCGTCGCCCCACATCGATGGCGTCTCGGTGCTGGACTTGGCGGGTCGGCTGTTCACGGCGATCGAAGCGACGACGCGGAGGACGGCCAGGTTGCCGAGGGCTCGGTTGCCGCCGTTGAAGGCTGCTGCCGTCAGGCCCTGACCTGGTTCCCGGGACGACCGTCCAACGGACCCGACCGTCCTCCGTCGTCGTCGGTGCGCGGATCCTACCAGAGGCGCGCACCGCCACGCGATCGAAGGCGCCGCGGGCGTAGACTCCCGACGATGGAGCGCCACTCGAGCCAGCCGTCCGATCCCGCGCCGAGACGGGCGGTGTCGGATCCCGGCGACTCCGGGATCCTGGCGGCGGACGAGCCGCCGGTGGAACGAGCCGAGCGCGCCCCCGGTTCCGTGGACCTCCCCCCGCGCCGCCGCTACGAAGGAGCGTCGCAGCGCGCCGGCCGGGTCTTCATGCTGTTCGTCCGCAGCATCTTCATCGTGCTGCTGGTGACGGTCACCGTGGCCATCGCCACCGGCGCCCGTCCCAACACCGGCTTCTCCTCCTGGACGCTCACCGGCTTCGGCCTGGCGAGCGTGGCCATCGGGCTGCTCGTGGTGGTGGTGGACGCAGCCACGCCGAACAAGCGGCTGGCGAGCGTGGTGGGCGTCTACATCGGCGTGCTCATGGGGCTCGTGGCGGCGGTGGCCTTCGGATTCCTCATCGACATGGTGATGAGCGCCTGGCAGGAGCTCAAGGAGAACGAACTCCTCCGCCTCTACATCAACATGGCGAAGGTGATCATCGGCCTGATCATCTGCTATGTGACGGTCACGGTGGTCCTCACCACCAAGGACGACTTCCGGCTCGTCATCCCGTACGTGCAGTTCTCGCGCAAGCACCGGGGCATCCGTCCGATGCTCGTCGACTCGAGCGCCCTCGTGGACGGGCGCCTGCGCGACCTCGCCGCGAGCGGATTCCTCGACGCCCCGCTCATCATCCCGCGCTTCGTGATCGACGAGCTCCAGACGCTCGCCGACGGTGCCGACCGGGCGAAACGCCAGCGCGGTCGCCGCGCGCTCGACCTGGTGGCGGAGCTCCAGCGCCTCCCGGAGGTGGACGTGACCATCGAGGAGGTCTCCGCCGACGGGCTGCCGGTGGACCGGATGCTGCTGGAAGTGGCGCGCAAGGAGGGCATGCGCGTCCTCACCACCGATACCAACCTCCAGAAGGTGGGCGACATCCAGGGCGTCAGCGTGCTGAACCTCCACCGGCTGGCGAGCGCCATCCGTCCCACGGCGGTACCGGGCGACTCGCTCACCGTGAGCATCACCCGCGCCGGCGAGAATCCCGGGCAGGGCGTCGGTCATCTCCCCGACGGGACGATGGTGGTGGTGGAGGACGGCGCGTCGCGCATCGGCCAGACGCTGCGCGTCACGGTGACCAACATGCTGCAGACGCAGGCGGGGCGCCTCCTCTTCGCCCGATGGGATCCGGCGCTCGACGACGGCACGCCCAGCCAGGTCCCGCAGATGGCCGACGCGGCGACGAACCAGGCGCGCGTCGTCGGTCCGCCCGCGTCGCGGGGCGAGGGCAGCCCGCGCGGTCGCAATCCGCGCCGATGATCCTCGTGGTCGCGCCGCGGGGATGCCCTACACTTCGACCGTGAGCGAACTCGGCGGAGATGCCAGCTACCCGGAGTCGGTGCAGCAGCTCATCACGGAGCTCTCGCGCCTCCCCGGCGTGGGTCGACGCACCGCCGAACGGATGGCCTTCTGGGTGCTCAAGGCGGATCGCGCCGAGGCGCTGCGGCTGGCGGAGGCGATCACGCGGGTGAAGGAGCGGGTGAAGCACTGCTCCATCTGCTGGAATCTCACCGATCAGGATCCGTGCCGGGTCTGCGCCGATCCGAGGCGCGACGCGTCGATGGTGCTGGTGGTGGAGCAGCCGCGCGACCTGGTGAACCTGGAGCAGACCGGCATGCACCGCGGCATCTACCACGTGCTCATGGGGCGCGTGGATCCGCTGGACGGCGTGGGACCGGAGAGCCTCACCCTGGCGGACCTGCTGGCGCGGGTGAAGGATCCCGCGCGGAACGCCCGCGGCGTGAAGGTGGCCGAGGTGATCCTCGGCATGAACCCCGATCTCGAGGGCGACACCACGGGACTCATCGCGGCCGAGCGGCTCCGCGCGGCCGGCGTGCGCGTGACGCGGCTGGCGCGCGGGCTGCCCAGCGGCTCGCAGATCGAGTTCGCCTCCCGCGCGGTGCTGGCCGACGCCATCGCCGGCCGGCGCGACATCGAGTGACGCCATGCGTTTCGAGACCTCCCAGCACCAGCGACTCTCGCAGCAGACGAAGCTCGCGCCGCGGATGATCCAGGCGATGGAGATCCTGCAGCTCCCGGCGCAGGAGCTGCGGGAGCGCATCGAGCAGGAGCTGGAGCGCAATCCGACGCTGGAGATCGCCGAGCCCGGCGCCGCCGGGACGGACGGCGCCCCGACGGACGAGGAGGGCGAAGGCGCCGCCGCCGCCGAGGGCGCCGAGGCGCGGAGCGCCGTGGCGGAGGCCACGCGCGAGGTCCCGGAGCGCCCACTGCGCGTGGGCGAGGAGGGCGAGGACTTCGAGATGGCGCGGGAGTTCGAGCGCTCCTACGCCGACGGCGACGACGACGCCGCGCCGCGCACGCGCCATCGCGCGGACGAGGGCGCGGGCGACCGGAAGCTCGAGGCGATGGCCAACACGCCCGATCGCGCCGAGGGGCTGGCGGAGTCGCTCCAGCGCCAGTGGGCGCTGGCCGAGGTGCCGCCCGAGATGGCCCTCGTCGGCCGCCGGCTCATCGAGTATGTGGGCGAAGACGGGCTTCTCGGGGCCGACCTGGCCACGATCGCGGCGCAGAGCGACGATGCGCGCGGCGGCCCGTTCACCGTGGAACGGCTCTCGGAGGCCCTCACCGCGGCGCAGGCCTTCCTCGAGCCGCCGGGCATCCTCGCCCGCGATCGGCGCGAGTGCCTCCTCCTCCAGGTGCAGGCGCGCCTCGCCGGCGTGCCCGAGCCTCCCGATCCCGCCGATGTCGCGGCGTGGCACGACGCCGAGCGTCTCCTCCGCGATCACTACGGCGACCTGCTGTCGAACCGCATCCCGCGCATCGTGGAGCAGGGCGAACTCGACGCGGAGCGCATCGCGGCGGCGAAGGCGGTGCTCCGTCGACTCACGCTCAATCCCGGCGCGGATCTCTCCCCGGTGACGGAGCGCCCGATCGTTCCGGACCTGGTGGTGGAGTACCACCCGGAACGCGACGAGTACGTGGCCTCGCTCGCCGACGGCACGGTGCCGTCGCTGCGCGTCGCCGAGCAGTACCGGCGCATGGTGAAGGATCGCGCGGTCGACCCCTCCACGCGGCGCTACCTCTCGGAGCGACTGCGCGGCGCCGGCTGGCTCATCGACGCCGTCGAGCAGCGCCAGGCCATGCTCCTGCGCGTGGCGCAGGCGGTGGTGTCGCGCCAGCGCGACTGGTTCGACCAGGGCCCCGAGCATCTCCGCCCGCTGCCCATGAGCGACATCGCCGACCAGCTCGGCGTGCACGTGGCGACGGTGAGCCGGGCGGTGGCGGGGAAGTGGATGTCCACGCCGCGCGGGCTGGTGGAGCTGCGGCGCTTCTTCGGCGGCGGGCTGGAGACGAGCGACGGCGGGGCGCTGAGCTTCGAGGCGGTGCGCACGCTCCTCAAGGAGATCGTCGACGCGGAGGATCGCCGGAGGCCGCTCTCGGACGAGGCGCTCGCGGCGGCGCTGCGCGATCGCGGCGTCTCGATCGCGCGGCGCACGGTGGTCAAGTACCGCGAACAGCTCGGCATTCCCGCCGCCCGCATCCGCAAGGTGCACGCGTAGCCCGGCCGGCGGCACCGCCTCGAACCGCGCCGACGCCGCGTCGCTCCCCGACGGCGCCGCCACGCCGCACCGGTCTTTGCTAGAGTGACGCCGACGGAGACCCGGCGTGACTTCCATTCGAGAGGAACTCAGCCGTTTCGGCCCCGATCGCTGCGATCCGATGAGCGTCGAGGAGGCCCGCGCCTGGTGCGCGTCGCTGGCGCGGCGGCGGGGGGAGAACTTCAGCGTCCTGAGCGCCCTGGTGCCGCCCGACCGCGTGGGTGACTTCGCCGCCCTCTACGCCTACTGCCGGTGGGCCGACGATCTCGGCGACGAGATGGGTTCCGCCGAGCGCGCCCGGGAGCTGCTGGCCTGGTGGCGGCGCGAACTGGAGTCGTGCTTCGCGGGCGCCCCGCGCCACCCGGTCTTCGTCGCGCTTCGTCCCACCATCGAGCGCCGCGAACTGCCGATCGGTCCCTTCGACGACCTCATCCGCGCCTTCGAGTGGGACCAGGAGCGGTCGCGATGGGCCACGTGGGAGGACCTCCTCGCCTCGTGCCGGCTCTCCGCGGATCCGGTGGGGCGCCTGGTCCTGATGGTCCTCGGCGAGCCGCGCGACGAGGCGCGCTTCCTGCCCAGCGACCGGATCTGCACGGCACTCCAGCTCACCAACCACTGGCAGGACGTGCGGCGCCACCTGCTGGAGCGCGACCGCATCTACATCCCGGCGGAGCTTTCGGCGTCGGTGCCCGACTTCGAGTCGCGCCTGGCGCGCACGGCGCGGCAGGGATGGGCGCCGGACCGGACCTTCCTCGCCGCCTACCGCGAGGTGCTGCGCGAGTGCGTGGATCGAACCTGGACCTTCTGGGAGGAGGGCGAGGCGCTCCTGGACCGCGTCGCCCCCGCGCATCGACCGCTCATCTGGCTCTTCAGCGCCGGTGGCCGTCACGTGCTCCGGCAGGTGGAGCGCTGGGGCTTCGAGTCCTGCCTGACGCGGCCGCGGATCGCCAGGGCGCGGAAGGCGTGGTTCGTGCTCCAGGCGATGTGGATGGCCCGTCGCCCGGCCGCCTCGACGAACCGGAGGAAGGCCGCATGAGCGTCGTCGCCGCCGCCACCGAGCCGTCGGAGGCGCTGCGCCGCAGCGCCCGCATCTGCGAGGAGGTCACGCGCCGCCGGGCGCGCAACTTCTACTACGGCCTGCGCCTGACGCCCGAGCCGGAGCGCTCCGCGATGTTCATCGTCTACGCGTGGATGCGCCAGGCCGACGACATCGCCGACGCCACCGGCCCCGACGCCGCCGAGCGCTGCCGCCGCATCAATCTCTTCCGCGCCGCCACCGACGCCGCATTCGCCGGCACGCCCGTGGACGACTCGCCGCTCTGGACCGGCTTCACGGAAGTGACGCGGCGCTGGCCGGTGCGCCGTCAGGACTTCCACGACATGCTGGACGGCCAGCTCGCCGACATCCGCGCCGTCCACCACGAATCGTGGCAGGACCTGCGCACCTTCTGCTACCGGGTGGCGAGCACCGTGGGCCTGGTCTGCATCCACATCTGGGGATTCCATGACGCGGAGGCGCCGAGGCTGGCCATCGACCGCGGCATCGCCTTCCAGCTCACGAACGTGCTGCGCGACTTCCGCGAGGACTTCGACGGCGGGCGCGTCTACCTGCCGCACTCGGAGTTCCGCGCCCTGGAGCTCACGCCGGAGGCGGTGCGGCGCTGGGAGCCGGCGGACCGCTGCGCCGAGTTCATCCGCGCCCAGGCCGAGCGCGCCCGCGCCCACTACCAGAGCTCGCTCCTGCTGGACACGATGATCTCCCGGAGCTGCGAGCCGACGCTCTGGGCCATGACCACCATCTACCGCGGGCTGCTGGAGAAGATCCTCGCCGATCCCGAGCGCGTGGTGCGCGAGCGCCGCATCCGGCTCAGCGCCGCGCGGAAGGCGTGGATCGCATTCCGGGCGCGCTTCAAGGCGGCGTCGTCGGGCGGGACATGAGCGGGATTCGCCGCAGCGCGGTCGCGCCGGCGTCGGGCCCGCGCGCCGTGCCGGAGCGCGTGGCGGTGGTCGGCGGCGGCCTGGCGGGGATCGCCGCGGCCCTGCGCCTGGCCGAGGCCGGCGTGCGCGTGACGCTCATCGAGTCGAAGCGGAAGCTCGGCGGCCGGGCCACGAGCTTCGTCGATCCGCGCTCCGGGAACATCCTGGACAACTGCCAGCACGTGGTGATGGGCTGCTGCACGAACCTGCTGGATCTCTACGACCGCCTCGGCGTGCTCGACTCGATCCAGTGGGAGCACTCCACCTGGTGGGCCGATCCGCCGAACGCCCCGGTGGAACTCCGCCCGGGCCCCTGGCCGGCGCCGCTCCACATGGCCCTCTCCTTCCGGCGCTTCCGCGTGCTCGATTCCGCCGAGCGCCGCGCCGTGGGCCGCGCCATGTGGCGCTTCCTGCGCCTGGGGCTGGCCGGGCGCGAACGCTGGCGCGGGCGGACCTTCTCGGAGTTCCTCGTCGAGAGCGGCCAGCCGCGCCGCGCGGTGGAGCGCTTCTGGGAGCCGATCGTCACCAGCGCCTGCAACATGGGCGTGGAGCGCGTCGACGCCCGCGCCGCGATCCAGGTGTTCCAGGAGGGATTCCTCGGGGCCTCCTTCGCCGGCGCCATCGGATTGAGCCGCGTGCCGCTGGTGGAACTCTACGACCCGGCGGAGTCCTTCCTCGCTGAGCGCGGCGGCGAGCTGCGCCTGGGCGTGAGCGCCAAGGCCCTGGCCTTCGAGCGCGACCGGCTCACCGGCGTGATCACCGACGAGGGCGTGGTGGACGCGGGCGCCGTGGTGGCGGCGGTGCCGTGGGATCGGCTCTCGAAGCTCTGCTCGGAGTCGCTGCGATCCGCCGATCGGAGGCTTCAGCGCCTGGACGAGCTCCGCACCAGCCCGATCCTCGGTGTCCACCTCTACTTCGATCGCGCGGTGATGACCACGCCGCACCTCGTCCTGCCCGGCCGCGCCGTGCACTGGCTCTTCGACAAGGGGCGCGACGCCTCCGGCCGCCATCACCTCCACGCGGTGATCTCGGCCGCGGACGAGTGGATGGAGCTCGACGAAGCGGAGATCGGACGCCGCGTGATGGTCGATGTGCGCTGGGCGCTGGGCGCCGCGTCGCCCGACCCGGTGCAGATCCGCAGCGTCAAGGAGAAGCGCGCCACCTTCGCGGTCGACCCGGGCGCGGAGGCGCTGCGACCCGGCGCGGCGCCCGATCTCGTGGGCACCGGGAGCGGCTGCCGCAATCTCTTCCTGGCCGGCGACTGGTGCCGCACCGGCTGGCCCGCCACCATGGAGGGAGCGGTGCGCAGCGGCTACGCCGCGGCGAAGGCCATCACCGGGCAGGGAGGTCCCGTGCCCGATCTGCCCATCGGGCGGCTCGCGCGCTGGCTGGGACTGCGATGAGCGCCGCCCCGACGGACGCCGAGCGACGGGCCTTCACCGAGGAGGTGCTCGCGCGCCTTCGCGCCGCCCGCTTCCCGCTCGCGGGGATCTGCGACGCGGCGCCGAGCGGGCGGGCGGCGGAGTTCCGTCGCTGGCTCGAGGATGGACGCCACGGCGAGATGGCCTACATGGCGGAGCACGCGGAGGAGCGGCTCGATCCCCGCCGGCTCGTGCCGGGCGCCCGGAGCGTGATCTGCGTGGCCGACCGGTACCACGACGGGCGCCGCGATCCGCGGACCGGCGCGCCCGACGATCCGGCCGCCGGGGGGCCGCGCGGTCGCGTGGCCCGCTACGCCCGCGGCGCCGACTACCACGAGATCATCCGCTCCCGCCTGGAGCCGCTGGCGCAGGAGTGGCGCACGCGGCTCGATCCGCATCGCTTCCGCGTCTGCGTGGACACGGCCCCGATCCTGGAACGCGAGCACGCGGCCCGCGCGGGTCTCGGTCGCATCGGCAAGCACACGCTGCTCATCGCCGAGGGCCTGGGGAGCTGGATCCTGCTGGGCGAGATCGTCACCACCTACCCGCTCGTCGCCACGCCGGCGGCGCCGCGGCCCGTCTCGGCCGATCCGTGCGGCGCCTGCACGCGCTGCATCGACGCCTGCCCCACGGGCGCCATCGCGCCCTGGTCGGTGGACGCTTCGCGCTGCCTGAGCTACCTCACCATCGAACACGCGGGCGATGCGGACCCCGAGCTCGAGTCGCGGGCCGGCGACTGGCTCTTCGGCTGCGACGACTGCCAGGAGGTCTGCCCGCACGACCAGCCCACGCGGCGCTCCCGGCGCGCGGGCGCCGACCCGGCGTACGCCCCGCGGCACCGCGACTTCGACCTGCTGGAGGTGCTCGGCTGGACGGAGGCCGACCGCGAGGCGGCGAACCTCTCGGCGGTGCTGCGCCGCGCGTCGCTCCCGGCGTGGAAGCGCAGCGCCGCGGCCATCCTCGGCGCGGTGCGGCGCCGCGGGGACGCGCGGGCGCCCGAGATCGAGGCGCGGCTGCGTCGCGTGGCCGCCGACGAGCGCGAGGATCCCGTGGTCCGACGCGCCGCCGAGCGCGCCCTGCGCCCGCCGCGCTAGCGGGGCGGCACGACCGTGCCCGGCAGCGGCTCCACCACCACCGCGGTGCCGTAGCAGAGCACTTCCGTGGCGGAACTCTTGCTCACCACCTCGGACGCGTCGTAGCGCAACCCGATGATGGCGTTGGCGCCGGCGGAGCGGGCGTGCTCCACCAGGAGGTCGTACGCCTGCTCCCGAGCCTGCTCGCACATCTCCGTGTACGCGCCGATGCGGCCGCCGATGATGTTCTTGAGCCCGCCGACGAATCCCTGGGCGATGGTCGGCGACCGCACGATGATGCCGCGCACCACGCCGCAGTAGCGCGCGATGCGATAGCCGTCGATGGTGAATGTGGTGGTCACGAACATGGATTCCTCCGCGAGGCGGCCCGGCCGCGGGGGGATCGTACCGGCGCGGCGTCGTCCTCCACCGCGGCCTCCGGCGCGCTCATGCCTCCTCCGTAGACGCCGGATCGATCGAAGCAGCAGACGCGGCGCTTCCCGCAGGCGAGCATGTCGCAGGCGCCCGCCACGCGGCGGGCACGGGTCTCGGCCTTGCGGGCGGAGACGATCCAGTGGATCCAGTCCGTCCTCGCCCCGGGGGTGAGGTCGCGCCAGGCCGCCTGGGCCTCGGGCGCCTCCGCGAGCGCCGCGCGGAGATCCGCCGGCACCTTCGCCTCCAGGGGCTCGCCGCCCGTCCGGATGGAGACCTCCACGAGATCACCCGCCTGCGCACCGGCGGCGGTGCGCAGCGCTCGAGGCACCTTGAACCAGTGACTCCGCCGGCCGTCGGGCTCGAGGTCGGCGCGGAAGGGGCGACCGTTGAGCGTTCCCTCCGCCACGATCATGCCGCGCGACGGGAGCGCCTCGCTGGCGGTGCGCGGCAGCACCACGAAGGTCCAGGTGGCGCCCTTCGGAGGCGCCGCCGGCCGCAGCATCCGGGCGGTGAACGAGATCGTGGAGACGGGCCTGGTCTTCACCGTGTCCTCCCGGGCGCGCTCGCGGAGGCGCCGGCCGCCGCGGGCGCGCCGCGACTCACTTCGCCGCGGCGCCGGCGGCGGGCTTGGCCGCCGCGTCCGTCGCCTCCGCCGCCGCGGGCTTCGCCGGAGCGCCCGGCTTCGCCGCGCCCTGCTGCGGATAGAGGAGCAGTCGATCGTGGGCCAGCAGGATCAGGTCGGCCCGGCCGTCGCCCGTCACATCCTTGATCCAGCCCATGCTCGGCTCGAACTCGCGCGGCTCGCCGCCGGAGAAGAGCCGGCTCTCGAAGACCTCGAACTGGTTGGCCAGGACCGCCCGCTCCGCCTCCGAGAAGGTGAGGATCTCCGCCATCTGCTGGCCGGCGTCGAGGAGGACCACGTCGGTGAGTCCGTCGCTGTTGAGATCGCCCGCGATCATCTCGTGCTCCACGCGGCGGGGATCGTCGCTGCGGAAGGTGGCCACCTCGTTCATCTTGACGCGGTCGCCCGCCAGGCGCACCACCGCGAAGCCCTCGTCGCCGATGAGCAGCACGTTGTCCTGCGTGTCGCCGGAGAAGTGGCCGCTGTGCAGGCGGTTGAACTTGAACGCGGGCACGTCGACCACATCCACCTGGTTCCACACCTTCGAGGCGGAGGCGTCCGTCGCGCCGCCGCCGCTTGCGGCTTCGCGGGCGAAGAAGAGGAGCTTTCCGTTCTCCGCGTCGCCGGCCACGATGCGCTCGCCCATCACCGCGATCGAGTTGAGCTTCGCGTCGCGCGCCTTGGCGTTCATCTGCTCCACCACCTGCCAGCCCGGGCTCTGTCCCGCGGGCGGCGCGGGCTCGAAGCGCAGTGCGCGGACGAAGTTGCGGTCGGCCACCAGCAGCTCGGCGCGCCCGTCGCCGTTGGCGTCGTAGACGGCGGTGTTCTGACCGTTCGCCGCCTGCACCAGGCCGAACTGGCCCATGTCCTTGCTCTCCAGCACCTTCCACGCGCTGCCGTCCCATCGCACCATGGTGAGCGGCTTCTCCGGCGTGAAGAGGAGGAGATCGGTGGAGCCGCCGTCGGCGTCGAGACAGAGGATGGTCTCCGGCGCCCGCGAGAGCTGCCCCAGGGGAATCGACTGCCGCCCTTCGGCGCCGCCGTCGGTGGCGACGAGCTCGAGCGTGTAGTTGCGGCCGTCCTTGCAGACGATGGCCAGCCGGGGCTCGCCCTTGGCGCGGACCAGGGCCATCGTGGTGGGCGTCATGCCCGACGGAAGCTGGATGGCCTTGGGGAAGGGGATGCGCCCGCCTTCGACCACGCTGCGCCCCGCCACGCCTTCCTTCTCCGAGAGCGCGAAGACCTGCACCGGCCCGCCCTGCGGCGCGTAGGTGGCGACGCCCGTGAGCTCGGCGTACGACGGATTCGCCATCGCGCGATCGAAGCCGCGGCCGGCGCGCTGGATGTAGGCCATGATCGAGTTCGTCTGGGTGTTGGTGGCGAGCAGGTCGAGGAGGCCGTCGCCGTCGAGGTCCACCACCGCGTAGTCGCGGCGGCGATTGCCGGGGTCCTCCCAGCTCCAGGTCTGGATGGCCGTCTGGCGGTCGCCGCTCCGATCGATCGGCGTGCGCACGAACTCGTTGAAGACCACGCGCTTGCTCGGTCGCTCGATGAGGCCCATGAGGGCGCCCTTGCGCGTGGGCAGGCGCACCGCCGAGGCCTCGCGCAGCGGCGGGGCCTCGAAGCGGAGCTGCGGCCCGATCACCGTGCGGTCGCCGTCGCGCGTGGTGAACCAGACGCGCACGGGGGACGCATCCTCGGGGATGACCCCGGCGATGTCCTGCGTGCCGTTGCCGTCGAAGTCGTCCAGGACCATCGCCACGATGTTCCCGGTTCCCGCGGAGAGCTCGCTCGGCGTGCCGAGCATGTCGCCGTCGAGCGGCCAGATGGAGATGCGACCGTTCACCAGCGCCAGCAGTTCGGGCTTCGCATCGCCGGTCACGTCGGCGATGGCCAGGCCGTCCCGCGTGGGGTTGAGCTGCTTCACCGGCGTGCGGCGCGCGACCTCGAAGACGCCGGGCTTGCTCTGGCGCACGAAGGCGATCGTCCCCGGATTGCCGGCGTAGACCAGGTCCAGAAGGCCGTCGTGGTCGAAGTCGAAGGGGATCACCGCCTTCACCTCATGGCCGACCGTGACGTTCTCGCGACGGAAGCGCCAGTGATCGGGCAGCTCGTTGGGACCGCGCGGCGGCGGCGGCTCGTCGGTGGGCTTCGCGTCCTTCTTCTGGTAGAGGATGTCGAGCCGGCTCTTGTGGTTGTTGACCGCCACCAGGTCCTGGAGACCGTCGCCGTTGAGGTCGGCCACGATGAACGGGCCGGCCTTCGGGTCGATCTTGATCACCTCCAGCGGATCGAAGCCGAAGTAGCCGGCGAGGTCGTCCTGCGGCGCCGCGGGCGCGGACGACGCCGCGAGGGCCGCGACGGCGAGGGGCAGGAGGCGCATCGCCGGGTTTCGTCGGCGGAGAACGGGCCGGATCTGGATCTGGTTCATGTCGCTCCCTTGCGCGCGGTGGGTGGCAAAGGGCCGTATAGTAGCCCGTTCCATGACCTCCCGGAGCGATCCCATGCATCGATCGATCGTCGCCGCCGTCCTGGCGGGCGCCTCCGCGCTCGTGCCCGCCGCCGTCGCCGCCGCCGTCCCCGACGACGCGAACGACACCGTCACGCTCAAGAGCGGGGCGGTGGTGCAGGGCACGGTCCTCAAGCGCACCGACCGCCGCATCTGGGTGGACATCGGACCCGACGTGGTGGTGATCGACCTGGAGGACGTGGGCGAGGTGAAGACCGCCACCCCGACGCAGGGCGCGGAGGTGCAGAAGGAGGATCTCTTCTTCGTGGCGGTGGAGTCGCCCACCATGTCGCCGAAGGAGCACGCGAAGGTGATCGGGCCCGCGGTCATCAAGGTGCGCACGCCCGCCGGGCTCGGCTCGGGCGTGATCATCAACCGCGAGGGCCACGCCATCACCAACGCCCACGTGGTGCAGGGCGAGACGAAGCTGCAGGTGACCGTCTGGTTCCCCGAGCCCGACGGCTCCCTCACGCGCAAGGACATCGACAACGTGGAGCTGGTGGCGGTCAACAGCGAGATGGATCTCGCCCTCGTGAAGATCCCCAAGGTGGAGGGACGCGAGTTCGTGCCGGCCCCGATGGAGAAGGACGAGCGGCTGGAGATCGGGCAGCCGGTCTTCGCCATCGGCAACCCGCTGGGCCTGGAGCGCACGCTCACCCAGGGCGTCATCAGCACGCCGCGGCGGAGCATGTCCGGGCGCACGTACATCCAGACGGACACCCCCATCAATCCCGGCAACAGCGGCGGTCCGCTCTTCAACACCCGGGGCGAGGTGATCGGCATCACCAACATGAAACTCATGTTCGGCGAGAACATGGGCTTCGCCATCCCGGCCCGCTACGTGAAGGATTTCCTCCGCAATCGCGAGGCGTTCGCCTACGACAAGTCGAACCCGAACTCGGGCTACAAGTATCACGATGGCCCGGTCCGCACCCGCGACGGCGCGCCGCCGATGCTCAAGGATTCCAGCGGCGGCGGCGCCTGAATCCGCGCCCCGGCGAACGACGCCTCCGATCGATCCCAACCAGGGCGGCCCGAGCCCTTCCGTTCCGCCCGCACCCCATCGCAGGACTCCCATGCACCTCCCGATCCGTGACCGCTTCGCGATCCGCGCCCGCCTCATCGCCGTGACGGCGGTCCTCGCCGCGGCGCCGTTCGTCGTCGCCGCGCCGGCCGACGAGACGCCCACCATCCGGACCATCGCGCCCGTCAAGTCGTTCCTCCTCTTCTCGATGGACGACGTGCGGGGCACGGTGGAGCGCTTCCGCAAGACGCCGCTCCACGAGCTCTGGGAGTCCGAGACGGTGCAGAGCGCCGTGGCGGAGGAGTGGAAGGAGTTCAAGGAGGGGATGTCCAAGCGGCTCCAGGAGCTGGGCCTTCCGGAGGACACGCTGAGCTGGCCGGTGAGCATCGGCGTCGCCGCCTTCCTCGAGCGCAACGAGGAGCTGGACACCTCCGAGCCGATGTTCGTGGCCATCGCCGACTGGGGCGACGGCGCCGACAAGATGGCCGCCTTCTTCGACGCGTCGTTCGCCGAGGCGGCGAAGGAGTCGCCCGACCGGATCGAGACGAAGGAGATCCGCGGGCGCAAGGCCACGATCTTCACCCCCGAGCTGCCGGAGTCGGAGCCCGATCCCGGGATGGGCGGGATGCCCACCAACCCGCTGCCCGGGCTCAAGAAGCTCGTCTTCGTGCGCGACGGTCAGCGCTTCCTCGTGGCCGGCGGCACCTACGCCATGGAGGACGCCCTGACCGCCGTCGATGTTCCGCCGTCGAAGCTCGTCACCGACGAGGAGGACGCCCGCGGAGCGCTGCAGCAGCTCGGTTCCGGCGACATGGTGGCCATCCTGCGCACCGCGCCGTTGGCGCCGATGGTGGACCAGATGGCCATGGGACCGGCGGCGCTGATCCTCCCCATGCTCGGCCAGCTCTTCGGCGACATCCAGGCCTACGGCTTCAGCGCCACCGTCGACGGTCCGGTGGGCATGGTGGATTCGGCGATCACCATCTACACCCCGGGCGGGCGCAAGGGCCTGCTCTCGTTGATGGAACCGGCGCCGATCTCGCCGGCGCCGGCCATCGTGCCGCAGGACGCCATCGGCTACGGGCACATGAACGTGGGATTCAAGCAGGTGATGGAGATCGTGGAGGGCGTGGTGGCGGGTCTTCCGGAGGCGGTGGCCGAGGAGGTCGACGCGTCGCTCCAGATGTATGGGCCCACGCTCAAGAAGGCGCTCGCGGTGCTCGGGCCGGATGTCCATGTCTACACCACCGTGACGCAGCCCATCTCGCCCGAGAGCGAATCCAACACGGTGGCCATCGCCTGTTCGGACGAGCAGGCGGTGATCCCGCTCATCAACATGTTCGCCCCGATGCTCGGCTTCGAGAGCCGCGACTTCGTGGGTCAGACCATCTTCAGCGCGCCCGGCGTGCCGATGTCCATCGGCTTCGGCGGCGGGCACATGGTGCTCGGCGCCACCGCCAACGTGGAGCAGGCGCTGCGCAGCAGCAGCGGCGAGGGCAAGGGCTCCGCCAGCGCCCGCACGGGCGCCGAACAGTCGGCGATGGCCCTGTTGCCGGCGCAGCCGATGGTGGGCTGGGGCTGGTACGACACGGTGGCCGGTCTCGAAGTGGCGCGGCAGATCGCCCTCGCGCAGGGCGCGTCGGGCGAAGGCGAGATCATGGACTTCATCGACGAGCAGGGCAAGGTGGTGAAGGAAGTGATCGGCGTCGAGATGCCGTCGAAGATGCTGGACGCGCTGCGCACGATGGACAGCGAGTTCCTCTCCAAGTACGTGGGACCGCAGCTCTGGCAGTTCAGCGCCGACTCGAAGGGGCTGGCGTACAGGCTGAGCCTGCTGCGGCCCAAGGCCAAGCCCGCGGCCGACGCCCGCTGAGTCCGCTGGACCTCGCCGAGTTTCGCCGGGCTCGCTCAGCCGCGCGCGGGGGATCCCGCCGCGGCGAGACACTCGTCCAGGAAGCGATCGATCGAGGCGCGGTATCGGTCCGGATCGCCGGCGCCGGGGTCCGCGTGGTCGGCGCCGGGGAGCGCCTCGAATCTCGCCGGCGCGGATCGGGGGGTCGCGGCGATGGCCCGGCCGTCCTCGACGGGGGAGATGGAGTCTTCCTCGGCGGCGAGGACCAGCAGCGGGCACCGGAGCTGCTCGGCCGCGCGCGTGAGCGGCGCGTCGTGCACGCCGACGAGGCGCAGCAGGCCGACGGCGGGGAGACCGAGCAGTCGCGCCGGCAGCGCGCGCAGACGGAGGCGCGCCATGATCGGCGTGCGCACGCGGTCATAGGGGGCGATGGCGATCACCGCCGCCGGCGCCGGCCGAAGCGACGCCGCGGCGCGGATGACCGCGCCGGCGCCCATCGAGTGGCCGGCGAGCAACAGCGGAGTCGCGCCGTCGGCGGGGGCCAGGGCGCCGAGCAGCGAGCGCAGGTCGTCTCCATCGGCGGCGCCCAGGGAGGTGCGGCCCGTCGACTCCCCGTGGCCGCGCAGATCCGGGAGCAGCACGCGGGAGGCGCGGCCGAGGAACGGCTCCACGCGGCGCAGCGAGTCCCAGCGCGATCGGCCCCACCCGTGGACGATCGCCACGACGGGACCGCGCGGATCGCCGCCTTCGATCTCCCAGCACTCCAGTTCGGCGCCGTCGTCGAGGCGATGGCGCAGCGTCCTCCACGGCCGCCGCAGCTCCTCGGGATCCGCGGGCGTTCCGCGCGCCAGGGCCCAGGCCACCGTGCGCCTCGGCGGATGGAGCGCCTCCCACGCCACGGCGATCACGCCGAGGCCGAGCGCGAGCAGCGCTCCGGCGGACAGCAGCAGGACCAGGGGAATCACGCGGCGCCTTCGGCGGCGATCGACTCGAGCTCCGAGACGAGCCTCGCCGACGCCTCCCGGGCCCGGGCGAGCGACGCGCCGCTGCGGCGCTCGAGCGCCGGTCGATCGTCGCCAGTGAGCGGCAGGTTGGCGCGGATGTTCCACGCGGCGCCGTCGGCCGCCGCAAGGCCGAGTGCTCCGGCGACGCCGAGATCGCTGCGGAGGCTCCGCGCGGTGCGGCGCACGAGATCAGCGGTGAGGCCGAGGAGCGCGCCGGCGGCGTCGAGCGCCTCCATGGGCGGCTCGGCGGCGCCGATGGCCGCCCGCCGCACCGACTCGGCCCGATCAGGGTCCTGCCTCGGGCGCGCGAACGCCGCGTTGAGCAGCGCGTAGCGCGCCGCGTCCAGCTCCATGAGCTCGATCGCACGGCGCCGGCTCGACTCGAGCGTCGTCCGGGCCTGCTCCAGGAACGGCTGGTGCGCCTCGAGCGAGGCCTTGCCCAGCGAGTACTGGATCACCATCTCGGCGAGCGCCGCCGCGTGGGCGAGGGCGAGGGCGGATGCCGCGCCGCCGCCGGGCACGGGGCGGCGCGCCGCGAGCGCCGCGGCGAAGGCCTCCACCGACATCGCCCGAAGCGACGCGGCGTCCGGCGCTCCCGCGCCGGGGGCGGACGCGGATTCCGGGCCGCCGACGCTCATGAGCGCAGCTCGGCGCGGAAGTCACGCTCCAGCGCCGCCACCACCATGGCCACCGCGTCGTCGGCCTCCTCGCGCCGCAGGGTGCGCGACGGATCCCGGAAGAGGAGTCGCAGCGTCACGCTCTTGCGTCCGGCGGTCTGCCTTCCTCGGTAGGTGCCCACGAAGTCCACCGACTCCAGTCGCGGCGGCCGCGCGGCGAGGATCGACCGCTCCAGGTCGCGCCACGACACCGATTCGTCCAGCAGCACGGAGAGATCGCGGTCGATCGCCGGGAACGCCGGCATGGCCCGGACCTGGACCGAAGGCGGGTACGCGCCCAGGAACGGCGCGATGGACAGCTCCGCCGCCGCCACGCCGTGTTCCAGGCCGAAGACGGCGCGGGCGGCGCCGGAGACGAGCCCCAGCACGCCCACCGCGGCGCCGTTCCATCGCACCACCGCCGCCGGCGCCAGCGCCGGCGACGGCGTCGGTCCGGTGGCGGCGTCGATGCGCTCCACCTCGAGCCGCGCGTCGGCACCGAGGAGGAGCCGCGCCAGTCGTTCCACCACTCCGCGCATCTTCCGGAAGCCCTCCTCGGGAGCGTCGGCGTCCATCAGGATGCCGAGCATCGGCCGTTCATGGTGCGCCGAACCCTCGAGCTCGAAGACGGAGGCCATCTCGAAGAGCGAGAGCGGCGCGACGCCCGCGTCCTGGTTGCGGCGGCGCACCGCCAGGAGGCTGGCCAGGAGACTCGGTCGCAGGATCGGCTCGCCGCCCGCGCGCTCGTCCTCCACGCGGAGCAGGGTGCGTCCCGCGGCCAGGAACGGCGCCGCCGCCCGCTCCGACACCAGCGTGTGGGTGACGGTCTCCACCATGCCCGCGCCCACCAGGCAGTCGCGCACGGCGCGTCGGCCGGCCAGCACGGGCTGCGGGGCGCTGGCACGAATGGCCAGCGTGCCGCGCACGGGCAGCTGATCCAGCCCGTGCGTCCTCGCCACCTCCTCGATGAGATCCACCTCGCGCTCCAGGTCGATGCGGCGCGGCGGCACCGTGCAGTCGATCCGATCGCCGCGATCGACGGGCGCCAGGTCGAGCGCCTCCAGCAGTTCCATGATCCGACCCGTGGGCACATCGATGCCCAGGATGGCCCGGCAGCGCGCCGGGCGCATCGACACGGTCCGGCGCTCGGCCACCGGAGCGCCCGCCTCCACGATCCCGTCCTCCAGTTCGCCTCCCGCGCACTCCAGGATGAGCGCCGCGAGTCGGGCGCTGGCGGCGTCGATCTCGCCCGGATGCACGCCGCGCTGGAAACGGTACGCCGAATCGCTGGTCACCCGGTGGCGTCGCGACATGGCGCGGACCAGGGGGCCGTCGAAGGTCGCGGCCTCCAGGAGGATGTCGCGCGTGGCGTCGGTGACGGCGGTCTCGGCGCCGCCCTTGACGCCCGCCAGGGCCACCGGCCGTTCGGCGTCGGCGATCACCAGGTCCTCGGCGGTCAGGCGCAGCGGAACGGCGCCTTCGCCGAGCGGCCGCAGGGACTCCCCGTCGCGGGCGCGCCGCACGCGGATTTCGCCGCCGCGCAGCGTGGCCAGGTCGAAGACATGCGTCGGCTGGCCGAGCTCGAAGAGCAGGAAGTTCGTGCAGTCGACGAGGTTGTTGCGCGGGATCTGGCCGATGGCGCGGAGCCGGGACTGCATCCACGCCGGGCTCGGGCCCACGCGGACGCCGCGGATGATCCGGGCCGTGTAGCGGGGACACGCCGCATCCTCCACCGACACGCGGATCGAATCGGCCGCTCGGCCGCTGCCGCGCGGAATCGACGCGGCGGGCGACTTCAGCCGACGGCCCGTCGCCGCCGCCACTTCGCGGGCGAGGCCCAGGTGGCAGAGGCAGTCGCCTCGATTGCTGGTGGTCTCGATCTCCTGCGCCGTGTCGCCGTCGGGGAGGGACTCGCGACCGTCGAAGGCCAGGCCGACGCGCGTGAGCACGGTGGCCTGCTCCTCCGCGTCGGCGTGGGGATCGAGATAGTCGTTCAACCACGCCACGCTCGTCCGCATCCGGGCAGGGTACCTGCCGCTCCCTCGCCCGTGCCACGCGTGCTACGCTCGCCGCATGCCGATCGGCCGTCGACCTTCGGGCCCCGGGTGTGCCGCATCGACCGTCCTGCATGCCGGCATCCTCTCGTTCCTGGGCGCCTGCGCGTCCGAACCCGCGCCGAGCGCCGCGCCCGGCGCGTCCGCCGTCTCGGAGCGGCCGGGCGACGCCGCGGATCGTCCCGGCGCCGACCCGGAGCGCGCCGGGGCCGGTGACGATCCTCGCGCCGACCGGCATTCCGCGTTCGCCGGCATCGACGAGCTGGTGCGCCCGCCCGTCGATTTCACGCTCGACGTGGCGGTCCTCACCGGATCGCGCGTGACCGAGCAGACGGAAGCCCATCGGCGCCCGAGCCACTTCATCCTCCTCGCGGACGGATCGCTCCTGCACGACACCGGGCGCTCGGTGAACTGGGACGAACGCCCCGGCCGCGTCCGCGTCCTCTACCAGCAGCAGATCTCCGATGTCTGGTCGCTCGCCCGGCAGCTCGGGTTCACCGCGCCGCAGAACGCCGACTTCGTGGGCAATCCGGCGCTCCTGGAGCCGGGGCGCAACGAGACCATCTACGTCCTGGCCTTCACCGCGTCGGGGCAGCGATGGACCTTCGTCCGCGGCTTCGTGGGCAACGGCGAACCCGACGCCGCCAGCGTCCGACTCATCCGCGCGCTCTCCGACCTCGCGTGGATGCAGGATCTTCCCGCCGAGCGATTCCTCCCCGTGCGATACGACTTCGGGCCGGATCCCTACGCGGGCTTCCGGCGCAGGAGCTGATGGTGCGCCACGGAGGCGATGACCGATCGGCGGCGGCCTCGCGCGGCGTCGCGGCGCGCGGAGTCGCGAGGCTCGCGGGCGCGGCCGCGCGCGCGGCGGCATGCCTGGCGGCGTCGCTGGCGGCGCCGGTCGGGTGCGACTCCATCAGCGAACGGGAGCGCGCCGAGTCTCCCACCGGCGGCGTGGAAATGTCGCTCCAGATCCTGCGCACCGGCGAACAGCAGTACGAGTTCTACCGGGTCACCGCCCGCGGCGAGCTGGAGTACGGCGGCGGGATGCGGGCCTTCAACGAGAGCACCAGCTGGAAGACGCCCCTGGCCGAGGCGGAGATCCGCGACTTCCTCGCCGAGCTGGCCAGGACCGGCTGGTGCGAACACGAGCCGGCGGACGACCCGGAGAGTCCCACGCGCGTCTCGATCGTGCTCCGCTGCGACTCCGGTCGGCACACCTAAGCGGTGCGGGGCGAGTCGGCGCAGGTGAAGGCGATGCGCGCCTTCCTCGACCCGATCGCCCGGCGGCGCCTCGATCCGGACCTCGATCGCCTCCCCGAGGCGTCGGAGCGGCGCTCGCTCACGCGCGGGACGGAGTCGCGGCCGCCCGCGGATGGAGCCTCCGCGGCGCCGGGCGCCGACGGCACCGGAGGGAGCGGCCCGCCGCCGACGAAGGGCGGGAACACGGCCCCCGCGCCGCCGTCGCCATGAGCGCCGGCGGTCCGCATGTCGACGCCGCGCCCGGCCCGCGCTCCGGCGAGGGCGTGATCGTGGGCATCGACCTCGGCACGACCCATTCGCTCGTGGCGATCTGCGACGAGCGCGGTCCGCGCGTCCTGCCCGACGAGCACGGTCGAGCGCTCCTGCCGTCGGTGGTTCGATTCCTCCCAGGCGGCGGCACGGTGGTGGGGGAGGAGGCGATCGATCATCCGGGCGGCGGACTCCTCGTCTCCAGCGCCAAGCGCTTCATGGGTCGCAGCGCCGCCGAGAGCGGCGGGGAGGCGGCGGCCCACGGCGTGCAGCTCGTGGAGGGGCCGCGCGGGCTGGCGGCCTTCGCCGGGCCGGACGGACCGATCACGCCGCAGGAGGTGGGCGCCGCGGTGCTCGCGGAGCTGCGGCGCCGCGCGGCGAGCGCCCTGGGCGCGGAGGTCCGTCGCGCGGTGATCACCGTGCCCGCCTACTTCGACGAGGCGCAGCGCCGGGCCACCGCCGACGCCGCGCGCCTGGCGGGATGGCGCGTGGAGCGGATCATCAACGAGCCCACGGCGGCGGCCCTGGCCTACGGACTCGGGCGCCGGCGCAGCGAGACCGTGGCGGTCTACGACCTCGGCGGCGGCACCTTCGACATCTCCATCCTCCGGTTGGACGGCGACCTCTACGAAGTGCTCGCCACCGCGGGAGACACGCGCCTGGGCGGGGACGACCTGGACGCGGCGGTCGAAGCGGAGCTGGTGCCGGGCGTTCCCCCGAGGGCCGCCAATCGCCGCGCGGCGGAGCGACTCAAGCGGGCCCTCACCGAGCGCGAGGAGGCCGGCGCCGACTTCGACGACGGTCACGGCGGCCGCGTGCGGGCCACGCTCAGCCGCGCCCGACTCGAGGCGCTGGCGGCGCCGATCCTGGAGCGCACCGCCGAGTGCTGCCGTCGGGCGATCGCCGATGCGCGGCGCCCGGCCATCGACCGCGTGGTGCTCGTCGGCGGCATGACCCGGATGCCAGCGGTGCGGCGACTGGTGGCCTCCACCTTCGAGCTCCAGCCCTACGACGCCCTCGATCCCGACCAGGTGGTGGCCCTCGGCGCCTCGGCGCAGGCCGCGGCGCTGGCCGGGCATCGCCGGGATCTCCTTCTCCTGGACGTGATTCCGCTCTCCCTCGGCATCGAGACCGTGGGCGGCGCGGTGGCCAAGCTGCTCGTCCGCAACAGCACCGTGCCCACGCGGGCCCTCGAGCGGTTCTCCACCAGCGTGGACGACCAGACGGCCGTGAAGATCCATGTCCTCCAGGGCGAACGGGAGCTGGTGGCCGACTGCCGGTCGATCGCCCGCTTCGAGCTGCGCGGGATTCCTCCGATGCCGGCGGGGATCCCGCAGATCGAGGTGGAGTTCCTGGTGGACGAGAACGGAGTGCTCAGCGTGAGCGCCGTCGAGCGCCGAAGCGGACGGCGCGCCGGCGTGCAGGTGATGCCCAGTTGCGGACTCACCGCCGAGGAGGTGGAACGACTGGAGCGCGAGAGCATCGAGCACGCGCGCGACGACATGCGCCGGCACCGGCTCATCGACCTGGCGGTCAACGCCCGCCTGGATCTCAAGTGGATCGGCGAGGCCCTGGAGCGCGTGCGCGCCAGGCTGGACGCCGACTACGTGCGGTCGCTCGAGTCGCACATGGCCCAGGTGCGCGTCCTGGTGGAAGCGGTGGAGCGGGACGGTGGTGGTGCCGTGGACCCGGATCAGTTCCATCGCGCCAAGGAGGAGCTCGACCGGGCGAGCATGCGCATGCACGAAGTGGCCATCACCGAGAGCCTCCGAGGCGACGAGCCGGGCGGCGGGTGAGCTCGGGCAGCGCAGCGTCCGATCACTTCGGCGGTGCCGCGGGCGACGACGCCGCCGGAGCGGCGGGCGCCTTCGAGCCGGGGGCGGCGGGCGCGGTCGCCGCGCCGGGGGTCCTGGCTGCGCCGTCCGGCGTCGCGCCGCCCGAATCGTCGAGGCACGCCTCGGCGCGGATCTTCGCCGCCTCCTCCCGGAGGTTCTTCGCTTCCAGCGCCGCCACCAGGACCCGCGCCGCGCGCTCCCGCATCTCCGCGGGATCGCCGGGCTTCAGCTTCGACCACGCCAGCCGGGCATGGCCGAGCCCGGCATCGGGCAGGGCCAGCTTCAACCGGGACTCGGCGCAGATCACGATGACCTCGACCTCGTCGTCGCGCTGCTGGAGGCGACCGGCGATCTCCATGGCCTTCCCGGCGGTCTCCCAGGCGGCGTCGAGCTGGCCGAGCGCTGCCGCCGTGCGGGTGGTGCCGGCCAGCGCCATCTGGAGACCCCACGAGTCCCCGAGCGCCTCCGCCAGGGCCGCCGACTCCCGGAAGTGCTCGGCCGCCGCCGCGGCGTCGCCCTTGCGAAGGGCGATGGCGCCCTGCTTGTACTCGGCCTGGCCGCGCCGGAAGCGCTGCCGCTCACCGTCGTTCCAGCTGGCGAAGTTGCCGGCGTACTCGATGAAGATCGGGTCCCGCAGGGCGTCGGTGGCGAGCTGGGCGAACTGGATTCCCTTGCGGAACTCCTTCATCGCCTCCTCGTCGGTCGCCTTGTTCTCGATGAGCTTGAGCCCGCGCTCCAGGTACTGGTCGAAGAAGGGCAGGACCTCGGACGGATGGCGCCGGAACGACTGGACGATCAGCTCCTTGTCGCCATCGGCGAGCCAGCGCTCCAGCCGGGAGGCGACCAGCGGACGCTCCTCCACGGCGGCGCCCTGCGGCGCGGCGATCGCCGGAGCGCCGAGCGCCGCGACGGCGGCGAGGAGGCCGGCGGCCGCGGCACGGACGGCGCGAGGGAGCGGAGCGGGGGAGCATCGAGGCGTTGGAAGCGTCTGCATGCGGGAAGGTTAACCTCGGGTGAGCGCCTTCACTTCCGGCGCGAAGCGTCTATATTGATTCCACGCACTCCCGACGCAGGGCACGCCTCGGCGGTCGACGCCGACGCGCACGGCACCGAAGTCCGGGTTGGAGACGCTCCGACGATGACACCGCGATCCGCTTCCTCCGCCGAACCGCGCGCTTCGAGTGCCGCGGCGGGCGCTCCGCGTCCGCGCTCCCCGAGAACCGGCATCGAGCCGGGTTGGACGGTGGAGGACTCCGCCGACCTCTACAACATCCGCGGCTGGGGCAAGGGCTTCTTCGACATCAACGACCAGGGCAGCGTGGTGGTGCGCCCCACGCGACAGACCGATCGGGCGATCGACCTCTTCGAAGTGGTCAAGGGTATCCAGGACCGCGGCCTGAAGACGCCGGTGCTGCTGCACTTCTCCGATCTGCTCTCGCGCCGACTCAACGACCTGCACGAGGCGTTCCACACCGCCATCAAGGAGCAGGGCTACAAGGGGCGCTACATCGGCGTCTACCCCATCAAGGTGAACCAGCAGCGCCGCGTGGTGGAGGAAGTGCGGCAGTACGGCGGCGCCCTGGGCTTCGGCCTGGAGGTCGGCAGCAAGCCGGAGCTGCTGGCGGTCCTGGGCATGACCGGCGATGCGCCGGAGCGGCTGATCGTCTGCAACGGCTTCAAGGAGGAGCGCTACATCGAGTTCGTCACCCTGGCGGCGAAGCTCGGGCGGACGATCATCCCGGTCATCGAGAACCTCACGGAACTGCGGCTGATCGTGGAGCTCGCGGAGCGCTACATGGTGCTGCCGCGCATCGGCGTGCGCGTGAACCTCTCCGCGCCGGGAGCCGGCCGCTGGAAGCACAGCTCGGGCGCCAAGGCCAAGTTCGGCCTGTCGCTCAGCGAGGTCATCGAGGTCTTCGACTACCTCAAGCAGCGCGGCATGCAGGAGTGCCTCCAGCTCCTCCACTGCCACATGGGGAGCCAGATCCACGACATCCGCCAGGTGAACGCCGGCGTGAGCGAACTGGCCCGCGTCTATGTCGAACTCGCCAAGCTCGGCGCCGGGATGAAGTACATCGATGTCGGCGGCGGCCTGGGCATCGACTACGACGGCACGCAGTCGAGCTTCGAGTTCTCCACGAACTACACGCTGCCGGAGTACGCCACGAACGTGGTCTACAAGATCATGTCCGTCTGCGACGAGGAGGGCGTGGAGCACCCCACGATCGTCACCGAGAGCGGACGGGCGATGGTGGCGCAGCAGAGCGTGCTCGTCTTCAACGTCCTCGGCGCCAACCGACTCGACCGCTTCTCCGTGCCCGCCGAGCTGCCGGCGGCGACGGGCGGCGACGAGCTGCCGCGCCCGCTCATCGAGCTCTTCGACGTCTACCGCAATGTCTCGGAGCGCCGGCTCCTGGAGCACTACCACGACATCCTGGACGCCCGCGACGAGGCGATGCGCGCCTTCTCCCTGGGCTACATGACCCTGGAGCACCGCGCCCTCTGCGACCGGATCTTCTGGGCCACCGCCGCGAAGATCCGCGACAAGGTGCGCGAGCTGGACGAGGTGCCGGAGGAACTCGACGACCTGGAGAGCGCCCTCAGCGACACCTACTTCTGCAACCTCTCCATCTTCCAGAGCCTCCCGGACATCTGGGCCATCCACCAGCTCTTCCCGATCATGCCCATCCATCGGCTCCAGGAGCGCCCCATGCGCCGCGCCACCCTGGCCGACATCACCTGCGATTCC
>CAZSVT010000006.1:0-33476 GCA_964610365.1 uncultured Isosphaeraceae bacterium
TGCCGCGATTCATGGACGAATCCGACGCCGGGCGCTGGGGCGAGCTCGCGAAGAGCTTCCGCGACGTCACCGGGCTCTCGCGCGGCAGCGGCGCCGATCCCGCCGGCAGCTTCCAGCTCTGGTGCGGATTGCACCGCGGCATCCCCAGCATCGCCACGACGATCTGGTCGCGCCCGGATCCCGCGACGCCGCCCGCGGCCGGCGCTCCGGCTCCCCCGCCCGCTCCCGCTCCCGCCGGCGAGAACGCGCCGTCGCCACCGCCGGCGGCGGCGCCCGAGGCCGCTCCTCCGCCCGCGGCAGGTCGAGGGCCCGGCGGTCGTCGCGGCCCGCGAGGAGGTCCGGGCGGTCGCGGCGCCGTGCCCGCGAGCGCCGCCGCGCCCAGCGCCAGGGAGACCGGGGCCGTCGATCCCGACGCCCTCGCATGGCTCGAGTACAGCGATCGGGATCGCGAAGGCGCCGGCTTCGTGGCGTGGACTCCCTTCAAGCATCCCACGCTCGGCGAGGTGGAGATCGGCGGCTTCGTTCCGGGCTTCCGCGAGAATCCGCCGGAGTCGGCGCTCGACGAGATCGCCGCCCGCCAGGTCCGATGGCTCGAGACGCTCGCGGCGCGGCGACCCGCGATCGCCCTGCGCGGTCCCGAAGTGACGCGCCTGGCCGACGGGGTGTTGCGCATCGACGCATCGATCACCAACACCGGCGGACTGCCGCTCTCCATGGCCGCCGCGCGCGGCGAGGGCATGGCGCCGCCGCTGGTGCTGCGGCTCACGGCCCCCATCGAGCGCATCCGCAGCGGGCTGCGCGTGCAGACCGTTCCGGCGCTCGATCCCGGCGCGACGCAGTCGGCGAGCTGGATCGTGGAGGATCGCGCCGGCGAGCCGTTCGATCTCGTCGTGCGTCATCCGGCGATCGGCGAGTGGACGGTCACCATCGCCGACGGCCGGGCCTCCGAGCCGCGCCACGCGCCCGGGCGCTTCGACCCGTCGCTGCCCGTGAGCCACGACGGCGACGGCGAGAGTCGCGCCGACGCGGCCGCCGCCGGCCCGTCGCAGCCGTTGGCCGACCCGGCGTGGAACCGGTTCTACACCACGGACGAGGTGGCCGAGATGCTGCGCGGCTTCGCCCGTGCCCGACCCGATCTCGCGCGTCTCTCGACCATCGGCCGAAGCGTCGAAGGTCGCCCCATCTGGCTGCTCACCGTCACCAACTTCTCCACCGGCGAGGCGCAGGAGAAGCCCGCGATGTACGTCGACGGCAGCATCCATGCGAACGAGATCCAGGCCACCGAGACGGTGCTCTACTCCATCTGGTACCTGCTCAAGTACCAGGACTCCGTTCCCGCGCTCAAGGCCCTGCTCGATCGCGCCGCGTTCTACTTCGTGCCGATCGTCAACCCGGACAATCGCGTCGGCTGGTTCGAGGAGCCCGCCACGCCCAGCTCCCATCGCACCGGTCGCCATCCCACCGACAACGACGGCGACGGACTCGTCGACGAGGACGGTCCGAACGATCTCGACGGCGACGGCTCGATCGAGCCGATGTGGCGCAAGGATCCGTTCGGGACGCATCGGCGCAATGCCCGCGATCCCCGGATCCTCGAACCCGTCCCCTCCGAGCCGCGCCCCGACGGCACGCGCGAGTACGGCGACTGGTCACGCGCCGGCGAGGAGGGCATCGACGACGACGGCGACGGCCGCATCAACGAGGACGGCGTGGGCGGCTACGACCTCAACCGCAACTGGCCCGGCGGATGGCAGCCCAACGTGGTGCAGTCCGGCGCGGGACCGTGGCCGCTCTTCCATCCCGAGGCGCGGTCGATCGCCCTCTTCGTGCTCGCCCATCCGAACATCGCCGCGGGCCAGGCCTTCCACAACGCCGGCGGCATGATCCTGCGCGGGCCGGGCGCCCCGGAGCGAGAAGCGGATTACCCGCCGCGCGACCGCGCGGTCTACGAGGCGATCACCCGCGCCGGCGAGGAGCTCCTTCCCTTCTACCGATCGCTCGTCATCCACTCCGGGCTCTACGTGGTGCACGGCGGGCTGGTGAACTGGCTGGCGGAAGGCCTGGGCATCGTCACCTTCACCAACGAACTCTGGACGGAGAAGCGGCTCCTGCAGAACGGCAGCGATCCCACGCCCGAGCAGCGACAGCGCCTGGACGACCGGCTCCTCCTCGGGCGCACCTGGAGCGACTGGAAGGAACTCGAGCATCCGCAGTTCGGGACCGTGCTCGTCGGCGGCGGGAACAAGTGGTCGTCGCGCATCCCGCCCGGCTTCATGCTGGAGGAGGAGTGCCATCGCAACTTCGCGTTCGTGGCCCTCCATGCCGGCGAGATGCCGCTGCTGCGCTGGGAGAGCGTCACCACCACGCCCCTGGGCGGCGATCTCTGGGAGCTCACCGTGGCGGTGGCCAACGATCGACTGATCCCCACGCGGACGCAGCGGGCCGCCGATCGGAAGATCGGCGAGCCGGATCGCCTCGTCATCGACGGCGGCGGCGATGTCTCGGTGATCGCCGCGGGGCTCATGAGCTCGCGACAGGATCGCACCTTCGCGGCGCAGGCGCACAAGCCCGAGGTGGTGGTGGTGGAGGAAGGCGTCCCCGGACACGGATCGCGGCTGATCCGGGCCATCCTCCGCGGAACGAAGGGCGCCACCGTGGGGCTGCGCTACGAGTCGGAGAAGGCCGTCGACCTCGATCGGACGATCACGCTCGGTGATGGCTGATCGCCGCGAGGTGGACCTGGCCGTGGTCGGCGCCGGCGCCGCCGGGCTCTTCGCCTCCATCTGGGCGGCGCGGAGCCGGCCGGGGCTTCGCATCCTCGCGCTCGACGGCGCCCGCCGGCTCGGCGCGAAGATCCTCGTCGCCGGCGGCGGTCGCTGCAATGTCACCCACCACGCGGTGAGCGAGCGCGACTTCAACGGCTCCTCGCCCGCCGCCATCCGGCGCGTGCTGGAGCGGTTCGGCGTCGATCGGACGATCGAGTTCTTCGAGTCGCTCGGCGTGCGGCTCAAGCGCGAGGAGACCGGCAAGCTCTTCCCCGTCACCGACGACGCCCACACCGTCCTCGACGCGCTGCTCGGCGAGGCCCGCCGCGCCGGCGCGGAACTGCTCCATCCGGCGCGCGTCCGTTCGGTCCGGCCCGTCGCCGCGGGCGATGGCGCCTTCGCGATCGACTCGGAGGCCGGCCAGGTCATCGCGTCGCGGGTGATCCTCGCCGCGGGCGGACGGGCGCTCCCGAAGTCCGGCTCCGACGGATCGGGGTTCGAGCTGGCCCGCGCGCTCGGACACTCGGTGACCGAGCGCATCACGCCCGCCCTGGTCCCCCTGATCCTTCGCGAGGGTCACTGGATCCGCTCCATCCCCGGCGTCGCCGCCGAGGCCGAAGTGGTGGTGCGCGATCACGGTCGCGTCATCCGCCGCGTCGCCGGCAGCGTGCTCTGCACCCACTTCGGCCTCTCCGGCCCGGCGATCCTCGACGCCAGCCGCCACTTCCTCCAGGCCGACGAGGGCTCGCTCTCGGTGCGCTGGCTCGCGGAGATCCCCGAGGATCGGCTCGACGCGTGGCTGGCGGACGCCGGCGGGTCGTCGATCGGGTCGCTGCTGCGCCGCCACCTTCCCGATCGCCTCGTGCGCGCCGCGTGCCAGGCCAGCGGCGCGGATCCGGCCACCTCGCCGAGGCAGCTCCGGCGCGAGGTCCGCGCCCGGCTGGCGGCGGAACTCGCCCCGGCGTCGCTGCCGATCACCGGCTCCCGGGGCGACACCTTCGCGGAGGCCACCGCCGGAGGCGTGCCGCTCCGCGAGCTTCGCCTCGAGTCGATGGAGAGCCGCGTCGTGCCGGGCCTCCATCTCTGCGGCGAGGTCCTCGACGTGGACGGACGCATCGGGGGGTTCAACTTCCAGTGGGCGTGGTCGAGCGGGTTCGTCGCCGGAAGCGCGGCGGCGGAACTTCCGTCGAACCACGGAGGGGCGTCGAACCGATAGAGTGGCCACCGATCATGCGATGGACCTGGGCCAAGGAAGGCTGGAGGCGGACCACCGTCGCGCTGTCGGCGTCGCTCCTGGCGCTCGCGATGCTCCCCGCGGCCCGTGCGGCGCACGCCGATCCTCCCGGCGGCGCGGCGACCAGGTCGAGCGCCGGCGCCCGATCGACGTCGGCGCCCGGCGCCGCGTCGAAACCTGCGGCCGACCCATCGCCCGACGCCGCCCTGCGCACCGAGGTCGCCCGCCAGATCGAGGCCACGAAGCTCCGCAAGGCGAAGATCGCCGTCAGCATCCGCGACGACGAAGGTCGCGAGGTGGTGTCCATCGGCGCCACCGAGCCGATGCTCCCGGCGAGCAACATGAAGCTCCTCACCACGGGGATGGCCCTGGACATCCTCGGCTCGGACTTCAGCTTCCGCACGCAGCTCCTTCGCGACGGCGGGCGCCTGATCGTGGTGGGCGACGGAGATCCGGCCTTCGGCGATCCCGACGCGCTTGCCACCGTCGGCGCCGCCGATCCGGCGCGGGGCGGGCGCGGCGGCATGGGCGTGGAGGACCTGCTACGGCTCTGGGTGCGCGCCGTCGTGGATGCGGGCATCGCGTCGGTGGACGAGCTGATCGTCGACGACCGCATCTTCGAGCGCGAGTTCGTCCATCCCATGTGGCCGAAGGATCAGCTCAACGAGCGCTACTGCGCCGAGGTCTGCGGACTGAACTTCCACCTCAATCGGCTGCACATCACGCCGCGCCCGGTTCCCGGGTCCGCGCCGGACATCTCCCGCGTGGAGCCGGCGGTGCCGTTCCTCCAGATCCGCAATCGAGCCACCTCGAAGACCGGCCGCAACGATTCGAACACCATCTGGACCTCGCGCAGCTCCGATCGGAACGACCTGGTGGTCAACGGCAACGTGAAGCAGGCCTACGAGAGTCCCGTCCCGGCGGTGGTCCACGACATGCCCTCGCTCTTCGGCGAGATCCTCGCCCATCGGCTCCGCGCCGCGGGCGTCGCCGTGGCCCGCGTGCGGTTGGCCGGCCCCGCGGATCCGCCGCCATCGGGCACGCCGGTGGGACCCGTGATCCGGACGCCCATCGCCACCGCCATCGAGCGGGCCAACACCGACAGCGACAATCTCTACGCCGAGGCCCTCTTCAAGCGGGCCGCCGCCGCCGCCACCGATCGCCCCGGTTCCTGGAGCCTCGGTGCGGAGGTGATGGCCGCGAGGCTCTCGCGGGCGCTCGGCGACGACGCCAGCGGCTTCGCCGTCTCCGACGGCTCGGGTCTCTCGCGCGCCAACCGAGTCACGGCCCGCGGCCTCAGCCGATGGCTCGACCAGCTCTCCCGCCAGGTGGGCACGGCGGAGGTCTTCCTGGAGAGTCTCGCCGTGGGCGGACGAAGCGGCACCGTGCGCAAGCGCTTCCGCGAGATCGATCCCGGCGCCGCCACGATCCGTTGCAAGACCGGCTACATCAACGGCGTCAGCACCCTCTCGGGATTCGTGGAGGCGGGCGACCGGCGCTGGACCTTCAGCATCCTCGGCAACGAGCTCACCGAGGCCTCGGCCGTGGCCAAGGTCCGACAGCTCCAGGAGCAGGTGGTCCGCGCCATGGTGCGCGCCATGCCCGCCCATCCTGAACATCCTCGGCATCGGGCTCCTCGGGCCGGCGCTGATCCACGCGCACGCGCTGCGTGCGCACCAGTTCGAGCAGGGCCAGGAAGAGCCCCACCATCTCGCTGCGCCGGCGCCCGCGGAAGAGATCCGTGAGCGTCGCCCGTCGATCGGCGGCGCGGCCGAGCTGGTCCACGAGATCCGCCTCGTGCAGTTCGATCGGCGTGTCGTCGTACTCCACCCGGTGTTCGCCCAGGCGCGTGAAGTCGACCGCGCTGATGATGCGCTCGTAGGCCTTGAGGAGGTCGAGGATGTGGGCATCCTCGAGATCGATCGGCGGATCCTCCTCCGGCACGGTGCCCGGCAGCGCCGCCCCCGACGCCTCCGCCCGCGCCGCCCGCCGGCGCCGCATGGCCTCGAGATCCTCCGCCGCCCCGCGGTACTTCTGGTACTCGATGAGCTGGCGCACGAGTTCGGCGCGCGGATCCGCGGACTCCGCCTCGGGCGCGTCGCCCGGCGCCGCGTCCTCCCCGGGCGCGCGGGCCGGCGCCAGCGCCCGGCTCTTGATCTCCACCAGCGTCGCCGCCATCACCAGGAACTCGCCGGCCAGGTCCACGTCCACCGTGTCGATCTGCCGCAGGAACTCCAGGTACTGCTCCGTCAGCCGGTGGATGGGAATGTCGTTGATGTCCACCTCGTGCCGGCGCACGAGATAGAGGAGCAGGTCGAGCGGGCCCTCGAAGGAGGAGAGGTGGACCCTGTAGTCGTCCTGCAACGGCATGAACAAAGGGTATCACCTGGAGGGCGGTAGACTCCGGCGATGGACGACGGGCCCACCACCCAGTCGGAGACCGACTTCATCCGGGAGGCGCTCGGCGCCGAGTCCGACGCCATCCGGCGGATCGCCGACCGCGCCGCGTCGGAGGGCCCCGCATGGGAGCGGGCCATCACGCTGCTGGAGGGCTGCCGGGGACATGTCGTGGTCTCGGGCATGGGCAAGAGCGGGCTCGTGGGGCTCAAGATCTCCTCCACGCTCGCGTCGCTCGGCGCGCCGTCCCACTTCGTCCATCCCGCGGAGGCGGTGCATGGAGACCTCGGTCGCATCCGTCCCCAGGACGTGGCCCTCCTCCTCTCCTACAGCGGCGAGACGGAGGAAGTGGTGAACCTGGCGCTCCTCCTCAAGGCCGACTCGATCCCCATCCTCGCCGTGACCGGGCGCCCCGCCAGCGCCCTGGCGAAGCACGGCGACGTTCACCTTTCCATCGGCGACGTGGCCGAGGCATGCCCGCACAACCTGGCCCCCACCGCCACCACCACCGCGATGCTCGCCGTGGGCGACACCCTGGCCCTCGCCGTCGCCCGCCGCCGCAACTTCGCCGCCGACGACTTCCATCGCCGCCATCCCGGCGGCATGCTCGGCGCCGGACTGCGACCGATCACCGAGGCGCTCCGCTTCCGCGTGGGCGAGAACCTGCCGGTGGTGAAGGAATCGCTCACGGTGCGCCAGGCGCTCTCCGCCGCCGGCGAGGGTCGACGCGCCGGCGCCGTGATGCTGGTGGACGGCGAGGGCCGCCTCTGCGGCATCCTCACCGACGGCGATCTCCGCCGGCTCATCAATCGCCGCGGCGCCGAGGTCCTCGACGCGCCGGTCCGCGGCGTGATGACGGCCCGACCCCGGACGCTGGGCGTGGACGCCCTGGTGCGGGACGCGGTCCGTCTCGTCCAGGAGGCGCGCCTCGACGAGATCCCGGTCATCGACGCCGACGGGCGCCCCGTCGGACTGGTGGATGTCCAGGACCTGGTGGCCATGCGCGTGGTGCGCGAATGAGCGGCGGGAGCCGCTAGGATGATCGAACGCACGGGAGTCCCGATCGTGGAAACGTACGCACAGGAAATCGATGGCGACCTGCTGGTCCTCACCGCCGACGGCGGGATCAATCGCGGCACCGCCCAGCAGCTCACCGAGAGCATCGGCAAGCTGGTGGACGCCGGCGTGCGCAAGATCATCATCGACTTCAGCAAGGTGGACCTCATCACCAGCTCCGGCATCAGCACGCTGCTGACGCTGAGCCGCTCCATGCGCAACCGCGGGGCCCAGGTGAAACTGGCCAGCCTCCACGGGATGGTGGCGCAGGTCCTGCAGCTCTCGCGCCTCGACCGCATCTTCGAGATGTACCCGGATGTGGCCCAGGCCAGGCTCTCCTTTCGGCCCGCGTGACCGCTCCGGTTATTCCCTGGGGTTCGGGGAGCGATCGAGCCGATGCAACCGTTCCACGCGGGCGGAGCCGGCGTGAGTCATCCCGGAGAACGCGATGCTCACCAAGGCTCAACTCGTCGATTCCGTCGTCGACCTCAACCCCAGTGCCCGCCGCGAATGGCTGGGCCAGTTCGGCGCGGAGCAATTGCAGATCTACCTGGAACGCCTCCGCCACGCGCAGTCGCCGCGGGGATCGCGGAGCGCCTGGCTCCGACGCCCCGCGCTCCGCGTCGATCCGGTGGCCGACCTGCGGGCGGCGTGACGCTCAGGCGCCGCGCCGCTCGCGCAGCAGCGATTCGATCCGCTTCTTCAGCATCCGCACGCGCAGCAGGCTCCGCGTGCGCGTGACGAGCTCCAGCTTGTTCACCGGCTTGGTGAGGAAGTCGTCGCAGCCGCTCTCCACGGCGCGCTCGTAGTCCCCCACTTCGTGCAGGGCGGTGACCATGATCACCACCACGTCGCGGGTGGCGGGATTCTGCTTGATCTTCTGGCAGACCTCGAAGCCGCTCATGCGCGGCATCATCACGTCCAGCAGCACCAGGGCGGGCTGGGTCCGCTCGATGGCCGCCACCGCCTCGAGGCCGTCGTGGGCCGTCTCCAGGCGCACCGGCAGCGCCTCCAGGTAGGCCTGCATGAGTTCAAGGTTCTGCTGGTTGTCGTCGACGAGGAGGATGCAGGCGCCGTCGATGTCCGGCCCGCCCGACTCCGACTCCAGCTCGAGCGACATCGGATCCGTGCCTTCCGAGGTCATGGCCGCAGTCTAGCGGGACGGCGCCGCGTCGTCGTGACGCAGGATGCGCCGCAGGAGGTCCACCGGGTGGAGCGCCTCGGCGCCCACGCCTTCGGCCACCTGGTGCCGGCAGCTGGTGCCGGCGGCCACCACCACCGGCGCATGGGCGGCGCCGCCGGCCGCCGCGCCCTCCTCCGCGCCCACGCCCCGCTCCCGGAGGCGGGCGAAGAGCGACTGCTCGCCGATGGCCATCGAGAGGTCGTAGCGATCCCGGGTGAAGCCGAAGCTTCCCGCCATGCCGCAGCAGCCGGAGTCGAGGAGCTCCACGCGATCGGGCCAGAAGCGGCGAAGGAGCCGCACCGCCGATTCCCCTCCCTCGAGGGCGCGCTGGTGGCAGTGGGCGTGCACCAGCAGCCGCTCCCGGGATGGCGACGGCGCCGGGCGCCGCGGATGATGATCCCAGCGTCGATCGAGGAATCCGTCCACGGAGTGGCAGCGGTCCGCGAGCGCGTTGATCGACTCCGCCGACTCGGCCATGCGCAGGTCGCGCCAGTCGTCGGTGAGGGCGCTCAGGCAGCTCGGCTCGCACACCACCACCGCCTCGGCGCGATGCCGCTCCATGTCCCGCCTCAGGTTCCGCGCGGTGGCGGCGCAGGTGCGGCTCGCCTCGGCCAGCATGCCCGTGGACAGCAGCGCCCGTCCGCAGCAGCCGGCGTCGGAGATCTCCACGCGGTAGCCGAAGGCATCCAGCACCTCCACCGCCGCCTCGCCGATCCACGGCTCCTGGAAGGCGGTGAAGCAGTCCGCGAAGAGGAGCACCGGCGGCGACGCGGTGCGCGAAGGGGCGACACCCATGCGCCCCTCCCGTCGCTGGCGCTTCCTTGCCCATCGCAGCAGCGACGGCGCGAAGGTCGGCATTTCGCGCCGCGGATCGATGTCGGCCACCGAGGCCAGCACGGCCTTGCCGAGGCGCGATCGAAGCACGGCGTTGGCCAGCGGCCAGAGCGCCGACCCCGCGCGGCTCGCGCGGCGCACGCGCCCGAAGAACTTCGCCTTGAACGGAACACCGCCCGACTCCCGGTACGAGTGCGCCAGGTACTCCGCCTTGAGCTTGGCGATGTCGACGTTCGACGGACACTCGCTCTTGCACGCCTTGCACGAGAGGCAGAGGCGCAGCGTCTCCAGCGTCTCCGGGTCGCGCCATGAGGGCGCGCCCTCCCCGAACTGCCCGGTGATGGCCAGCCGCAGGGCGTTGCCGCGGCCGCGCGTGGCGTGCCGTTCGTCGAGCGTGGCGCGGTAGCTGGGGCACATCGCGCCGGGCGACATGCGCCGGCAGATGCCGGCGCCGTTGCACTGCTCGATGGCATGGCCGAAGCCGCCCTCGCGGTCGTAGCGGAAGTAGGTGAGGCCGCGCTCCGCCGGCAGCGGCGTGAATGCCTGCTGCGGGCGCACGCGATGATGCTCGAGGATCCGCGCCGGTTCCTGCGGCCCCACGATGTTGCCGGGGTTCATCCGACCCTGCGGATCGAAGACCGCCTTCACGCGCCGGAACGCGTCGATGAGCGGGGCGCCCATCACGCGCTCCAGGAGCGGCGTGCGCACGCGGCCGTCGCCGTGCTCGCCCGAGAGCGCGCCGCCGTACCGGTGGACGAGCGCCGCCACCTCCTCGGCGATCTCCACCATGCGACGGCGGTCGTCGGGGCTGCGGACATCGACGAGGGGACGGATGTGCAGGCAGCCCACGCTCGCGTGGGCCCAGTACGCGGCGCGCGTGCCGTGCTTCTCCACGATCGCCCGGAACTCGTGGACGAACTCGCGCAGCCTCGACGGGTCGCCCGCCGTGTCCTCCACGAAGGTGATGGGCTTGCGCTCGCCCGGGATGGCGTGCAGCAGCGGCTCGCCGGCCTTGCGCAGGCGCCAGGCGCGGAGCATCGCCGCCGGGTCGAGGAACCGCTCGATCGGCGCGCCGGGCAGGATGGCCGCGAGACCGTCGAGCTTCGCCTCCACCTCCTCGCGCGTGGCGCCGAAGTGCTCCACGTACAGCACGGCGCCCGGCGCGTCCCCGCCGAAGGAGGGCAGCGACGCCACCGTGGCACGGTGCTCGCGGTTGAGGAGCGCCGTCTGGATGACCACGTCGTCCACCATCTCCACCGCCGCCGGCGACTGGCCGAGGATGGGCAGGAGTGACTCGAGCGCCGCGTCCACGCTGCGGAAGGCGGCGATGGCCAGGCCCCGCACCGCCGGTCGATCCACCAGCCGCAGCTCGGCGCGGAGCGTGACGGCCAGCGTGCCCTCGCTGCCGCAGACCAGGTGCGCCAGGTTCACGCGGTCGACGGTCCCGGGCGTCGACTCGCGCAGCTCCTTCAGCAGGATGTCCAGGTTGTAGCCGTCCACATGGCGGCGGATCTTCGGGAAGCGGCGATCGATCTCCGGCTCCACGGAGCGCACGATCTCCGCCAGTCGGCCCGCCATCTCCCGCTGCCGGGGATCCCGCTGCGCCGAGCCCTCTTCCAGGTGCAGTCGCGTTCCATCCGGCAGGAGCACGACGAGTCCGTGCAGGTGCTCCACCGTCCGACCGTAGCGGACCGAGTACGCCCCGGCGGAGTTGTTGCCGATCATGCCGCCCAGGTTGGCGTGGCTGGAGGTGGCCACATCGGGGCCGAACATCAATCCCATCGGCGCCAGGTGGGCGTTGAACTGATCCAGCACCACGCCCGGTTCCACCCACGCCCGCTTCGCCGCCTGGTCCACCGAGAGGATGCGCCGGCAGTGGGCGCTGAAGTCCAGCACGACCGCCCGGTTCACGGTCTGACCGGCCAGCGCGGTGCCGCCGCCGCGCGGCAGGAGCGGAAGTCCCTGGTCGCGGCAGAAGGCCACCGCGAGCTCCGCCTCCCGCTCGCTCCCCACCACCACCACCGCCAGCGGCTCCACCTGGAAGATGCTCGCGTCGGTGGCGTAGAGCATGCGCTCGTGACGGCCCGTGCGGACATCGGCGATGCCCAGAGCGCGCAGCGCACGACCCAGCCGCTCCGGCGAAGCGCGATCGTCCATCACCGGCAGCGACACCCCGCGCATCGGCGAAGGCGTGGTCGATGCGGGCGCGTGCGGAGACGGCGCCGCGGTCACGGCTTCCCCGCGTCGGCCGCCGGCGCGATCGCCTTCTCCACCGCCTCCAGGAGCGACTTGCCGTACTCCTCGCTCATCCCCACATGCTCCCAGACCACCGTGCCGTCGAGGCCGATGACGAAGGTCGCGGGAATCCCCCGCACTCCGAACTGCTCGGCGGCGTGGCCGTCCTCGTCGAGGGCCAGGATCATCGAGAAGTTCTTCTCCTTCCAGAAGGCGCCGACCTTGCGGCGCAGCTCCTCGCCCTTGAGCCCCTCGAGGGTGTTGATCGCGGCGACGGCCACAGGGGCGCCTCGCTCCTGGAGGGTGCGCGCCACCGCGTCCAGCTGCGGCAGCGAGACGCGGCACGGACCGCACCAGGTGGCCCAGAAGTCCACGATCACCACCTTGCGGCCGCGGAAGTTGGCGAGGTCGAAGTCTCCGTCGTCGAAGCGCGGCAACTCCAGCGGCGGCGCCGGTCGACCCACCATGGTGGGCGCGCTCGCGCCGCCGCCTCCGCCCTCGCTGCCGCGCGGCAGGGCGACGATCGCATCGACGCGCCGGCGATCACCCGGATCGAACGCGAACGCCTTCGCCGCCTCCTCCGCCGGGAGATCCGTGTCGGTGCAGCGGAGCCGGAACTCCAGCGACGCACCGGGCCGCACCATCGGGCCTCCGCTGATCGTGAGGTTCATCGCCGAGATCGCATGGCGGGCCGGATCGATGTCCAGCGTCATCCGCTCGAACTCGCTGGTGAGATGGAGGCGCCGCAGCGCCGGCTGGTTCTTCTCCGCGTTCGCCTCGATGGTCTCCACCTTCGTGGGCACGATCCATGCGGCGCGCGAGCAGAGCTGCGGCAGCACCTCGTCCGGCTCCGCTTCGCCCAGCACCAGGCCGATCTGCGGAAAGGGAAGATCGGTGAAGGTCGTCAGCAGCGCGTAGTACGGATCGCCGTCGTCCTCGAACTGCACGTACTCGCGATCGTTCGACGCGTGCCGCACGGTGATCCTGCCGCCGTCCAGGAGCACATCGAAGCCGTTGAGCGCCAGGGCGGCGCGGCGCGGCGAGGCCGATGGATCGAAGCGCTGCGTCGACTCGATGGTCGGCGACTCGCGCCGGACCTCGCCCTCGATCGCCTCGATGACCAGCGTGCTCTTCACCTCGAACGGCTTGCGGGCCCGCGTCGCCTTGACGAGATCGCGGAAGGCCTGCTGGGCGGCGGGATCCGGGGCCTGCTGCTGCGCCGACGCCGAGGCGAGGAGCGAGGCCGCGACGACGACGCCCGGAAGCGATCGATGGATCGCTTCCGGGCGTCGTGCCTGCACGGCCTGAGCGGCCCGCTCGGACATCACGGCGTGGCCGTCTTGGTTCCGAGCGCCTTCTCGATGTCGGACTTCAGCGTGGCCACCATCTCCGGATCGGCGCCTTCGTGCACCGCGGCGATGCGGCCGTCGGGCCCGATCACCAGGGTCACGGGAATCGCCTGGATGCCGTACGCCTTGGCCAGCGTGTCCTCCGCGTCGACGAGGGTGGGGAAGGTGAACTTCTTCTCCGGCCAGAACTTGGCGGCGAAGGGCTGTCGCTCGTCCTTCTCCACGCGCTCCCAGACATTGACGCCGAAGAACTTCACGGTCTTGCCGCTCTCGGCGGCCCACTTGGCCACCTCGTCGATCTTCGGCAGACCGCGCTGGCACGGAGCGCACCAGCTGGCCCAGAAATCGAGCACCACCACGCTGCCCTTGAGGTCGGCGGACTTCACCGTGGCGCCGGTGTGATCGACGAGGGTGAACTCCATCGCCTGGTCACCCACGCTGATGGGGGCCATGAGGTCGGCCATCGTGGCCACCGCCTTGCGCCCGTTGGCCGCCGGCGGAACGATGGGGTTCTCCAGCGACGGTCCGAGCTTGGGGGACATCGCCATCTCCACGCCGATGGTCATTCCCGGCGGCGCCTGCGGCGGGGTGAAGACGGTGTCGATGGAGCTGATGAGGGAGGTGGCGGGATCCACCGTCACCACCATGTCGCCGTTGGTGGCGCGCATGAGGATCTGGTCCTTGCCGTCCTTCTGCCGCAAGCCGGCGGGCTTGAGACCTTCGAGCACGCCCAGCGAGAAGCCCTTGAAGAGATCGTCGCCCGTCTTGCCGGCGCGGAGCTCGCGGTAGGGCACCGGGAGGCGGAAGCCGGGCATGACGGAGTTGAGCGTGGCGTCGACGCCGTCGGTGATCGGCACCTCCAGGAACTTGCGCGTGTTGCCCTCGGCGTCCATGAAGAGCTTGCCGCCCGTGGCCACGAGCGTCATCTGGCCGCTCTCCAGGCGCAGATCCTGGCCCGCGAAGGCCACGCCGAGCGTGTCGGTCTGCTCGCCGAAGGGCGAACGGCTGGTGAGCTTGATGGTGTCGGAAAGCGTGGGAGCGTCCTGGTACGCCTTCGTCACCTTGGCGAGCAGCGCCTCGGCGCGTCCCACGGCCGCGGCGTCCGTGTCGCCCGGCGCCCAGTCCGTGGCCAGCGGCTTCGGACCCGGCGGAAGCTGGAGATCCGGAAGCGGTGCCGCCTCGGGAGGCGTGGCGGGCTTCGGCGGTGCGGCGCCTTCCTGCGCCAGGGCGGGCGTCGCGGCGAGGAGGGCGATCAGGGCGGACACGATCGGCTTGTTCATGGTGACTCCGGGGTCCGGTCGCATCCTGGGATCGACCGGTGGCCGTGTGCCGCAGCTCCGACGCGGAGCGAGACCACGGACGGGCAAGGGCGGCGATTCTACAGGGATCGGGCCCCTCCAGTTCCCCTCGGCGCTCGCCTGCGAGCGCGTTCGATGCCGCGTTCGACGCTTCCCGGAGATCAGGATCCCCGGTCCGTTCCACGCTGCCAGAGGAGCGCCGTGGCCGGTTCGCCCCGCAGGTGGAGCCTCAAGGCCCCCAGCGCCGCCCTCGCCGCCCGTTCGCGGACCGCCGAGCGATCGCCCGGGAACTGGAAGCGTCGAACGCAGGCGGCGCCCCGGCCGACGACCGTCGCGATGAAGACCGTTCCCACCGGCTTCGATTCGCTCCCTCCGTCGGGACCGGCGATCCCGGTGATGGCGAGCGCGCCGCCCGCTCCGAGTCGCTCCATCGCCCCCGCCGCCATCGCCGCCGCCGTCTCGGCGCTCACGGCGCCATGGCGCGAGATCGTCTCCGGCGGCACTCCCAGGAGCGACGACTTCGACTCGTTGGAGTAGCAGACGACCCCGCCGCGGAACCACGCGCTCACGCCCGGGACCTCGCAGAGCATGGACGCGGCCAGACCGCCGGTGCAGCTCTCGGCGAAGGCCAGCGCCGTCCCCGTCGCGGCGCACTCGGCGGCGAGCGCTGCGCCGAGCGTCACCGGCCCGGTGCCGAGCGCGTAGGGCGCCACGCGCCGATGCACCTCGGCGATCAGGCGGTCGAACGCCGGCCGATCCTCGGCGACGGGCCCGTGGGCGCGGAGCCGCACGGTGACGATCGAACCGCTCGCCGTGGTGCCCACCAGCGGATTGCGCTCGCGATGCATCAGCTCGCCCAGGCGCTCCGCCACCGCGCTCTCGCCCAGCCCGAAGACCGGAATCGACTCCACCAGGAGCCGGGGGCGATCCCGCCCCTCGAAGAGCGCCGGGGCCACGAACCGCTCGAACATCGGCTGCATCTCCGACGGCGGCCCCGGCAGACACCAGATGCGGCAGCGGCGCAGCGTGGCCGTCAGGCCCGGCGCCGTTCCGTGGGCGTTGGAGAGACAGCGCGCGGACGGCGGGCGCTGCGCCTGGCGAAGGTTGATCGACGGCATCGGCCGTCCTCGTCCGGCGAACCACGCCTCCAGCTCGCGCCGCGCCGTCTCGTCCTCCACCAGCGCGGCGCCGCCCAGCACCCGGGCCAGCGCGCCGCGCAGCAGGTCGTCGTCGGTCGGGCCGAGGCCCCCGGTGGAGATGACGATCTCGCAGGCGCTCGCCAGCGCCGCGAGCGCCTCCACGGTGGCGTCCAGGTCGTCCGCCACGGTGCGGTGCTCGGTCACGGTGACGCCCCCCTCCGCCAGTCGTCGCGAGAGCCAGCGGGCGTTCCGCTCCTCGATCTGGCCCAGCACGAGTTCGTCGCCCAGCGAAAGGATGGCCGCCTTCACGATGCCGCTCCGTCCGTCCCGTCCTCCAGGATGGCGCGGTACTGACGCATGAAGAAGTCACGCACCAGGCGGCGCAGCGCCTCGGAGCCCTTCTGGCTCTCCGGCCAGAGGCCCGCGTCGCGCCAGAGCGGCGCCTTGCCCTCGGGTCCCAGCCATCCCTCGGCGATCGTGGTCAATTGCGCCGCATCGCCGAGATCGAGCTCGGCGCCGTCGGGACCGGGGATGCGCGGCATCGCGTCGAAAAGGGCCAGCCAGCGCCGCAGCTGCGGATCGCTCACCGACGCCTCGGTCACCAGCGAGCCGTCCTTCGGATACGCCGGATGGGAGACGATGCGCGCCCATGCGTCCTTCAGCAGCGCATGCACGTCCATGGCCATGCCCGCGAAGATCGGGGTGACGAAGCGGCGGGCGTCGGCGCTGGGATGCGACGGCTTCTGGGCGATGGCGAAGGGATCCACGCGGTCCACGAATCGGTCCAGGTTGGCGTCGATGAAGGATCGCTTGACCGGGATGCGCCGCAGCTCGAAGCGCTCGGGCCCGCCGGGCGTGCCGGCGCGGAACTGCCAGAGCGCCTGTCCCTCGTCGGTGAGGACGAACTCCACGAAGCGCCGCGCCATCTCGCGATCGACGGGCTGGTGCAGCACCGCGATGGGATCGGCATCGATCACCGTGCGTCCGACGGGATCGATGTATCCCACGCGCGCCGGCGCCTCGGGTCCGAGCACGGCGCGGTCGGACTCCATGATGGACTGCGACTGGGCCCGCCCGTAGAAGTCGATGCAGATGCCGGCGGCCGCGTCGCCCTGGCTCACGTCGATGGGCACGCGCGGGGAGCTGGCGCTGTAGCTGCGCGAATTGGCGGCGGCGCGCCGGAGGATGCGCCAGCCGTCCTGCCAGCCCTCGCGCTCCAGGATGGCCTGCATGGCGGTGGCGATGGAACTCGACTGCGCCGGATTGACCATGGCGATCCACCCGCGGAAGCGCGGGTCGGCCAGGTCGGACCAGGTGCGCGGCGGCTCGCGGCCGATCGACTCGCGCATGGCGTCCTCGTTCCAGACGATGCCGAAGCCGGAGAGCGCGGCCCCCACCCAGCGCCCCTTCGGGTCGTAGAGCGAGCGGCCGCCGATGTCGTTGGGGCCGAGCAGCGCTTCCAGCTCCTGCGGCGTCATGCCGGTCTCCTCCACCACCGGCGCCGAGCGCTCCACCCCGTCCACCTTCACCACGATCGGCTTGCTGAGCCGCTCGAACTCGAACGACCCTCCGCCGAAGAGGACATCGGCGTCGCCGCCGGGATCGCGACCGTCGCGCAGCGCCGCCGCCCAGCTCGATCGAAGGAGCGTGGAGATCTCGCTCGTCCCGCCCGGCGTGCTCCAGACCACCGTGGCGGGCTCGCCGTACTTCGCCAGGTGCCAGCGCTCGAAGGCCCGGCCGAACTCGCTGCGGATCTGTTCGTTGTGCGGCGTCACCACGATGACGCGGCGCGCCCCGACCGGCACCACCGCGCTCTCCGGCCGGACGGCCAGGGGAACGCCGATCAGGATCGCCAGCACGGCGATGAGCACGATCCACCCGCGATTCATGGAGCGCGGACCTCCCCGCGGACGCCGTTCACTCCGGCCTCCGGCCGCGCCTCGCTCGTCGGGCGCCGTTCATCGCTTCGCCACCCCGGCGATCTCGCAGGCGAACGATCCCGCCGCCTTGCGGACCGACTCGGCCCAGGCCGGGTCACCCGGCTCGAAGGCGTAGATGACGCTCCGGCTGGCGGTGACGATCGCCCCGCGGCCGTCACTCCGGAAGCACGCCGCGGCCTCGGCGGCGCCCGCGCCCTGCGCCCCGTACCCGGGGACCAGGAAGGGCTGTTCGGGCATGAGATGGCGAAGCCTCGCCGCGTCCGCCGCCTTCGTGGCACCCACGACCGCGCCGAGGGCGCTGAGCCCGCATTCGCCGCGGTGGCGCCCGCCCTCCTCCGCCACCAGTCGAGCCACCGCATCGGCCACCGTCGAGCCGTCGGCGAGTCTCGCCGACTGGACGCGGTCGCCATCGGGATTGCTCGTTCGAACGAGGGCGAAGACGCCCAGGCCGGCCTCGAGGAACGGCCGGACCCCGTCCAGCCCCAGGTAGGCGTTGGCGGTGACCCATTCCGCGCCCATCGCCGTGGCGCCCGCCGCGTAGTGGCTGCTGGAGATGCCGATGTCGCCCCGCTTCCAGTCCAGGATCACGCTGAATCGGCCCCTGGCCGACGCGATCACCCGCTCCATGGCCGCATAGCCCGCCGCTCCGTAGCGCTCGAAGCACGCCGCCTGGGGCTTGACCGCGGGCACGATGCCGGCCACCGCGTCCAGGAGCTCCAGCGAGAATCGCTCGATGGCCTCGGCCGGTCCCGGGAAGCGGCCGAGGATCTCCTTCGGGAGGCGCTCGAGCACCGGATCGAGCCCCACGCAGACCGGCGCCCGGCACTCGTCGATGCGTGCCTGGAGACGATCGATCGCCCGGGCCGGCTCTGCTCGACGGGCATCCAGCGTGGTCACGCCTCGATTCTAAGAGCCTGTTCCGGAACCCGCGCTGCCGTCGTCGGACCTCGGCTCCGCGTGGCATCGTGGAGCATTGCTCGGCGGCGGTCCGGTCGGCAGGCCGTCGCGGGTGGTCTCCATACACTCGCGGCGTGGACCCCGGAAAGCCGCTGCACCTGGATCTCGACCGTCGCAGGGGACTGACCGTGACCTGGATGGATGGCCGCGTCAGCTTCTTCCCGGTGGCTCACCTGCGAAGGATGAGCCCCTCCGCGGAGGCGCGCCAGCTCCGTGAGGAGCTTGCGACCAATCCACTGACGGTGCTTCCGAACCGCCCCGGCTCCGGCGAGCCGCTGCTCGCGGTCGATGCGGAGCTGGTGGGCAACTACGCATTGCGGATCCACTTCTCCGATGGCCACTCCACCGGGCTCTACTCGTGGCGGTACCTCCGGGAGATCGATCCGGGAGCCGGCTCCAGCGCCAAGGAGCACACCTGATGGCCACCGAGCCCGGCGACCTGGAGTTCCTGGCCGAGCCGCAAGTCCCTTCCTGGACTGGTGTTCCGCATCCGCGCGCATGCACCTTCCGGCTGGTCCCGGCGGACGCCACCGCCAGCCGGTCCATTCCGCATGTGAGCAACATCGAATACCTGCGATGGGTGGACCGGGCCGCGGAGCTGCATGCGCGGCGGCTGGGACTCTCGCGCGATTCGCTGTTCGGCGCCAACCGCATGTGGTTCGTCTCCCGGCACGAGCTCGAGTACCTGGCTGAGTGCTGGCCCGGCGAGGACTTGCGCCTGGCCACCTGGGTCCGGAACGTCGGTCGGGTCCGCTCGTGGCGGGACACGGTGGTCTGGCGCGAGAGCGATCGACGCGTGGTCTTCCGGGCAGGAACCCTCTGGGTGCTGGTGGACATCCTGTCGCGCCGACCGGCGCGGATCGGCGCGGAGATGGCGGCGGCGCTCGATCCGCTGCAGGCGGAACCGGTCGAAACGGGCGACGGCTGACCGACCGGGCCGCGTCGACTTGCGGAGTCGAGGTCGGAGCGTGTATCAATCCGAACGCCCGCTGCACGATGCGCAAAATTGTGCAGTTCCTGTTCTGGGCGATCCGATGCAAATTCACGGCGCGGGTAGTGGGGCGCTCGTCACGCGGATCTTTCTCCCCTCCGCCCCGTCGACCCGTTCAGTTGGATCGACGGGGTTTTTCTTCCGGAGGGCTCCGCGGGCCTGGGATCGAATCGCATCGCGTCGTACCGGTGATTGACTCCGGCGCCGCACCCTCCCACGATGCGTGGATGCGCCATCCGCTCCAGATCGCCTGCGTCGTTCTTTCGCTCGCCGTTCCGGCATTCGCGGCGCCGCCCGAGTTCTCCCGCGGTCCCGACGGCGCAGCCTCCAACGGCCAGACGGTGGCGGACCACGCGATGCGGCGCTCGCAGCGGATCGCCATCCTCCCCGACCGCACGACGGGCATGGACTGGGGCCTTCGCTATCTCCGACAGGCCGTGGACGACCTGAATCGGCTGTCGCCCGATGCGGTCTTCACCATCGGCGACATGGTGCAGGGCTACCACCGCGATCCGGCGGAGTGGACGCGCCAGGCGCAGGAGTACCTGACCATCGTGGCGCCGCTGACGATGCCGTTCTACCCGGTGCCCGGCAATCACGATGTGATCTCCGGCTCGCGCCGGCCCGGCGACGCCACCTTCGCGGAGCTCTACCGGAAGACGTTCGGCCCGCTCTGGTACTCGGTCGACCTGGAGCGCCTGACGGTGCTCGTCCTCTTCAGCGACGAGGGCCTCGGGCAGCGCGGCCCGCGCCCCGGGGACGAACAGCTCCGCTGGCTGGAGGGCGCGCTCACCGCCGCGGCCGCGCGCGGCAAGCCGATCATCGTGCTCCTGCACCGACCGCTCTGGCGCACGCCCGGCGATCAATGGTCCGCGCGGGTGCAGCCGCTCCTGGAGCGGGCGAAGGTGCGCGCCGTCGTCGCCGGGCACTTCCACTCCATGCAGCACGACGAGGTGGTCGGCGGCGTCGAGTACCACATCGTCGGAACCTGCGGCGGGTCCATCGATCAGCATCCCTTCGCCGGACAACTGCAGCACCTCACCTTCGTGGACGTGGGCGAGGACGGAGCCCTGCGATTCTTCCACCAGCCGGTGGGAGTGACGCTGCCGGCCGACTTCGTGGAGCGCGCGGACCAGGATCGCGTCTACAAGCTGCTCTCGGACAAGGAGGCGCTGCGCTGGCTCGGCGCCTTCCCCGATCCATACCTCTCACAGGCGCCACGGGTGGAAACGAAGGTGCTGGAGTTCCGCAATCCGCTGGATGTGGAGGTCCGGATCTCCATGCGCCAGGTGCGCGAGGCGCCGCAGCCGTGGCTCGTGGGCCGGGAGAACTGGGTGAGCTGGACGCCGGTGGACATCTTCAATCCCCATGTGACCGCCCTCGGCGAGCCGTTCAACATCACGCTCATCGAATCGCATCCGGTGGCGCCCGGCGACGTCACGCAGATCCCCGTCACCACGCGCTCCACGCCCATGCCCACGCCCGCGCGGCCGGTACCCATCGAGGTGACGGTGGAGATGCCGGACAGCAAGGGCCGCACCGTCCCCGTGCGCTTCCCGTTGCGCCTGCCCCTCCAGCGATCGATGCTGCTGCCGGCGACCCTCGACCGCGCCCAGCCGTTCCCGATCTCGGTGTGGGAGCCATCGCCGTACGACCGCTTCGAGCCCGATCCGGAGTGCCGCATGGCGCTGACGCGCGGCGAGCGTGGCGACGAACTCCTCGTCGAAGTGCGCAGCACGGATCGAGTGACCAGCGGCCACGCCCAGGACGACCGCCAGGACTCGGCGCGATTCGACGATCCCGCATCCGACGCGATCCGCCTGGTGATCGAGTCGGGCGGACAGAAGCGCGAGTGGCTGGTGGAGCCGTTCAACGGCAACAAGGTCTTCGGCGACGGATGCATGGCCGATCCTCCGACCGTCCTTCCCGACGGCGGCGGATGGACCCAGCGGATCCGCGTCCCCTGGCCCGGCGGCCGGTTCCAGCCGGGTCCCGGGTCGACCGTCAATCTCGGCGTCGCCGACAACGACGACACCTACCACACGCAGTGGCGGTGGCTCGCCCCGCGGTCGTGGCCCGTCCTCGTCCAGGTGGGCGACCCTCCGCTCCAGGAAGAGGTTCCCAAGCCTCAGCGCCCTCGCCGGATCCGCCAGACCGCGGATCCCGTTCCGGAAGCCCGGTAGACTTCCCAGCGGCGGCCCGTCGATGCCGCCGACACGCACGCATCCGGAGAGTCATTCCATGAAGCGAACGCACCTGCGACTGATCGGAATCGCGTCGGCCTCCGCCCTGCTCGCCACGCTGGTGGCCTGCGACAGCGGCACGCCGGCGGCCCAGAAGGTCACGCCGAAGCCTCCGCCGGCACCGGATCAGCAGATCCAGGCGCCGAATCCGCCGCCCATCAAGGCCGGCACGCAGCTGAACGAAGCGCCGAAGCCGGGCGGCTGATCGGGGTCGGGGCCGAAGAAGACGTCGATGCATCCCGCGGCGCGTCGGATGACGGCGCGTCGCGGGATCGTTGCGCGCCCACCGCGCACGGGGGCGCGGTTCCGTCCTCGACCGATGCTCAATGCGCGCTGCGGCGGCCGAGCAGCTTCGACACGCTCTCGACGGCGCGGTCGACGGTGCCGCGATCCTTGGCTTCGAGGTTGAGGCGCAGCAGCGGCTCCGTGTTGCTCATGCGCACGTTGCACCACCACTCGCCGGCGTCCAGCGAGAGCCCGTCCAGCTCGCTCGCGCGGGCCTTCGGGAAGGCGCGTCGAAGGGCCCGCAGCGCCCCCGCCTTGTCCTCGTTCTCGAAGTTGATCTCGCCGCTCTGCGCATAGCGGCGCCACGGCGCGATCGCCTTCGACAGGGGGCGTCGCTCGCGGAGGAGTTCGTTGAGCACCGCCACCAGGGCCCGCGCCCCGGAGTCGGCGTCGAACATGTCGCGAAAGTAGAAGTGGCCGGAGAGTTCGCCTCCCACGATGCCGCCGAGTTCCGCCAGCTTCGACTTCATGAACACATGGCCGACGCGGCTCTCCACCGGCGTGCCGCCCGCGGCGCGGATGGCCTCGGGAACGGCTCGGCTCGAACGCAGGTCGTAGACGACGGCGGCGCCCGGCGCCTCGGCGAGGAAACCCTTCGCCAGCCATGCCAGGAGGAGATCGCAGCCGATGGGCGATCCCGTCTCGTCCACCACCACGCAACGGTCGGCGTCGCCGTCGAAGCAGACGCCGAAGTCGGCCTTGCGCCGGGTCACCTCGCGCCGCAGGTCGGCCAGGTTCGCCTCCACCAGCGGATTCGGCTCGTGCACGAAGTCTCCGCTGGAGTTGTCGAAGTGGAGCCGCGTGATCTCCAGCCCCTTCACGCCCTCGAAGACCTTGGGCACCATCGTCCCCGCCATGCCGTTGCTCGCGTCGATGACCACCTGGAGCCGCTCCCGGCCGTCGATCAGGCGCGGGTCGAGGAGTCGCAGGAGGTGATCCCGATACGCGGGCCAGAGATCCCGCTTCTCCTCCCGGCCGCCGAGCGGTTCGATCTTCTCCCGCTCCACCAGGGCCGCGAGCTCGCGGATCCGCTCCAGTCCCGAGCCCTCGCCCACGGGCTTGGCGTGGGCCCGGCTCACCTTGAAGCCGTTGTACTCGGCCGGATTGTGGCTGGCCGTGGTCTGCACGCCGCCCGCGCAACCGAGATGGTTGATGGCGAAGTAGATGAACGGGGTGTCCACGAGACCCACATCGATGACTTCGGCGCCGGCGTCGCGCATCCCCTGCCGGAGCGCCTGCGAAAGCGAGGGCGAGCTCCGGCGCATGTCACGCCCCACCACGATCGTCCGCGACATCGGGTCGGGGTCGAGCCGCTGCGCCGACTCGCCGAGGAGGAGCTGCGCCGTGCCGTACCCGATCGGCCACGCCAGCTTCTCGTTCAGCGGGCGCGGGTAGGTGGCGCGGATGTCGTATGCCTTGAAGACCTTCGCGAGCATGGGGTGCGAAGCGTAACGCGTCGGCGCCGCCCTCGGAAACGAAGGCGGGCGCCGCGCGGTTCGACACCGCGCGGCGCCCGCTGATTCGGACTCCCGTCGATCACCAGGATCGGCGAGAGGGTTGCAATCGGATCAGGCGCGACGACGACGCGCGATGAGTCCGGCGAGGCCGGCGAGGACCGCCGCGCCCGGAGCCGGGATCGCATAGCCGAAGCGACCAACCGCGAAGGCGCCGTCGCCCACGACGCGCAGGTTGGTGATGGTGGTGGTTCCGTCGGTCCAGAAGCCCGCCCAGGTGGCGCCGCTGTTGCCCTCGGTGACGGTGTTCACCGTGACGAAGTTGCCGTCGGAGTCCCACGCCGTGACTTCGAAGTCGAACGTCCCGAAGGTGTCGGTCTCGAAGAAGAGCGAGTACCCGAGGGTCCCCGGCGAGAGCGCCAGGCTCGCCTCCGAGGACGCGAGGCTGTAGTACACGCTGCCGTTGTAGCCACCGCTCCAGGTGCTCCAACCAGCACCGACGTAAGTGTGCGTCCTCTCCGCGGAGAAGGTGGTGGTGTGGGTGCTCAGGAGATCCGAGGTCGCCACCAGCGTCTGCGAGCCGTTGGCCACGAACGGATCGAAATTGTCGTACTGGACCATCGACCAGGCACCGAGGGTCGCCGGCGGGGTATCCCAGCCCGGTCCGCTGAACGAATCACCGCCGGTGGTGCCGGAGATGCCGGCGGCCGCCATCGAGGTCGCCACGAGGGCCGTGGCCATTCCGAACGCAACGTGAGAGGTACGAGCCATGTCTGCTTCGATCGCTTTCTTCCCTTGCCAGGGATTCCGTCCCGCCGCTCCACCAGGTCCCCGACGGCACACCCGCCAGAATTGCTTCGGACCCGTGGAAGGAGGGGCGTCAACCATACCAGACGGAAAGCCGCGGGCAGCGGCGCATTCTGCGGGTGAATTCATGAAGAATCCTCCGGAGGGGCGGTGAACGCCGCGTTGCCGCCGCGCGGAGGCCGCTGTAGACTCCCGAATTCGCCCGGGTGGTGGTGGATCGACCGGCTTCGCCAGGTCGAATCCTCACCTCCGACGCCGCATGCGGCGTGCCCCGGGCGAAACGGCTGCAGCGAAGTGGACCTGCCGCCAGTGCCGGGAACGGCCGATCGTCGGCCGTTCGTTCATCGACCCCCCAAGCGCCCTCGTGGACGGGTCGACCGCCGGTCGCGCATCCCCCGCGGATGACGACGGTGTCCACCGGTCGCCCGTCGGTGTCGCTGCTGCAGCGCGGAGTCCGCGCGGAAGGAAGCCCGTCGTCATGGCGTCGCTCGTCAAGGAACTCGTGGAAGCCGGAATCCACTTCGGCCAGCGTCGGAGCAACTGGAATCCGCGCATGGCGCCGTACATCCACGGCGTCAAGAGCCAGATCCACATCATCGACATCCGGGAGACGATCAAGGGCCTGCTCCTGGCGAAGAAGTACATCGCCAAGACCGTCTCCGAGGGCAAGGATGTCTGCTTCGTGGGCACCAAGCGCCAGGCGCGCGGGGCCATCGAACAATACTGCGCCGACGTGAAGATGCCCTACGTGACGGAGCGCTGGCTCGGCGGCACGCTGACCAACTTCCGCACCATCCGCGATCGGCTCAAGCGCCTCGAGGAACTCGAGGGGCTGATGACCACCGGAGAGATCCGCAACTACTCCAAGAAGATGGAGTCGCAGCTCACGCGCGAGCAGAAGAAGATCTTCCGGAACCTCAACGGCATCCGGAACATGACGAAGCTCCCGGGCGCCCTGGTGGTCATCGACGTGAACCGCGAGGCCAACGCCCTGAACGAGGCCCGCAACCTGGGCATCCCCACCATCTGCCTCATCGACACCGACGGCAACCCCGAGCTCGCGGACATTCCCATCCCCGGCAACGACGACTCGATGCGATCCATCGACATCGTGGTGCGGGAGCTCTGTGCCGCGGTCTCCGAGGGACGACAGCATCGCGTGGAGCAGGCCGCCGGCCACGGCGACCGGGCCGAGAGCGGCGCCGAGTCGCCGAACACGCAGCGTCGTCGATCCAGCCGCAGCCAGTTCCGTGCGGAAGGCCGCGCCGAGGCGACGGATTCGGGTGACGCGGGCGCCGCCGCGGCGCGCACCGCCCCCGCCGCCGAGGGCATCGTCGACAACGCCTGAGTCCCGGCGCCGCAGCGGAATGCGCCGGGCGCCGAACCCCCCGCGGGCGCCGCGCCGCATGGCTCGGCGCCTCCCCATCGTTCGCACCGAACCCAGGAACCCATTCGTGACCAGCATGAGCGCTCCCGAGATCAATCCCAAGGACGTGATGGAACTGCGCCGGCAGACCGGCCTCGGCATGATGGACTGCAAGAAGGCCCTCGCCGAGAACGGCGGCGACATGGCGAAGGCCAAGGCGTGGCTCCACGAGAAGATGAAGGACAAGATGGACTCGCGCACCGATCGCGCGGCGGGCCAGGGGTGCGTGGCGATCTTCATCGCCGGTGATCGCGCCGCGATCGTCGAGATCCGCGCCGAGACCGACTTCACCGCCACGAACGCCGAGTTCCGGACGATGGCCGACGCGGTGGCGAAGGAGGCGGCGAGCCAGTCCGGAGAGGTGAAGCTGACGCCGGCGATCACCTCGCTCGTGGACGCCGTGCGGATCAAGACGCAGGAGAACATCAGCTTCGCGCGGGGCGCGGCCCTCTCCGGCGCCGCGTTCGCCAAGTACATCCACCACGACGGCAAGCTCGGCGTGCTCATGCAGTACGAGGGCGCCATCAAGCCCGAGGACGCGGCCGGCATCTGCCTGCACATCGCGGGCGCCGTGCCGACGCCGATCGCGGTCGATGAGGCGGGACTTCCGAAGGAGGTCCTCGAGGCCGAGCGCGCCAAGGCGATCGCCGAGGCCAAGGCCACCGGCAAGCCCGAGCAGGTGGCGCAGAAGATCGCCGAGGGGAAGCTCCGCAAGTTCCTCGAGGAGAACACGCTCCTCGGCCAGCCCTACCTCAAGGACCCCGAAGGCAAGACCATCGTGCGACAGCTCGTCCCCGCCGGCGCGAAGATCCTTCGCTTCGTTCGCCTGCGCGTGGGCGAGGCCGGCGCCTGACGGGCCCGGTCGACCGATTCCACCCGCAGGAATCTCAGGCGCCGTCGCGCAGCAGCGATGCGATGCGCGCCGCGGTCTGCCGACATCGCTCGGCGTCCGCCGGCGCGGCCTCTCCGCGCCCCACGGCCCGGTAGAGATCCGCCAAGTCCCATGCGCGGCTCCGATCGTCGTCGATGCGGCGCGGCGCCAGGTGGAGATGCAGGTGCGGCACGGCCTCGCAGAAGCTCAGCAGGTAGACGCGATCGCATCCGGTGGCGCCTCGCACGGCGCCCACGGAACGACGGACCATCGCGCCGAACTCCGCCGCCTCGGCGTCCGTGAGGTCGTCCCAACCCTCGGCGTGCCGGTCGAGATCCAGGATCACCCAGCCGGCGAGCGGCGACGGGTCCGGGTGCGCACGGACGGACCACGCCGAGCCGCGATGGATCCGGCCGGCACCACGGGCGGCGCAGATGGGACAGCGAGCGTTCATTCCACGGATGGCGAAGGGCCGCTCGACGCGGCCGCGCCGTGCGTCGCCGGGCTCATGACCGCCGCAGGGCCAGGATCGCCTGCGACTCGGCGAGCGCGGCGTCGCGTCGTGCATGGAGCCGGTCCACGCGCGCGTGCAGGTCGGCCCGCTCCCGCTCCAGGCGATCGATCGCGTCCGGAAGAAGCGGATCCATCGGAGCCAGGGCGGCGCTCGACACGAGGGCCCCGATGTCGTTCGTCACCGCGCGGAGCTGGCGCTCCGCGTCGTCGCAGAGGGCCGCCACGCGCTGCCACTGTCCCGCCGCGTGTTCGCAGGCCTTGTTCCATGCCAGGGCGCTGGAGGCGGTGAGCGCCCAGCCGCCGCGCGCGGATTCGTACCGCGGCGTCGGCGCCACGCCCGGTCGGCGCGGATCGAGGGATGCGGCGGTCTGTTCCGCCAGGGCGATCTGCCCGATCGTCTCGTTGGCCTGCGCCAGCGACGCGAAGGCACGGGCCGTGAGCTTGGCGCGGAACATCTGGAGCTGCTGCGCGTACAGCCCGCTTCGGCGCACCGCGTCCTCCACCTGCCGGCCGGAGAGCACCCACGGATCGATGCGGAGCGCCCGACCGAGGGCCGGGAGTCCGCCGTCCAGCGGATCCGCGATCCCCTGCCCGTAGGCGCTGCGCGCGGTCTGCTGCCAGCGCGAGGGATCCGAGATCAACGATTGCCAGGCCGTCCGGCGCGGCGAGCTCTCCACGATCGGCGCCAGCGTTCGCAGGAACTGCTCCACCGCTTCCGCCGGCGAGGCGCCGGACTGCGGATTCGACCCCGGCTGCACCGCGATGATCGTCCCGGATGGCGCCGGCTCGGGAATCAGCACTCGATTCGCCACCGGCAGCAGGAGCGCCGCCGGCCCGATGGCGCGGCGCACCAGGATCACCACCGGCGCCGACTCTCGAAGCTGCGCCAGCGCCGCGGCGATCCGCAGGGCCTCGGCGTCGCTGCCCGAATCGCTGTCGAGATCGATGACGATGGCGCTGGAATGCGCCAGCGCCCCGCGCTGCTCGGCGAGGAGTTCGAACCCCTCGGCGACCACGTCCGTGCCGATGCGTCCGACGACGGGGATCATCACCGCCTGGCCGGCCAGCGAGAGGCCGGAGAGCGCGCCGGAGAAGTCGGGTCGGACGGGCGGGCTCTCCCCCGTTCCCGCCCGCGCGGATGCCGCCGCCGCCGCGTCCAGCTGGGCCGCGGCCGGGGTCGCCAGCCACGCGGTTCCCAGGATCATGGCCGCGACGGCCGCGCCGCGCGCGGCGGCGCGCCGCGAAGGGGCAGGCCGGCGGATGGAAGGTCGATCACCCATGAATCGATCAGTGTAGAGCGCGCCCGTCACTTGGTTCCCCGGGGTCCGCCCCCCGTCATGTACTTCTCGCGCAACGCCTCCTCCAGGTCCACCTCGAGGATGTTGGCGATGGTGGCGAGCCACGCCAGGACATCGGCGAATTCCTCCCGGAGGTTGGCGTCGTCCCGCTCGCCCTTCTGGGCCTTGGCCACCGCGTGGGCGAGTTCGCCGAACTCCTCGCAGAGCCAGAGCCAGGTGCCGGCGGCCCCTCGGGCGCGATCGGTGGCCAGGTAGCGCTCGCGGATGAGCGCCTGGAAGCCGGCGACCGTGAGCGGCGCGGCGGGAGTGGGTGAAGCGTCCATGGCGGGACTCGAACCTGCAACCTTCGCCTTCGGAGGGCGACGCTCTATCCGATTGAGCTACATGGACTCGTCGGAAGCGGGCATGATACCCGCATGACGCAGGTCGTCGCTCCGACGGCGCCGCGGACCGAGTCCTCCGCGCCGCCGGCGCCGATGACCGCGGTCGCCGCCATCACCTTCCTGAACTCCCTCGGGAGCGGCCTGCTCTGGTCGGGCGTCTTCTTCGTCACGGAGCAGTCGCTCGGCTGGAGCCAGCGGGCGAACTTCGCGCTCGCCCTGGCGGCCACCGTGGTCTACGCGGGCTGCGCCTTCCTCAGCGGCTGGCTGGTGACGCGCCTGCGCGGCCGGCTCTCCGCGCGCGGGCTGGTGGCGGTGCTGATGATCCTGCAGATGATCGGCGGCGCCGTGGCTCCGCTCGGCGCCTCCGGGATCATCGTCTGCTCGCTCGTGGCCAGCGCCGCCAGCGCCATCCTCTGGCCGATCATGGAGGGCTACCTGAGCGCCGGGCGCCACGGCCACCAGCTCCGGCGCTCGGTGGGTGCATTCAACCTGGTGTGGATGAGCGCCGTCTTCACCGCCCTCCTCCTCATGGCGCCGGCCATCGCCTCGGGCCGCGCGGTGAGCGCGATGCTCCTCTTCGTGCCCATCAGCGCCCTGTCGCTGGCGTTCCTTCCCCGCCTGCCGAAGGATCCGCCGCCGCACGGACCGGAGCCCGAGCATCGGCATCGCCCCGCCGGCGAGCGCGCCCTCCGCGACGCCACGCGCGTGCTGCTCCCGGTGGGCTACATCCTCATCGGGTCGCTCGGTCCGGCGATCCCCTTCCTGCTGGGCGAGCTGCGCGTCGATCCGGGCTGGCGCACGCCGATCACCGCGGTCTGGATGGTGGCGCGACTGGCGGCGGTGATGGTCCTGATGCGCGTGGTCTTCTGGCATGGACGGGCATGGACGCTCGGCCTCGGCTTCGTCCTGGCGGCGGGCGGCTTCGCGATGATCGCCCTGGCGGACTCGCTGCCGCTGATGCTCGCCGGACTGATCTGCTTCGGCACCGGGCAGGCCATCATCTACTACGCGGCGCTCTACTACGCCATGGCCGTCGGGGGCGCGGAGATCGGCGCCGCCGGGATCTTCGAAGGGCTCATCGGGCTCGGCTACGGCGTGGGGCCGATCATCGGACTCCTCGTCGGTTCGGGCACCGCGTACGTCTGGGGCGTGCTCGCCTCCAGCCTCGTGGTCACGGCCATCGCCTTCGGCCGAACGGGCCTGCTGCGCGCCGCCCGGGCCCGCTGACGCCGCGGCGACGCGCCGACGCGCCGACGGTCGCGCGACCGCGTCGCGCCGCGCCGCCGCCGATGCGCGGCCCGCGATCGCTCAGCGCTCCGACCGCAGCGCGGCGAAGGCCTCGAGCGCCCGCGACCTCGCTTCGCCGTGATCGACGATGGGCGGAGGAAGACTCCCGGCCGTGCGCGCTCCCGGCGCCTCCCACGGACGATGGATCCATCGATCGGGGACGCCGGCGAGCTCCGGCACCCAGCGACGGACATACGCGCCGTCGGCGTCGAATCGTTCGCCCTGGGCCACCGGGTTGAAGATGCGGAAGTACGGCGCGGCGTCGGCGCCGCATCCCGCCGACCACTGCCACCCCATCGTGTTGTTGGCGAGGTCCGCGTCCACGAGCGTCTCCCAGAACCACCGCGATCCGTCCTGCCACGGTTGCAGCAGGTGCTTCACCAGGAAGCTGGCCGCCACCATCCGAACCCGGTTGTGCATCCAGCCGGTGTGCCAGAGCTGCCGCATGCCCGCGTCCACCAGCGGGTATCCCGTCCGGCCGCGCTGCCACGCCCGCAGGAGCGCCGGATCGCGCCGCCACGGAAAGCGCGCGAACTCCGGGCGCAGCGGCTCGACGGGCGTGGCCGGGAAGGCTGCGAGCACATGGTGGGCGAACTCGCGCCAGCCGATCTCGTTGCGGAAGACGCGGAGCCCTTCCTTCGCCGCATCCCCGCGCGAGCGCTCCACCTTCCGGATCTCGTGCCAGAGGCGGCGCGGCGAGATCTCGCCGAAGTGGAGATGCGGCGAGAGCCTGCTCGTGCCGTCGTCCGCGCAGCGATCCCTCCCCTGGGCGTATCCGTCGATCGACGCCCGCGCGAAGCTCCGCCAGCGCTCCTTCGCCCCGGCCTCGCCCGGCGTCCACGCGGCGCGAAGTCCCTCGTCCCAGGCGATGCGCGGCTGGAGATCCAGCGAGTCCAGCGGCGGCGACTCGATCCCGGCGCCGGCGTCGACGAGCCGCGTGGGCGGGGTCAGCGGAACCTCGTCGAACCCTTCGCCCATGCACGCCTTCCAGAACGGGGTGAAGACGCGATAGGGCTCGCCGCTGCCGCTGCGGACCAGGTTCGGATCGTGGAGGAGCGCGCCCGGGCAGCGCTCGAGCGAGGCGCCGACCGCCGCCAGCGCCCGCTCCACCGCCGACTCGAGGGCCCGCGCGGCGGGCTCGATGCGGGCGGAGGTGACCACGCGCTCGGCTCCGACGCGCGCCGCAAGCGCCGCCAGGTGCTCGGCGCTCGATCCGCGCCGAAGCAGCAGCCGCGAACCGACGGCCTGCAGCGAGCCGTCGAGCGCCGCGAGCGATCGGTGCAGCCACCAGCGCGACGCTCCGCCCATCGGCCACGCGCCGTCGCCTGCGTCGTCGAGGACGAAGACGCAAACCACCGGTCCCTCCGCGGCGCGGCGCAGCGCCGGATGGTCGTCCAGCCGCAGATCCAGCCGGAACCAGACGATGGTCGGCGAGGCGCCCATGTGGCTCGTCCGTCCTTCAGTCCTCGAAGCGCCCCAGCTCGAATCGCAACGCTCGCTCCAGCGACGGGAAGGAGAAGCGGAAGCCGTGCTCCAGGAGGCGCGCGGGCTTCGCGAACGCGCCGCGCAGCAGGAGCTGATCGCCCAGTTCGCCGAACGCCAGGCGGATGCCCGGCCCGGGCGCCGGCAGCAGGAAGGGGCGATGCAGCACGCGCGCCAGCGTCCGACCGAAGTCGCGATTGCTGCACGGCTCCGGCGCCGTGGCGTTCGCCGCGCCGTAGACGCTCGGCGTGACCATCACGAAGAGGATCGCCGCCACGAGATCGTCCATGGCGATCCAGCTCATGCCCTGCCGCCCGCTCCCCACGGGACCGCCGAGGCCGGCGCGGAAGAGCGGCGCGAGCGTGCCGAGCGCTCCGCCGCGACCCGACAGCACGAGGCCGATCCGCAGGTGCACCACGCGGATGCCCGCGCCTTCCGCCTCCTGCGTGGCGGACTCCCAGTCCGCGCAGACATCGGCGAGGAAGCCGTGCCCTCGGTCGCTGCGCTCGTCGAGTTCGCGCTCGCCGCGATCGCCGTAGTACCCCACGGCGCTCGCCGAAACGAGCACGCGCGGCGGCGACGAGAGGCCGGCGAGCGTCCGCGCCAGGAGCCGCGTGCCCTCCACGCGGCTGCGCCGGATCTCGTCCTTGCGCGCCGCGTTCCAGCGGCGATCGGCGATGCCCGCGCCGGCCAGGTGCACCACGGCGTCCAGCCCCTCGAGTCGGCGCGAGTCGATGCGCCCCTCGCGGGGATTCCACCCGATCTCCAGCCGCTCGTGATCGGGAACGCCGCGGACGATGCGGCGCAGCTGGTGACCACCGGCGTCGAGAAACGGCACCAGGTGACTCCCCACCAGGCCGGTGGCGCCGCTCACCGCGATGCGCAGCGGCTCGGCGGTGGGACATTCGGCATGACGGCGGAGGTCCTCCGCGAGCCGGCGATGGCGGAACTCGAACGCCCGCCGGATGGACGACCGCACCCACGGACCGAGCACGAGGCGCCCCGCGGAACCCCCGGGCAGTTCGTACTCCACGTGATCCTCGATGCGGCTGCGTCGACCGCCCTCCGGGAGGAATCGGTGCACATGGCGCCACGAACGGAACGGACCCCGCTCCTGGACGTCCACGAAGGAGGCGCCGGGGACCACCTCGCGGTGCAGCGCCGTCCATGCCACGCGCTTCGGCCCCACGCGCATCTCCAGATCGGTGCGCCCGCCCTCCACCACGCCCGAGGTGCGCACCACCCGGGCGCGCACCCACGGCGGGATCATCCGCGCCAGGGCGCCGGAGCGGAAGTGCCACGCCGAGAGGCGCTCCACGGGAACGGGCATGGTGCTGGAGCGGATGAAGAGCGCCACGCCCGGATCTTCACCGCATCGCCGCGCTTCCGCCAGTGGCGGCGCCGCCGAGTAGCATGGACGCATGGACGAACTGCGACAGGCCATGGCGCGGCGACTGGTGCAGAGTCGCATGGCGCTCGAGGCGCTGGACGCGGATTCGGAGTCCCTCCTGGCGGTGGTCGGAATGATCGGGAACACCCTGGCGGCCGGAGGAACCATCTTCACCTGCGGCAACGGCGGCTCCGCGGCCCAGGCCATGCACTTGGCGGAGGAGCTCATCGGCCGATTCCGCAGCTCCCGGGAGCCGCTGCGATCGATCTGCCTCAACGCCGATCCCACCGCCCTCACCTGCATCGCGAACGACTTCGGCTTCGAGGAGATCTTCGCCCGGCCGCTGCGCGCCCTGGGCCGCGCCGGCGACTGCCTGGTGGTCTTCTCCACCAGCGGCCGCAGCCCGAACATCCTGCGGGCGCTCGACGAGGCGCGGCAGATCGGTCTGCACTGCGCCGGCCTTCTCGGCGGCGAAGGCGGCCCGGCGGCCCCGCTCTGCCACGCCTTCCTTGCGTTGCGCGGTTGTGACTCCGCCGCCGTGCAGGAGGCGCATTTGATGGCCCTGCACATCCTCTGCGAGGCGCTCGAGCCGAGCGCCGCCGCGACGGCGCCCTCGCGCCGCACCCAATAGCCGCCCAGCCCCAGAGCCCTCCAAGACC
>CAZSVT010000007.1:0-30428 GCA_964610365.1 uncultured Isosphaeraceae bacterium
GCACGGGCGCCCGCACTCCGGCCGTCTGGTACGCGGACAACTCGGGCGAGACGCTCGATCCGACCGGCGATGCCGTCGGCGAGGTCTACGGCATGAACGATGCCGGCACGATCCTGCTGGGATCCTGGAACGGCAAGGCCACCAAGTGGACCAATGGCCTCAGCGCCCAGACCATGATCGGCGGCGGTTCGATCATCCCGGGCTGGACCGGCATCCCGCTGGACATCGCCAACAACGGCACGGTGGTGGGCTTCGATTCGCTCTTCCTCTCCCGCCGCGCCTGGATCCAGCTCGGCGGCGCAGGCCCGCTCATCGAGCTTCGCTCCTACCTGGTGGCCAACGGCGCCGAGATCCCGCAGTCCATGCCGCTCGAGGTCCCGCAGGCGATCTCCATCGACGGCAAGGTCATCATCGGACACGGCTTCGGAACCGAGCCGTGGATCGCCACCATCGACACGCCGCCCCTCTGCCCGGCCGACATCGATCCGGTCGAAGGCAACGGCATCGTCAACGGCGGCGACCTCGGAGCCCTCCTTGGTGACTGGGGTGATTGCGCCGGCTGCCGCTCCGATCTGAATGGCGACGGCATCGTCAACGGCGATGATCTCGGCACGCTCCTGGGCGCCTGGGGCGCATGCGCCACGGTTCCCGGAGGCTGCTGCTTCGGCGACGGATGCGCCCAGCTCACGCCCGAGGAATGCGCGGCCGCCGGCGGCACCTTCCTGGGTACGTCCGTTCCCTGCTCGCCGGCCATCTGCGACCAGAACGATCACCACACGGATGCCGTGGACATCACGGAGAAGATCAACGGTCTCGCCGTCTTCGGCGACAACTCCACCGCCACGCCGCCCTTCGGCGGCGGTGATCCGGAACTGCCGGAGGGCTCGCCCTCGTGCCAGTGGTCGGGCGAGTGGTACGCCGTCCACTCCACGGTCTGGTACCAGTTCACTGCGCCGGAAATGGGAATCGTCTCGGTGTCCTTCTGCGATCCGTCGCCCGAGGCCACCGTTGCCGATCCCATCATCGCGATCTACGACGAGGTCGACGGCGCCCTCGTCGAGGTGGCCTGCAACGACGACGGCTGCTTCGACCTCTTCCTCAGCAACCTGGAGTTCGCGTTCGGCCTGGAGCCCGGCAAGACCTACTACCTCATGGTGGGCTGCCCGGGAGGGTGGGTCGGATCGGTCCCCGGCACCTTCAGCTTCACCATCTCGTCTCCCTGATTCAGTGGCGATCGCGGAGGGTCCTGTCTGCCCCTCCCGTCTCTCCAGCTGAGTCTCCGTCCCTGAGGGGCCGGTCCACTCCCCGTGGCCGGCCCCCTTTCCTTGCGCCAAGAGCGATGGAGGGCGCCGAGCGCGGAGGATGCCGCCGATCAGAGGAGCGCCACCGGATCGACATCCACAGCTACCGACTCACCGGGCACCAGGAGTCGTGACTGACGAGCCTCCGCCAGCAGCTCCTGCAGGGGCGACGCGGAGTCGGCCAGGAGCTCGATCTGGAATCGCCAGCGGTCGGAGAGGCGCTCCAGCGGGCACGCGGCGGGGCCTCGCAGCGTCACTGACCGCGCCGCGGCGATCGGTTCCAGGCTCGCCGCCAGCGCCGAGCCGTCCCGCCTCGCCCGCTCGCGGTCCTCGTGCCGCACCACGATCCGGGCCATGCGTCGCCAGGGCGGAAGCCCGAATCGTCGCCGCGACTCCAGCTCTTCGCGCGCGAAGGACTCGTAGTCGTTCCGCGCCGCGTGGCGGAGCACCGGCGAATCCGGGATGAAGGTCTGGAGGATGGCCTCACCGGCGTCGGCGCCGCGACCGCATCGACCCGCGACCTGCGCCACGAGCTGGAAGGTGCGCTCCGCGGCGCGGAAGTCCGGGAGATGGATCGCCGTGTCCGCGTTCACCACGCCCACCAGCCGCACGCCCGGGAAGTCGAGCCCCTTGGCGATCATCTGCGTTCCCACGAGCAACCTCGACTCGCCGCGGCCGAAGCCGGTCAGGGCCGCATGCAGTTCGCGCGCCGAGCGCATGGTGTCGCCGTCCACGCGCTGGACGATCCCGGGCCGGCCCAGGAGCGGATGCACCAGGGCCAGCTCCTCCTCCACCCGCTGCGTGCCGAGACCGAAGACGCTGACGCGCTTGCCGCAGGTGGGGCAGCGCTCCGGCAGGCGCTGCTCCTGCTGGCAGTGATGGCAGCGGACCCAGCGGCGCCGTTCGCCGTCCGCGCGCTCCTGGTGACAGATCATCCCCGCGTCGCAGTGCTCGCAGCGCATCAGCCACCCGCAGCGGTGGTCCGCGCAGGCCACGTAATTGCCGTAGCCGCGCCGGTTGAGGAGGAGCAGCACCTGCCCGCCGCGCTCGATCGTTCCATGCACGGCCCGCTCCAGCGTCGGTCCGAGCAGCCGCACGCGACGATCGCGGGCGTGGCGGCGCTCCTCCGCGAAGTCGACGATGCGCACCTTCGGCACGGTGAGCCCCGGCGCGCGCTGCGGCAGCCGGTGGAGCGCGTAGGCGCCGCGCGCCGCGTTGTGCCAGCTCTCCAGGCTCGGCGTGGCGCTCCCCAGGAGCACGGGGCACGCCGAGAGCTGGGCCAGGCGCACGGCGAGATCGCGGCCGTGGTAGCGGGGCTGCTGGTCCTGCTTGTAGGAGGCGTCGTGCTCCTCGTCCACGATGATCAGGCCGAGCGATTCGGGCGGGAACGGTGCGAAGACCGCCGACCGCGCGCCGAGGACGATCGAGGCGCCGCCCTCGGCCACCAGCGACCACTGCTGATGACGCTGCGTCTCCGTGAGCCCCGAGTGCAGCACCGCCACGCGCGCATCCGGGAATCGCGACATGATGCGTCCGCCCGTCTGCGGCGTGAGGGAGATCTCCGGAACGAGCATCAGGGCGCGGAGCCCGCGATCCACCGCCGCGCGCATCAGCCGGATGTAGACCTCGGTCTTCCCGCTGCCGGTGACGCCGAAGAGCAGATGCCGGCTGAAGCCGCCGCCGATGGCGGCGCCGACCGCGTCGATGACCGCCTGCTGTGCCGCGGTGGGCGTCGGAATCGAAGCGGACTCGAGCCGCTCCGAGAGCCACTCCGCCTCCACCTGCGTGCGGCGCTCGTGGTGCAGGAGCCCTGCCGCGATCATGGCCCGGATGGGCGCCGGCGAGGAAAGCCCCACGGCGGCGGCGAGGGCGTGGATCTCCACGGGCCGCTCCTGCGGCGGCCTCGCTCGAAGGGCCTCGATCACGGCGCGACGGCTCTTCGTGAGTCGCGGGGCGGGCTCGCTTCCTTCGCCCGGAGGCGGCAGGTCCACCAGGATCCGCGTCACCCGTCCGCGACCCTTCTTCACCGCCGCGGGAAGGGCGCCCGCCAGCGCCAGACCCAACGGGCAGCAGTAGTAGGAGGCGATCCACTTCGCCAGCTCCACCAGCGTCTGCGGCAGCGGCGCCGTCTTCGACTCGCGGGAGAGGATCCGTTTGATGCGACCGGCGGGAAGGCCGCGCGTCTCGGAGGCGCCCAGCAGGCGCAGCACCCAGCCATGCGCCGGCGCGTTGCCGCGACCCAGGGGCACGATCACGCGCTCTCCGACGCGAAGATCGGCGAGCTCCGGGGGCACGGCGTAGGTCAATCCCTCCGGTGCCCGGTCGAGCCCTCGTTCCACCGCGATGAGCGCGTGGCCCGAGGGAGCGGGGCCTTCGAAGAGCGTCTCCGGCGCCGAAGGAAGATCGTCCGTACCGCGCGCCCGGGCGCGCTGCGGCCGCGCCGCCGCGGATCCGCGGCGCCCCCTGGATGCCCCGTCGGTCATGACGACGCCGCGACCGAGGCGGCGGCTCGCTGCGCCTCCTCCAGGTCCTCGGCGCCGAGCGGGCGCCTGGTGGTCATGATGCGCACGAAGCAGTCGAAGAGGTACGAGGAGTCATGCGGGCCGGGCGACGCCTCCGGGTGGTACTGCACGCTGAAGATGGGCTTCTCCAGGTGGCGGAATCCGGCCACCGTGCCGTCGTTCAGGTGCCGGTGCGTGGGCTCGCCGCCGGCGGCGCGGAGCGAATCCTCGTCCACGCAGAAGCCGTGGTTCTGGCTGGTGATCTCCACGCGACCGGTGAGCAGGTTTCGCACCGGCTGGTTGGCGCCGCGATGCCCGAACTTGAGCTTCCATGTCCTGGCGCCGAGCGCCAGCGCCAGGAGCTGGTGCCCCAGGCAGATTCCGAAGGTGGGAACGCGCCCGGCCACGGTGCGAAGAACTTCGATGGTGGCCTCCACGGCCGCGGGATCCCCGGGGCCGTTGGAGACGAAGAGCCCGTCCGGCGCCATCGCCAGGATCTCCTGGGCGCCGAGATCATGCGGGACCACGATCACCTCGCATCCGCGCTCCGCGAGATGTCGGAGGATGTTGTGCTTGGCGCCGCAGTCGAGGGCCACCACCTTGAAGCGACGCCCGGCGGGGGAGCCGGCCGGCACGCCGCGCGGCTTCCAGTCGCCCAGCGACGCGTCCCATGTGGACTTCGAGCGAGGACTGACGCAGCCGGCAAGGTTCTGGCCGTTCATCGACTCGCTGGCCCGGGCCGTTTCCACGAGCGAGGCATCGGTGGCCGAATCCCCGAAGGCGATCACGCCTCGCATCACGCCCCGAGAGCGGAGATGGCGCACGAGCGCCCGCGTGTCGATCCCCTCGATGCCCGGGACGCCGGCCTTCGCCAGCCAGGAGGAGAGATCTTCCACCGCCCGGTAGTTGCTGACCCGGCGCGATCGCTCGCGGATGACGAAGCCGCGGACGGCGGGCCCCCGGCTCTCCTGATCTTCCTCGGTGATCCCGTAGTTCCCGATCTGCGGAGCGGTCATCACCAGGATCTGCCCGGTGTAGCTCGGGTCGGTGAGCGCCTCCTGGTAGCCGCACATGGCGGTGTTGAAGACCACCTCGCCTGTGGCCGGGCGGCCCTCGGGCAGGGCTCCGAAGGCCACTCCGCGGAAGATCGTGCCGTCCTCGAGCGCCAGGCGGGCGGTGACGCGGGTGGAGTCGCCCGCACCGGTGGACGAAGCGGTTCCTGCGGGGGCGCGGTGAATCGACGACGCGTTGGAGGCGGGCGACATCGCGGGGCAGTCTATCCCGCGGCGCCTCCCGAGCCGCCCGGCGCAACCGTTCCGGGTTGCCACCCCCGGAGGGCATGAGTACGCTCCCGCCCCGACCGGGTCGGCGGCACTTGCCGCCCGACCCGTCTTTGTGTCGAAGCTCTGCATCGTCGCTGGACGGAGCGACGAATTCGTCCCACGGAGTCCACCATGCGAACGAGCCACCGCGCCTCCGGTCGAACCTACCTCCTCGTCGCGTCGCTGGTTTCAGTCGGTGTGCTCGGATCGTTGCCGCCGGATCTCGGCGGCGTGGCGAGCCGAGCCGACGCGGCGCCGCAGCAGTCCGGCGACATCGAGGCGGCGCGCCAGCGGGCCCGCACCGCGATGCAGGACGGCAAGTGGGTGGACGCCATCGACGCCTGGACGGTGGTCCTCACCGCGGTCCCGGGTGACCCCGAAGCGCTGGCCGGCATCCGCGAGTCGCAGATGCGGCGTGACGAGGCGAGCCAGATCGACGACGTCCAGCAGGACATCGCGCTGCGGCAGGAGCGCCTGAAGGTGGAGTTCAACGCGGACATGGACCGCGCCCAGCAGCAGCTCCGCAACGGCGACTACGGCGGGGCGAAGCGCAGCGTCCTCACCGCCAAGGTGAAGGTGGAGCGCGAGCGCGGGATCCTCTCGCAGGCCTACTACGACGACCTGACCAAGCAGGCCGACACGCTGCTCGAGCAGATCGCCACCGCCGAGGAGGCGGCCACGGTGGTCCGGCAGCAGCAGGAGAAGCAGGACGCCACGAAGGATGCCCAGGACGCCCGCAAGAAGGAGCGGGAGAAGCGCCAGAAGACCATCGACGAGCTCCTGATTCGCGTCCGCCAGCTCCAGCTGGAGATGAAGTACCAGGAGGCCCTGCAGGTCCTCGACCAGATCCTCTTCATGGACCCGGGCAACCCCTCGGCCATGGCCCTGCACGACATCATCGAGACCACGATGATGTACACGAAGTACAGCAACGTGATGAAGAACCGGAGCCTCGGCTACGCGGGGCTTTCCAGGGAGGCGCTCCAGGCCTCGGTGCCGCCGCGCGTGAACGTCTCCGGCGCCGGCGACAAGTCGGTGCAGGCGCTCATCGTCTACCCCGAAGATTGGCCGAACATCACGAACATCCGACCGCACTACAGCTCCGCCGGATGGACGGAGCCCGAGCAGAACCGGCCCACGCTCCATGAACTGCAGTCGAAGCAGTTCACGGCGAACTTCAACAAGAACCCCTTCGAGACGGTGGTGAACTACCTGCGGCAGGTCACCGGGCTCGACTTCTACGTGGACTGGAAGGGCCTGGAGGAGATCGGCGTCCGGCCGGAGGACGAGATCACCCTGGAGATGCCCAACATCACGGGCGAGCAGGCGCTGCGCCGGATCCTGGAGCAGCTCGGCGACGAGACGGCCCATCCCGAGTGGGCGGTGGAGGACGGCCAGGTGGTCATCTCCACCAAGGCCAACCTCAACAAGCGCGTCGTCACCATCGTCTACGACATCCGCGATCTCCTCTTCGAGATCCCGTACTTCGACAACGCCCCGGACTTCAACCTGAACTCGGGCATCGAGCAGGGCAACAACGGCGGCGGTGGCGGCGGCGGTGGTGGATTCGGCGGCGGCGGCGGCGGTGGCGGCGGTGGTGGCGGCGGCAGCGGCGGTGGTGGCGGCGGCGGCTCGCCCGTCGGCGAGAGCACCCGCAAGGAGCTCCGCGATCCCCGCGAGCGCATGCAGGACATCATCGACATCATCATCGAGCAGGTGGAGCCGGACAGCTGGATCAACAACGGCGGCGACGTGGGCCGCATCCGCTCCCTCAACGACAACCTGATCATCACCACCACGCCGAAGAACCACCGGGAGATCAACAGCCTCCTCGGTCAGCTCCGCAGCGTCCGCGCCCTCCAGATCAACATCGAGGCGCGCGTCATCACGGTGACGAACGACTGGTTCGAGCAGATCGGCATCGACTTCGACATCTACTTCAACACCAACTCCGCGATGTACAACGCGGCGCGCGGCGTCGACCCGAACTTCCAGCTCCGTGACTTCTTCTACCAGCGGGACCTCACCTCCAACGCGCCGAACCCGAACGTCGGCCGCCTGAAGAACCCGGTGGTCTTCGACAGCTTCTCGGGGACGAACACCGGCGCGGGACTTCCCGGGAACACGCAGGCCACGGGTGCACAGGTCGGCGTCCCCACCGGCGGTCCGCCGCCGACGGACATCACCTACCGCACGCTGCCCGTGGGCACGCCCATCGGTCTCCAGCCCAACGACACGCCGGTGACGGACGGTCTCGGCAACCTCTACGGCACCAGCAACGGCTTCTCGCCCGTGCAGGTCCAGCAGGAAGGTCTGCCGCTGGTCAACCAGCTCGCCGCCGCGGGTCTCCAGGCCGGCAGCGTCGGCGCCCTGGCCCTGGTCAACCCGGTGCTCACGGTGGGAATGACCTTCCTCGACGACATCCAGGTGGACCTCCTGGTCCGCGCCACGCAGGCCGACCAGCGCACCGTGGTCCTCACCGCTCCGCGCCTCACGCTCTTCAACGGCCAGCGGTCGTGGATCAGCGTGGCGAAGGGCATCACCTACGTCTCGAACGTGGTGCCGCTGACGGGCGACAACTCCGGTGCGTTCGCCCCGGTGCTCAATGTCGTCTACGAAGGCTTCGTGCTCGACATCGAGGCGGTCTGCTCGGCGGATCGCCGCTACGTGACGATGACCGTGCAGTTCGGTCTCAACCAGAACGTCCAGTTCACGCCGGCGGAGAGCCAGGGTGCCGCGGGCGGCGGCGGCGGCACGGGCGGCGGCGGCGGCAACGCCACGCGCTTCACCGCCACCATCCAGCTCCCCGAGCTCCAGGGCACCACCATCAACACGACGGTGTCGGTGCCGGACAAGGGCACCATCCTCCTCGGCGGCCAGCGCCTCTTCAACGAGCTGGAGATCGAGGTGGGCGTGCCGGTCCTCTCGAAGATCCCCTTCGTGAGCCGCTTCTTCACCAACCGCCTCACCACCAAGAGCGAGACGACGCTGCTGCTCCTGATCCGTCCGGAGATCCTCATCCAGCAGGAGAACGAGGACATCCTCTTCCCGGGTCTCCAGGAGCGGATGGGCACCTCGGCCGCCACCGGCTACGGCTTCTGACGGCCTTCGTTCCCAACCCCAGGATCAAGCCCCCATGGCCAAGACATCGTCCCGGCTCCGCGTGAACGTGGATGACGCCGTCACGCGAGTGGAGTTCGTGGATCGCAACATCCTCGACGAGGCCAACATCCAGCAGATCGGCGAGGAGCTGATGAAGCTGGTGGAGGCAGGCACGCGCCCCAAGCTCCTCATCTCGTTCATGGGCGTCGAGCACCTCTCCTCGGCCGCCCTGGGCACGCTCATCCATGTGCACAAGCGCCTGGAGCAGCGGAACGGCCAGCTTCGACTCTCGGACATCAATCCGCAGATCTTCGAGGTCTTCAAGATCACGAGGCTCAATAAGCTCTTCCAGGTCTTTGACACGGCCGAGAAGGCGCTCAAGAGTTTCTCGTAATGAATTCAGTGCGCTCGATGAGCGGCGCTTCCACAGGACGATCGTTCGAGCGCAGCGCCGTCCTCGCCCGCCGGGAGGACATCGATCCGCTCCAGGCCGAGGTCACCGAGGAGCTGACCCGGCGCAAGTACCCCGAGCAGGGGCGCTTCGCCGTGCGCCTGGCCCTGGAGGAGGCGGTGGTCAACGCCTTCCGGCACGGCAATCGACTCCAGCCGGGGAAGACGGTGACGGTGCGACTCACCATCGACGACGATCAGGCCGCCTTCGAGGTGCAGGACCAGGGCGAGGGCTTCGATCTCTCGAGCGTGCCGGACCCGACGCTCGAGGAGAACATCGAGATCCCGTCCGGCCGGGGCATCATGCTCATCCGCGCCTACATGAGCGAAGTGCAGTACCTGCCGCCGGGGAACATCATCCGGATGGTCTATCGGCGTCCGCCGGCGAAGTGATCGCCGAGGCGCAGCGCCAGAGATCCAGCCACTGCGCCGGGGAGAGTTCCTCGGGTCGCTGTCGCGCGTCGATTCCCCCGGGAAAGGGGAACGCCCGCCCCAGGATGGCGCCGAGCTGCTTGCGTCGACGGGAGAAGGTCCCGGTGACGAAGCGGTCGAAGCGACGACAGCCCGCGGGCGTCCGGAGTTCGACGGGACGGTCCGCGACGGCGTGCGGATAGAGCGAGACGATGGCGCTCGAAATCTTCGGCGCCGGCCAGAAGCAGCCGGGCGCCACCTGGGCCACCACCTCCACGCGGGCCAGGAGGCCGACCAGGACGCTGATGGGGCCGTAGGCCTCGTCGCGCGGGCCTGCGGCGAGACGCTCGGCCACCTCGTGCTGGATGGTGGCGTGCAGGCCGACGCACTCCGGGTGGTCGACGAGGAGCGTGGTGAGCAGGGGCGTGGCGGCGCCGTAGGGCAGGTTGGAGACGAGGCGGAAGGTGGCCGAAGGCGCGACCGGCGTTGCGCCGGAGCCGCCGCGCGCCTCGGTGATCGCCGCGGTCAGCGCCGGTGAGAGCGATCGCTTCCCGTCGAGGCAGTCGCTCTCCACCAGCACCAGGCGACCGGCGGAGCGAGGCAGGACCCGCTCGCGAAGGATCGCGGCCATGTCGCGGTCGAGTTCGCAGGCCACCACGCGGGCCCCGCGTTCCAGCAGCAGTTCGGTGAGGGCGCCGGTGCCGGGGCCGACCTCGAGGATCAGCGGCGCCTCCGACTGCGCCGCGCCGGCGCCCGCTGCAGCGCCGGTGCCCGCCGCAACGCCGGCGCCCGCCGCCGCGCCGGGATCCGGCCCGGCGCCGAGGCCCGCCGCGTCCGCCAGGATGCGGAGGATGTTGTGATCGTGCAGGAAGTTCTGGCCGAGCCGATGCTTCGGGCGGACGCCGCGCGCGGTCAGCAGCGCCCGGATCTCCGTCAGCGTCTGCATCTCACCACGTGTACTGCACGGTGTAGGTCACATCCTTGACCTGGTTGGGAGCCAGCTCCACGGTGAACTCGACGGTGTTCGCGTTCACCTTGGCGAAGTCCTGGCTCTGCTTGGTGATCGACCAGTTCGTCCATCGGTAGAGGTGCTCGCGGACCACCACCTTCGTGGGCGCGTCCTTGCGATTGCGCACCTGCACCTTCACGCTCTCGGTCATCGTCCGGCGGGCGTGGTCGACGGCGAAGTCCGTGACCGTACGCTCGCCGACCACGTCGAAGGCGTCGCCCACCTTGATCATGAGCTTCTCGTCGCGGGCGGTGTGCTTGATGACATCCTCGCCGATGAACTCCAGGCTGCCGTCGCTGTCGGCCTTGTAGGCGCGGACCTTGCCGGCCGGGAGCGGCATGCCGAGTCGGTTCTCCTTGGAATTCACCACCCGGAAGAAGACCTGGATCTTCACCGGCTCGCCGCTGCCGTAGGCCTGGTCGGTCATCGCCGCGCCCCAGCCGCCGAAGTCGGGCGTGGCGTTCATGATGAGGACCTTCTCGACCGGCACGTCGGTGGCGGTGGGGAAGAGGACGAGCTGCTGCGAGCTGTTGGCCACCAGGTCGACGGTGCGCGGCAGCGTGTAGAGGTGGTACTCGAAGAAGCTCTTCTCCTCGAAGGCGAGATCCTCCATCTTGCCGGCGGAGCCGGCCATCCGTGACATCGGCGCCATCGGGTGGCCTCGCGGCGGTTGGATCCGCTGCACATCGCCGGCCACCAGCTTGAGGCCCGCGTCGTTCCATCCGGCGCCGGAGAGATTCAGGATGGTGACCCACGCGCCCAGGTCGGCCTTCGTGTCGTCGGGGTTGACGATGAGGTTGTAGTCGGCGCGCCAGGTGAGACCGGCGGTCTGGTAGGAGAGCTGCACGGTATGGTCGCCGCCGGCGGGCGTGGCCAGGTCCCACATCAGGGTGGGTCGCGTCAGCAATCCGCCGGGGAGCGAGCCGAGTTCCACGCGCGACGAGCCCGCCGGCAGGATGCGCACGCCCTCCTTCGCCTGCAGGACGATCGTTCCGCCGGTCGCCGAGAGGAGCGTCCCCTCGTAGACGCGGGCGCTGTTGCCTTCGTCCACGCTGACGCGGATGGCCTGGCCCAGGTACTTCTCCAGCAGCTTCTGCGAGTTCACCAGGTCGAACTGGTAGCTCTGTCCGCGCACCACGGTGTCGGGGTGCGAGAGATCCTTGAAGCTCACCGTCGTCGGGTCGATGAACTGGGCCACGTCGGTGAAGGGCACCATCACCGTGCCGTTGGCGCCCGGCGCGGGGACGCTGATGGTGCGGGTGTCGCGCACCACGCCGAATCCCGGCACCTGCCACGCGAAGTTCGGATTGCCGCCCGCCCGCGCCATGTCCGCGAACTGCCGCGGATCGAAGCCGGCGGGGTCGGCGGAGGAATAGACGGTGACCACCGTGGAAGGGGGCGCCGCGGCCGGTGATGCAAGGGCGATGACGAGGGAGATCGGTGCGTGGATCATTGGGGGACTCCGGGGGATGAGGGTACTTCGACGGCGACGGCCGGTGGGAATGGCCGCCGGTGCGGGCGCGTCCGAAGTCGCCGTGCTCCTGTTACGGTGGCGTCGCAGAGCATGGTTCCCCCGGCCCACGAGACGACGGCCACGATGCTGGAGCACAGCCCGCTCCTCTTCGATCTCGTGGTGATCGGCGGCGCGGCGGTGGCCGGATGCTTCGGAGCGCTGGTCGGTCTCGGCGGCGGCATTCTCGTCACGCCGATGCTGGTCCTCGTCTGCGGCGTGGAGATGCACTCGGCGATGGGGGCGTCGCTCCTGGCGGTGATCGCCACCAGCTCGGGCGCCGCGGCCGGCCGCACGCGCGATTCGCTCTCCAACTACCGGGTGGGGATGTTCCTGGAGCTCGCCGCCACGATCGGCGCGATCGGCGGCGCGCTGCTCGCGGCGCTGGCCAATCCCGCGTGGCTGGCCGTCAGCTTCGCGTGCCTGCTCCTTCTGACGGCGTTCCTCACCTGGCGCAAGCGGGAGGATTCGCAGACCCATCACCTCCCGGTGAACCCGCTCTCGCGGCGCCTGCGGCTCGACTCGAGCTACGAGTCGCGCCACGGACCCGTGCGCTATCACATCCAGCGACCGGGCGGCGGCTTCCTGGTGATGCTGGCCGCGGGCGTGATCAGCGGTCTGCTCGGCATCGGCTCGGGCGTGCTCAAGGTGCTGGCGATGGACTCGATCATGAAGATGCCCTTCCGGGTCTCCACCACCACCAGCAACTTCATGATCGGCCTCACCGCCGTGGCCAGCGTGGGCGTCTACGCGGCGCAGGGATTCATCGACCCGCTCATCGCGGCGCCGGTGCTGGTGGGCATCGTGCCCGGGGCGATGCTGGGAGCGAAGCTGGTCACGGTGCTGCGCGTGCAGCTGCTGCGCAGTCTCTTCCTGGTGGCCCTGGTGATCATCGCCGTCCAGATGATGATCCGGGGCGTTTCGACGCTGGTGCACGCATGACCGGTCCCACCCAGAGGTTCCAGCGCCGAATGCTCCAGGTGCTGCTGGCCGCGGCGACCGGCCTGCTGCTCTGGGGGCTCGCCCGGCTCTGGCTGGACGGCGTCACGCACGCCATGGCCATGGCGGCGTTCGCCCAGCTCGACTCGATTCCGCGTCTCGTCGCCGCGCTCCTGCGCGCGGAGCCGGTGGCGCTCCTCTGTGGAGGGATCGCGCTCCTGGCCGTGACGCCGGCGCTGCGCCTGCTGCTCCTGCTGCTGGACTTCGCCCTGCAGCGCGACTGGACCTATGTCATCATGTGCGTGCTCGTCGGCGCCATCATCACGGTCGGGTTCGCGCTTCGACTGCACTAGCGCCGCGATCGGCCGCCGGAATCGAACTCGATGAAGCCCGAGCCGCTCTCCTGGATGCATGCCGCGATGGTCTTCGTCGGCTCCGGCGCCGGCGGCGTGCTGCGCTACGGCCTCGGCTCCACGGTGCAGCGCTGGTGGGGACCCACCTTTCCCGTGGGCACGCTCGTGGTCAACGTGGTGGGCTGCCTGGGCATCGGGTACATCGGCACCGCATGGGCGGCGACGGGGCCCATGCCGATCCGCGACGACTACCGGGTGGCCGTGACCATCGGCGTCCTCGGCGGCTTCACCACCTTCTCCACCTTCAGCCGGGAGACGATGGAGCTCCTGCACGACGGCGAGACCCTCCGCGCCGCGGCCTACATCGCCGCGAGCGTCCTGCTGGGGCTGGCGGCGGCGATGCTGGGCCACTGGGTCTCCCACGCCATCCACGGCGCGGCCTCGGCATGAAGCCCGGGGGCGGCCGCGACCTGGAATGGAGCACCTACACTGGCGGTCCAACACTCGGGAGGATCGAAATGATCGGTCGACGCATCGGACTTCGACGGAATGGACTTGGACGGATCGAGCCTCGGGCAGTCACCGCCCCGTGCGCGGGACGATCCGCGGGTCGTACCTCGACCGGGGCCTTGTTCGCCGGCGCTGGATTGCTCGGCGCGCTGCTCCTGGGCGCCGGGGCGTGCACCACCGTGGAGGGAAGCGGCCGGTCCCAGCTCAACTACTACTCCGTGGATCAGGAGAAGCAGATGGGCGCCCAGGCCTATCCCGAGGCGCTGCAGGGCGCCAAGGTCCTCACCTCCGGACCGCAGTACGAGCGAGCGATGCGCGTGGCCCGTCGCGTGCAGCAGGCGGCCATCGAGCGTCATCCCAATCCCGCGGCCAGCTTCGACTGGCAGTGGACCGTGGTGGACGACGACACGATGATCAACGCCTGGGCCATGCCCGGCGGCAAGTGCGCCATCTACACCGGCATCATGACCGTGGCCACCACCGACGACGAACTGGCGATCGTGCTGGGCCACGAGTGCGCCCACGCCATCGCCCGCCACGGCGGCGAGCGCATGAGCCAGCAGGCCAGCATGCAGATCGGGTCGCAGGTGGCGGGGGCCATCGGCGGCGCATTCGGCGATCCCACCGGCGGCACGCTCTCGTCCGAAGGCACGGCGGCCCTGCTCCATGTCACGGTCGGACTTCCGTACTCGCGCAAGCACGAGACCGAGGCCGACGTCATCGGCCTGAAGATCGCGGCCCAGGCGGGGTATGACCCGCGCGTGGCCCCCGAGTTCTGGAACAAGATGGCCCAGCAGGGCGGAGGCAAGCCGCCCGAATGGCTCTCCACGCACCCGGCCGATCAGACCCGCGCGCAGACGCTTCAGTCGATCATGCCCGAGGCGATGGCGATCTACGAATCCGTGCCGCACGCCCCGAAGAGCTGAGTCGCGTCGCGGCCGCTCGCTTCGCGGCCGCCCGCGTCGCGGAGCCCGGGAGCGGCGCGTCGGCGAGGGTGCCCCGTTCGCGTCGGCAGGGAACCCTGCGGCCGAATGTCGCGCTCGCAACGAGACTTCCGGTGCGGTGCATGACCGCGGGGGCTCTTTCATCGGTTCGTCTCGTCGCTCGCGGACATTCGACGCCGCTGGCGCGGCTCCGCATCCCAAACGACGCGAACGGGGCACCGGCACGCCGACGCGCCACGAGTGCGGAGGCGCGAAGCAGGCGGGCGAGCGATCGAGGCGATCAGGTCGGAGGTCGCAGGCACAGTGCCCGTCGTGTTCGGTCATGCGCGGTGACTGCCGAAGGCGATCATCCGCACGATCGAACTCCTCGTTCACGAGGAGCACGCCGTCGGATGACGTGAACTCGATCCCGATGTGGCAACTGCGGAGCGCAGGTGGCTCCGGGGGACGCGGCGGCAACCAGCGCCGCACCCGTGGTCAATCCATGTATGTGGACTCTCCGCGAGTGGTGACCGTGCGGCGCATCGAAGCAAGGCCATGCGGCGAATACAGCGGCATCGCGCGATCGCATGAATCGAGTCGAACACTCCGTCGCGGAGGCGTGCCGGTGCCCCGTTTCGCGTCGTTTGGGATGCGGAGCCGCGCCAGCGGCGTCGAATGTCCGCGAGCGAAGCGTCCGTACGGCGAGTCGCTTCATTGACCGAGCCCGAGTCCGCGAGGGCGGACGGAGAGCGCAGCGAGCGCGACATTCGGCCGCAGGGTTCCCTGCCGACGCGAACGGGGCACCCCCGCCGACGCGCCGCTCCCGGGCTCCGCGAAACAGGGCACCCACGCCGACGCGAATCTCTCCGCGGCGCCGCGGGCGTCAGCGAGCCGTGGCCTCGGCGCGGACCTCGCGAAGCACGGTCACCTTGATTTCGCCGGGGAAGGTCATCTCCTCCTCCACGCGCTTGGCGATGTCCCGGGCCACCACGAAGGTCGTCGCGTCGTCGAGGCGCTTCGCGTCCACGATCACGCGCACCTCGCGCCCGGCCTGGATGGCATAGGCCTCGGTGACGCCCGGCTGCGCCTTGGCGATGGCCTCGAGCTGCTCCAGGCGCTTGATGTACATCTCCATGCTCTCGCGCCGGGCGCCGGGCCGTGCGCCGCTCACGGCGTCGGCGGCCATGACGATGGGCGTGTAGGGCGTGGTGGAGGGAATGTCGGCGTGGTGTCCGCCGACGGCGTTGAGCACCGCTTCGCTGCGCTCGCCGTGCTTGCGGAGGAACTCCATGCCGATGGCCGGGTGTCCGCCCTCCACTTCGTGGTCCATGGACTTGCCGATGTCGTGGAGGAAGCCGGCGCGCCGGGCCACTTCGCCGTTCAGGCCGAGCTGATCGGCGATCATCTGCGAGAGGAACGCCACCTCGATCGAGTGCCGCAGGACGTTCTGCCCGTAGCTGGTGCGGAACTGGAGACGGCCCATCGCCTCCACCACCTTGGGATGCAGTCCGCGCAGGCCCAGTTCCGCCACCGCCTCGGTGCCCGCCTTCTGGATGCGCTCCTGGACATCGCGCTTCGTCTGCTCCACGATCTCCTCCACGCGCGACGGGTGGACGCGACCGTCCGCCACCAGCTTCTGGAGCGCCTCGGCGGCGATCGTCTGGCGCACCTTGTCGAAGCAGCTCACGCTGATCACGCCGGGCGTGTCGTCAATGAGGATGTCGGCGCCCGTGGCCTTCTCGATGGCCCGGATGTTGCGACCCTCGCGGCCGATGATGCGCCCCTTCATGTCGTCGGAGGGGATCTTCACGGAGCGCACCGTGGAGTCGCTCACGTTCTCGGAGGCGTAGCGCTGGATGGCCATGAGCGTGATCTCGCGGGCGCGGTCACGGGCCTTGGCCTCCGCCTCCTCGATGATCGCCTGCATCACCTTGGCGGCGTCCTGCTGCGAACGCTCCTTGACCTCGTCCAGGTAGATGGCGCGGGCCTCCGCCTCGGTCATGCGCGCCACCTGGCCCAGCCGCTCGCGCAACTGGCCGCGGATGTTCTCCGCCTCGGTCGCGGCGGCCTGCACCGCCTCCTCCGCCTCGCGGAGCTTCGTCTCCTGCTGGTCCAGCCGCTCCTCGCGCTTGCTGATCTGCTCCAGCTTGCGATCGAGGATCTCCTCCCGCTTCGCCGCCCGGTCCTGGCTCTTCTTGATCTCGGCCAGAGCCTCCGAGACTTCGCGGTCGAAGGCCTGCCGGCGCTCCTGGGTCTTCTTCTCCGCCTCCAGTTCGATGGCCCGGGCGCTGGACTCCGACTCGCTGCGGGCCTTCTCCGTGATGCGGGCGGCCTCGGTCCGCGCCTGGCGAAGGCCGCGCGTGCTCAGGAGGGAGAGGGCCGCGATGGCCACGGCGGCGCCGACCACCGCCGCGCCGAAGGCGATCAGGGCGGTCGTGAGGTCCGAGAGGGCCAGTGTGAGCGTCGACGGCATCGGCTTGCTCCCGTGGAGAAGCCGGACCGTGCTCCCGCCCACGCAGCGGGAGCGATCAGGAACTGAGCGACGACGATGAGCCGTTCACGCCCGGACGCCGGAACTCGTCTGGGCCACAACCGTGGTTCATGCAGAGACTTGCGCTACTGGATCAGGAACTCCGACCGAGGATCGTGCATGAGGCTGAATCGAGGTTGGATGTACGGGCGATGGTGTTCGATGACTCGCCCGCCGCAAGTCCCGGTCTTGCGGATGAACGGCCCGCCGATGGCGTCGCCAGTCGAGCGGTCCGAGGAATGAGCCGGCTCGACTTCGTGCGAGCCGCTCCGTGTCGACGGAAGTATCGTCCGGGACGGGGTCGGGTGTCAACGATGCCTTTCCCGGCCCTAGAGTGATGGTCCCTTCTCGGACGCGACGGAGCCGCCGAACACCATGCCTGCGTTCCTCATCTGGCTCTCGCGACTCCTGCCCACGAACCCCATCTGCCTGCGCCTGGTGCAGGGCGGATCGAGGCGAACGCGCCACCTCCTCATCCGCTCCGCGTACCTGGGCATCCTGATGGTGCTGCTCTTCTTCGCCCTGGCAGGATCTCCGGGGACGCTCAAGGAACTCGCCCAGCGCGGCGCCGCCGCGAGCACCACCGCCGCCTTCGCCCAGGTGGGATTGATCTGCATCCTCACCCCCATCTTCATGGCCGGGGCCATCGCCCAGGAGTCGAGCCCCCGCACCTGGGAGATCCTGCTCACCACGCCGCTCAACGCGCTCCAGATCGTCCTGGGCAGTCTCTTCGGGAGGCTCTTCTTCGTGGTGGCGCTGCTGATCGGCGCGCTGCCGCTCTTCGTGATGTCGCAGGCCTTCGGCGGCGTGCCGGGTTCGGCCATCGCCGCGAGCACCTGGGTGGCCGCCGCGAGCGCCATGGTGATGGGTGCGGTCGCCGTCACGCTGAGCGTGGTGGGCGGCGCCGGCAAGCGCAGCGTCTTCGCGTTCTACGCGGCGGTGGTGGTCTACCTCTTCGCCACCTGGGCGGTGGATCAGTTGCTGCGCACGCCGATCGCCGTGGGATCCGACGCCACCTTCACCACCTTCTGCACGCCGCTCAATCCCTTCCTGGTGCTCGAGTCGCTGCTGCTCACGAACAACTATCAGCCGCACGAGATGGCCGGGACCGGCGCGGGTCCGATCGCCTCGCTCTGGTTCGGTCGGCCGGTGGCGGCGTACGGCTGGCTCTGCACCATCGCCACCGCCACGATGGTGGCCGCGTGCACATTCTCCGTGCGGCGCATCGGGGGGCGCGCGGTGCGGCTTCCCATCTGGCGCCGACTCTTCGGCAAGGCAACCGCCACCTCGGCGCGCCAGCCGAGACGCGTGGGATCGAATCCCATCGCCTGGCGCGAGCGACATCTCCGGTCGGGCAACGCCATGGCCATGCTGGGTCGATGGGCCTTCCTGGCGGTCGGGATCCTGGCGGCCGTCGTCATGCTGTGGCTGCATCGCGCCGGGCAGATGAACGGCCCGCAGCTGCGGCTGGGCCTCGGGGCGCTCCTGGGCGCCGAGACGCTGGTGGTGCTGCTCACGGCGATCAACCTCAGCGCCACCGCCGTCAGTCGCGAGCGCGAGGACGGCACGCTCGACCTGATCCTCACCACGCCGATCCAGCCGCGCCCGTACCTGTCGGGGAAGCTGCTGGGGCTCATCGAGTTCCTGCTGCCGATGATGATCGTGCCGCCGCTGTCGCTGCTGCTCGCGTCGATCTACGTGCTCGCCGGCGGATTCGGCGCCGCCGACGGCGCGATGGTGACGGAGATGGTGGGCACCACGAAGGTGCCGATGCCGCTCGTGGTTCCGGAAGGGGCGCTCACCTTCGGCATCGTCTTCTTCGCCTTCACCGCGTTCTGCATCATGGTGGGGCTCAACTGGTCCATCCGCAGCAAGGGGACCATCGGCAGCACGCTGGCGGCGGTGGCCGTGATGATCGCCATCGCGGGGGTCCTGGGCATCTGCGGCAGCGCCGCGGGCTCGTCCATTCCCATCGTCGGCGCGGTCTTCGCCGCGCTGAGCCCGGTGAACCTGCTCATCGCGGTGGTCTCGCCCAACCTCGCGGTCTCGGCGAGCCTCGAGGATCCGAGGGCGGCGCGGATGGCCATCGTGGCCGGCGCGGTGGTGGCCACGGTGGTCTACGTGGCGATCGTCTTCGGCATGCGCGCCACGATGACCCGCACCTTCATGTTCACCGTGCGCAAGCTGGCCGGGACGAACTGACCGCGGACGGCGGCCGCGGGGCGGATCGGGATCGAGCGCCGATCAGCCCCAGAGTCCCAGCAGGGTGCCGAGATCGTTGCCGTCCACCCGACCGTCGTCGTTGAGATCGGCCTGGCACCCCGGGCAGAGGCCCCACTCGCCCAGCAGCGTGCCGAGGTCGTCGCCGTTCACCACGCCGTCGCAGTTGAAGTCGGCCTCGCCGCAGGCGGGGCCCAGTTCCAGCTGCGCGGAGTCCATCTCCACCAGCGCCGCCCGTCCGAACTGCTCCCAGAGCGCGTAGGCCGTTTCGCCCGCGTCGTTGGTGACATTGGTGTCGCGGAGGAACTCGGCGTACTCGCGGGTGGTCACTTCGTGCAGCAGGCTCACCACCGCCAGCGTGGCGCCGGGCGGGATGTCGAAGGTCGTGTCATCCCAGTACTGCCCATCGGCGTACTCGTAGCCCACCGGCTCGCAACGGGCCTCCTGGAACGCCGCGTTGGTGAAGCCGCGCGGCGGGATGCGGTTGTCGAAGTAGCGCTTGTTCGCCAGCGCCAGGTGGAAGTTGGGGCCGACGGGGAGACCGGTGGCCTGGGCCACGGTCTCGTCGATGCCGTGCTTGGTCTCGTAGATCTTCGTGTCGAGGTCGAGGAGCTCGGCCTGGTCGTAGTCGTAGGCGCCGTGCTCGGCGAGGAGCTGGTTGCCCGCGTCGTAGAACTTCACATGGAGCCACATGCGGCGTCCCTCGGGGTATCCCGTGGGGAGCTTGTGCCCGCTCTGGTTGATCACGCGCGCCACGAGCTGATTTCCGGCGCTGGTCAACTCCAGGTCCGACGCGTCGCGCAGCATCTGGATGGAACGGGCCTTCGCCGCCTGCACGCGGTCCGCGGTGAGGCCGATCGATTCCGCGTCCGGCCCGAGCGACGCCGCCACCGCCTCCACCATCCAGTGGTTGGCGCCGGCAAAGCCGTGCTGCGGGACATTCGTTCGCGCGAAGAACGGCGGGTACTCGTAGAAGGCGCAGCCGCCGCCTACCTGGTCGGGCATGTGGCAGTCCTGACAGGAGTGCATGGGGCCGGTGTTCGCGCCGCCGAAGCGACCGTCGGGGAAGAAGACGCCCACGGTGGCGAACTCGCTGTTGGCCCACTCGCTGTAGGTGCGCTGCTCGGGGAACATCTCCTTCGGATCGAAGGAGGGATGCGGGGCGTTCAACTGGCCCACCGCGTAGCTCCCGTTCTCCAGTCGCGTGAAGACCGGGTTGCTCACATCGTGGCAGGTGCCGCAGAACTCGCTCCGCGTGTGGAACGGCGAGTGCACGAGATCCACCTGCTCGCCCCACTCGCTCAGGCCGTGGAGGTTGTCGGGGACATCGTCGAAGGGACCGCGACGCACATCGCGCGGATCGACGATGTACTGGCCGCTGCCGGGCCCGATCGGCAGGAGGCCCTGCTTCTCCAGCGGCTGGAGCACCTCGGGATCGGGGGTGGGATCGGGATTCTCCGGGTAGCCGATGGCGCTGTCCGGTCCGAGCACCGGGTTCACCATGCGGTGGCAGAAGTGGCAGGTGACGCCGTCGAAATCCTCGGGATAGAACTGGTCGACCGTGCCGTCGGTGGCGCGCTCGCCGAGCCACGCGGCGGGCGAGTGGCAGCGGATGCAGAACTGACCCGAGGTGGCGGCGTCCTGGTTGGCGATCGCCAGCGCCGCGTGCCAGATGGGATCGCGCGCCGACTGCGCCTTGGCCGAGGAGATCCAGGTGTCCATCGGCGCGGACTCCACATCGAAGTCGGCGTGGCAGAAGCCGCACGAGTTCGACGAGTAGATCGGGATGAACTGGTAGGGATTCGAGTTCGGCTGCGTGCCGGGCAGGAGGAAGTCCTCGCCGGTCGTCTCCAGTTGCGTCTGTTCACCGCTCTGGAATCCCAGCGACAGCGGCGCCATGGCGGCGAGCGCAGCGAAGGCAAGCGATGCGACGACGCGCCGGTCCTGGTGGCGGCGCGAACGCGAACGAGAGGTTGATTCTGAGTGCATGCGTCTGGACCGAATACGCGGGTGAACGGAGGGGCCGAGCACTCTCCCGCTCTCCATCGACGGAATCAAGTCGATGGGCCATTGGGGGCCCACCAATCCTGCGGTCGGGCGACCGACGAGCAAGGCTCCGCGGTGTGGAGCGGCGCAGGAAGTAGCCTGTTTTCGGCCGTTCCGGGCATGGGCCGGCCCGCGCGAGTCGCGACCGGGGCCGAGCGCCGTGGCTGTGCCCGATAAGCGCGTCAGCGCGGCGCGGGACTCGGATCCGGCGCGGGCTCCGCCGCCGCGGGGGCGTCGCCGGCGTCGGTCGACGGAGCCGGCGCCGTCTCGCGCTCGCGACGATCCGCCGCGGTTCGCTCCACCTGTGCATGCACGCGCGAGAGGAGTTCGCGCTCCATCGCTTCGTCGCGCTCGACGGGCGTCCAGGTGGTCGGGGCGCGGGTCGTCGGATCGCGCGGATCCCGCGCCGGATCGCCGCGCGTCATGTCCGTCCAGGTGCTGGTGAGGGTGAGCGACCACGAGCCGGGCTCGAGACCGGGCGTGAATCCGCGCTCCACGAAGACCCACGCGCGGAGCTCGACATCGCCGGTGGGATGCTCCAGGTCGAAGCGGCGCTCGTCGGGGATCGATCCCGGCAGGAGCGGCCCGGTGAGCGGCGCATCGCCCGACGGCGCCGGCAGCGTGAAGCCGGCGGGCACGAACTCGAAGCGCACGCGCCGGCGCAGGTACTGGATGGTGGCCTCGCTCATCTGGCCGATGCCGTCGGAGTCGAGACGCCATGGCTCCATGAGCGATCCGATGTGGCGCGGCTTCGTCTCGATGATGCCGATCGATCGATCGGCGAGGACGGCGGGCATGCCCACTTCGCGCGCCTGGTCCAGGCACGCCTCGAAGGCGGCGGGGTAGTCCTGCGGCGAGAGCGTGAGGACCTCGGGGCCGTCCATGGAGTGGCAGCCGCCGAGCGCGGCGGCGAACGCGGCGATCACCGCATGCGGTGCGAGGGAGCGGAGCGGCGCCGCGAGAGCTGCCAACGCATCGGGCCTCATCGGCGCGGAGGCTACCGGCGGCGCGGAGCGCGGTCCACCCGCCGCTCAGCGCAGCTCGATCCGCGGATCGACCCAGGCGTAGAGCACATCCACCGCCAGGTTGAAGATCACCAGGAAGGTGCTGTAGACGAGGACCACGCCCATCACCAGCGTGATGTCCTTGGAGAGGACGCCGTCCACGAAGTGGCGTCCGATGCCCGGCACGGCGAAGACTTTCTCCACCACGAATGATCCGGTGAGCGCCACCGCGGTGGCGGGGCCGAGATAGCTCAGCACCGGGAGGAAGGCGTTCTTCAGGGCATGCTTGAGGGCCACCTTCCAGCGCGGGAGGCCCTTGGCTCGGGCGGTGCGGATGTGATCGGTGGTCATCTGTTCGATCATGCCGTAGCGCACCAGCCGCGCGATGTACGCGGCAAAGGGAAGCGAGAGCGTGAGCGCGGGGAGCGCCACCGCCAGCGGCGTTCCCCAGCCACCCACGGGGAACCAGCCGAGGATGGCGCCGAAGAGGATGAGCAGCACGGAACCGGTGACGAAGCTGGGGAGGCTGATCCCCACCAGCGAAATCACCTGCGCGCCCCAATCCCATCCGGAGTGAGGCCGAAGTCCCGCGATCACGCCCGCGCCGAGTCCGATGACGAGGGCGAGGAGAATGGCGCAGAGACCCAGCGTGATGGAGACGGGGAGACCGTCGGCCAGGATCTCGTTGACCGTCCAGTCGGTGTTGCGGAGCGAGGGCCCGAGGTCGAACGGCTCGGGGGCGCGGCCGAGCAGCCACGAGATGCCCGACGCCTTGCCCAGGTAGGAGAAGTAGAAGCGCGTGGGGCTGTCCAGGTCGTACTGCTTCTTCATGGCCGCCACCACTTCGGCGGGCGGGCGGCGCCCCTCGGGGTTCTCCAGCGGTGAGCCGGGCACCAGCCAGATCAGCACGAAGGTGACCGTGTAGACGGCCAGCACGATCAGCGGCAGCTGGACCAGGCGGCGGGTGATGAGGGGGACCATGGGAGGCGGCGGGAGGAGCCTAGAGCCGCGCGGCGAGAGGATGAGCGGCGGCCGGTCGGCGGTGGGCCCCTCGGAGGCGTGCGGAGAATGAGGCCGTCATTCACCGCAGAAGGTGCGGTGAATGGCCGATAGAATCACCGCAGCCCATGCGGCGAAAGTCAGCTTCCATCCACGAGCGGCCGGACTGGCCCGAGTTCCGCTGGGATGGCCATGCACTGGCGGCCCCGCTGTCGGCCGTGCGGCATGAGCAGGGACGGCTGCTTGGTCGCATGGAGGCGCTCGGATTCCACCTTCGAGCGGAGGCGAACCTGGCGGTCCTGACGGGTGAGGTAGTGAAGTCCTCCGCGATCGAGGGGGAGGTGCTCGATCCGGGAGAAGTTCGATCGTCGTTGGCGCGCCACCTTGGGCTCGACGCCGGAGGGCTGCCGAAGGCGGGGCGGGATGTCGACGGCGTGGTGGAGATGACGCTCGACGCCACGCGCAGGTTCGACCAGCCGCTCACGAAAGAGCGGCTCTTCGACTGGCACTCGGCGCTGTTCCCGACCGGGCGAAGCGGCATGCGCCGGATCGTGGTTGGCGCCTGGCGAACGGCGACATCGGGCCCGATGCAGGTCGTGTCGGGTCCCGTCGGCAGGGAGAAGGTGCACTTCGTGGCGCCCGCCGCGGAGCGCGTGGCGTCGGAGATGCGTCGCTTCCTGCAGTGGTTCGAATCCGGGCCGACGCTGGACCCGGTGATCCGGGCGGGCGTGGCGCATCTTTGGTTCGTCACAATCCACCCCTTCGAGGATGGAAACGGTCGCATCGCGCGGGCGATCGCGGACCTGGCGCTGGCCCGCGCCGACGGCATGCCGGAGCGCTTCTACAGCATGTCGTCGCAGATCGAGTCGGAACGGAGGGAGTACTACCGACGGCTCGAGTCGACGCAGCACGGCGACATGGACATCACTCCATGGCTTCGATGGTTCCTCGGGTGCCTCGATCGGGCCATCGGGAGCGCCGAGACGCTGGTGGGCGCGGTGCTCGCCAGGGCGCGCTTCTGGCAGCGCCTCGACCGTCAGCCCGTGAATGATCGCCAGCGCCGGGTGCTGGAGCGGATGCTGGGCCACTTCGAGGGCCTCCTGACGACCTCCAAGTACGCCAAGCTCGCAAAGTGCTCGCAGGACACGGCGCTTCGTGACATCACGGAGCTGGTGGAGCGCGGGATCCTGGCGCGGAATCCGGGCGGAGGGCGAAGCACGAGCTACCGGATCAGCGAGAGCGCGACGCAACGCTCGACGGGGAGCCACGCATGACGAGCTCGGACATGGAGATCACGGAAGAGGACTTCCACGATCGTTTCCCGCTCATCCGCAATCACCTGCGCGAGGATGCCTCGTGGAGCGTGGGCGACGACGGGGGATGCCTCTTCGAGACCTTCGGCCAGGAACTCGAGTTCGTGCGTCGACAGCACGCGCAAGCGGTCTGGACGCTCGTCGACTCCGAGGAAGGGCTCGTGCTCCTCAGCGGATTCCACCTCGTGAATCGCGTCGGCTACTTGATCAGCAGCACCCAGTTACCCCCGGGAGTGACGGCATTCGTGCGACTCGGCGCGCTGCGGTAGGTACGCGGCCGTCAGCGAGGCGAGGACCGGCAGCGTCGAATGCGCGAGCAGATCGGGGGCCACTCCGGAAGCCTGCTGGTGCATTCGCGGTACGCGAAGCCGGCAGCGTCCACTCAGGTAGGTGTGGCAACCCGTTCCATACGTGCCTCGAGCGCGAGTACTCGCTTTCGCAGCGAGTCATTCCGAAGGCGTGCGTCGTGTGCATGGTGCACGGCACGATGACAATTTGGGCAGAGTGCTCCCACATGCGAGGGGTGATCAGGGCCGCCATCCGTCCTTCGATCGAGATGGTGAACCTCCAGGAACGGACTGCCGGCCGGCGACTTGAACGGTGCGTCCTGTTCACACAACTCACAGATGCCGCGTGCGCGCCGCAGCGCATACAACCGGATGGCCTCGCTGCTTGCGCGCACGATCCTCAGTCGTGCGTGCTGAGGCATCTCAGGTCGTGAAGATGTGAGGGCCACCCGACGGAGTGCGTCGAGCGACATTCGGCCCGTCGGAGATCGAACATCACTGGCCGCGCCGACATCAATCGGTGCGGCATTCGGTGCGCACAGCTCGAGAATGAAGACGATGGTGCGTCGATCTCGGCCGTCGACGTCCGGACGGATCGCCTCACGAGTCCCGATGCAGCGAGCCGCCGCGGTATAGATGAAGAGTCCCTTGCGGTCGGTCGCCTCGAAGAGATGGAGTGCCAGGCCCCGCTTCAAGTGATCGCGCACTGCAAGATTGCCGCGAGTCATTCTCTGATCGCCACGCCTGCCTTCCCCGGTGTACAGGTAGGTGCCATCGGGCTGTGGCTCGTCTCTGTAGCCATAGCCTTTTCCTGAAGGCGCAGAGAAGAGGAGGACCGCAGATCGACGGCGCGACACCACAATGCCGCTCTGTTGATTGCCACCAAAGTGTGCATGAAGGTCGGCCCTACGGGAGTAAGTGGCGCCGAGGGTGAGCTCCATGGGACATCTTCCAGCGGCGGGAGCCTACTTCGCCACCCTCACCCTCCCCAGGTACTGATCGAGGCCGGGATGATGGCTGAGCCCGGACACCTTCTCAGGGTCGTAGAGGTAGAGCGTCACGAAAGTGCAGAGCGGCAGGATCGGCAGGTCCTCCTCGCAGAGCAGGCGCTCCGCGTCGGCCAGGATCCGCATGCGTCGATCCGGATCGGCCTCGTTCGCGGCGGCGGCGAGCAGGGCGTCGTACTTCGGGTTGGAGTAGCCGCGATCGTTGTTGCCGTCGCCGGTGCGGCTCAGTTCGAGCCAGGTGGTGGGATCGTGGTAGTCGCCGTACCAGCCGCCGCGCGCCACCATGAAGTTCCCCACCTTGAGATCCTCCTTGTAGAGCTTGGAGTCCTTGCTCCGGATCTCCGACTGCACGCCCAGGTGCGTGCGCCAGAGATCGCGCAAGGCCAGCGAGAGATCGCGGTAGCGCGGACTGGTGCTGGAGGTGAGGATGTCCACGGTGGGGAAGGGTCGCCCCGCGGCGTCCTCCACGAAGCCGTCGCCATTGAAATCGCTCCAACCCGCGGCCGCCAGCTCCTCCCGCGCCCGCGCCGGATCGAACGGCAACCCCTTCGGTGATTCGTATCCCTCGATGGAGCCGCGCGGCACGAGCACATTCGACACCGGCTCGTGCAGGCGCGTGACGCGATCCACCAGGAGTTGCCGATCCACCGCCATGGCGAAAGCCCGCCGCACGCGCGGATCGGCGAAGGGATTGGTTCGATCGCCCGGCAGCGTCGGGCGGCAGTTGAAGCTGAAGAAGTCCGTGCCGAAGGCCGGGATCGCATGCACATCGCGCCGCCCCGACGCCACCATCTCGGCGCGGAAGTCGGCCAGGAGATCCGGGAGCCAGTCCACCGCGCCGCTCTCGTAGGCCAGCACCGCGGTCTCGGCGCTCTCGATGGGAATCGAATCGATCGACTCGCAGACGGCCATGGAGGGATCGCGGAACTCGGGATTGCGCTCCAGCCGCAGGTTCCGCTTGTAGCGCCACTCCACCAGCCGGTACGGACCGTTGCCCACCAGCACGCCGGCCTTGGTCCAGCCGGGTCGCTGCACCAGGCGGCCGGTGACCGGATCGAGCGAGGTGAAGCGCTCCACCGTGGGCGGATGCACCGGCCCCAGCGCGGGAAACGCGCAGAGGTCCAGCCAGTAATGGACCGGCCGTGCCAGCGTCACCACCAGCGTGTGGTCGTCGGGTGCGTGGATGCCCACGGTGCGGTCGAAGCGTTCCACCGTCTCGCGCCAGAGGCCCTCCGCGCCGGCATCGCCGCCGGGGGCGCCGCCGGCGTCGCCATCGCCCGCCGGCCTCCATGCACCGCGAGCGAAGGCCGCCAAGGCGTCGCTGCGCCAGCGGAAGAACTCCTCGGCGCCGCGCACCGAGAAAAGGAAGCCCGTGTAGTCGGCGGCGCTCTCCGGGAGCAGCAGGCGGCGCCACGCGTAGACGAAGTCCGCCGCGCGCACCGGATCACCGTTGCTCCACTTCCCCTCCGGTCGCAGGTGGAACGTCCAGGTGAGGCCGTCATCCGAGCGCTCCCAGCTCGACGCCGCTCCCGGCACGATCCGGCCGTCGTCGATGGAGACCAGCATCTCGAAGAGGGCCCGCGCGAAGCGGATGTCGTGCTGGTAGCTCATCCGCTGCGGATCGAGCGTGAAGGCGTCCACCGCGTTGCCGATCATGAACTCGGCGCGCGGGCGCGGGCGATCGAGCGCCACCACCGCCACGAGGACGGCGGCGAGCAGGATGATCGGGGTGACAAGGCGCATCCGTCGGGGGCATCATTGCAGCGCCCGGGACGGGACCGCGGACGCTGGCCGCGCGAAGAGGGTCGTGCCGTGGAAGCGGACGCTGGCCGCGCGAAGAGGGGTCGTGCCGTGAAAGCGGACGCTGGTCGCGCGAAGGGGGGTCGCGGCGCGGAGGCGGACGGCCTCAGCTCGCCAGCATGCGGTCGATCAGGTCCACGCTCTTGACGGCCTTCTCGTAGGCCCGCAGCGTGCCCTCAGGCAGGTTGGTGGGCGGCTTGGCGGCGAGCTCGCGAATGGACTTGAGGAGCGGCTGGAGCTGCTGACCGTAGGCGGTTCGCGAGGCGCCCCGCATCTCCAGGAGCTGCGCCTGCAGGTCTCCCAGGGTTCGCTGGATGGCCCGGATGGCCTCGCTCTTGGGGTCCGTGCGGGCCAGCTCCACCTCCCGCTCCAGGATCCGTCGAAGTTCCTGCCGGGCCTTGTCGCGGTAGGCGTCCTCCAGCGACTTCCAGTTCCCGATCTCCGCCACCGCGCTGCCCAGCTCCGCCAGCGCCACCCACGAGGTCTCCTCGAGGGCCGCTTCCTTGAGCTTGCGGGCGAAGCCCTCGGCCTCGGCGCCGTTCATGGTGAAGGGCGGATTCGGGGCCGCGAGATTGCGCGCCGAGATGGCGAGCATCCGGGCGGCCATGATCCGCACCGCGTCGCGAGGTTGCTTGCGCCGGGACGCGTTCTCGGCGAGCTCGTCCAGCGACTCCACTGTGAGCAGGAACGGCAGGACCGAGAGGGCGTTGGACGCGCGGTACTCGTCGGGAGACGCGAGGATCGGTCGAAGGCCCGCGCGGACGGAATCGGCGTAGGCGCGGCGGAAGACGGCGGTGGCGCCGGGCGTCCTGGGCGGCTGGGTGAGATCATTGCGGGCCCGCGCCACATCGGCGGGATCGCCCGAGGCGATCGACTCGACCCGCGAGGCGACGAACTCCTCCACGCGCTGGCGCTGCGCCTCCGTGAGGGGCGCCGACGCGGTGATGATCTCCTGCGACAGCGACACCTGGGCGAAGGTGGCCGGAGCGGCCCACGCAAGGGCGCCAAGCGCGGCAATCAGCAGGAATCTCCGCATGGAAAGAGCGGAAACCGTATCGGCGGGGCGCGGCCCTGTCAACGCAATCGCTCCTCGGCGCGGGCGGCGCCGACCTTCCGGGCGCTGCACGGCCCCTGGGGCAAGTTCCTAGACTCGCCGGTGATGCTCCCCTCGATCGTGGCCGTCGCCGCCGTCGTCCTGACCTCACCCGGACAGGCGACGGAGCCTTCCGGCCCGCCGCCGACGCCGCCGGCCGCGTCCGATCCTGCGCCGTCGACCCCGCCCTCACCTGCGCCCGCGCCGCCGGCCCAGCCGGCCGCGTCCGAGTCAGCGCCGACCACGCCTCCCGCGGCCGCTCCCGAGGCGCCGCCGTCTCCCGAACTGGCGGCCAAGATCGCCGAGCTCGAGGCCCAGTACCGCCCGCGCCTGGCGCGGACATGGCTGCGCGAATCGAGCATGATCCTGGGCGCCACCGGCATCGCCCCGGATTCGTTCCGCATCGCGCTCGACCTCACCCGGCGCAGCGTGGAGTGGCTGCCCGACGACGAGCTCGCGTGGCGCGTGGCGCTGGAGATCGGCCGCGCCTGCGAGGAACTTCCCGGCGGCGTGGAGCTCCGCCAGCGCGCCATCGCCCGACTCCACAAGCTCGACCCCGCGGACGAAGTGATCCAGCTCCTGCGTCTCAGCGACGCGGTGGATGCGCGGGAGACGGCCGAGGAGCGGCTGGCCGCCTACCGGAAGCTGCTGTCGCCCGAGACGCGGGCGAAGCTGGGACCGCGCATCGCGTCGCGCCTCATGTTCGACCAGGCGCTGCTCCAGAACCGCATGGGGGACCTGGACGGCTTCGCGACATCGCTCGCCGAGGCGATCTCCATCGATCCCGCATTCCCCGCGGCCACCCAGCTCGCCGCGGGTTTCTTCGCGGCGCGGGCGGGCGAACCCGCCGCGGCCGCCGAGCTCATGGTGGCGGCGATCGTGGCCAATCCCACCCGGCTCGACACCTACCTCGACCTGGCGGCGATCCTCATGGCGGAAGGGGCCTACCGATCCGCGGAGCGCATCTACGGGCTCACCGCCGCGATGGCCCAATCGAAGGGGCTGGAGGTGCAGTGCGATGTGACCGCCGACCTGGCCATCGCCCAGTGGGGCGCCGGCGATCCCGGCGCCGCGCTCGGCACCATCCGCCGGCGCCTGCAGTCGCTCGACGCCGACTACCTGCGCTATCGCCGCAAAGAGGACTCGAACTGGGTCCCGAAGGATGACGAGATCGTCGAGTCGCCGCTGCCGCCGATGATGGTGCTGCTGAACGCGGTGCTCTCCCGCGCCGTCGGCGACGCCCGCGCGGACCAGGCCGTGGCGCGGCTGGATCGCGCCACCGCCGACGGGCTGCGGCAGCTGGCGTCGGCCACGCCCGAGGCGCAGAAGGAAGTCACCGATGTGCTCGTCAGCGGCATTTGGGCCACGCTGCTGCTCGGCGGCGACCTGGAGAAGGCCCGGGACACCATGGATCGCCTGGAGAAGAAGTGGCCGCTTCTCCCGGAGGCGAAGCAGCGCTACGACGGATGGTTCAAGTTCCGCGCGGGCGAACTCGACGCGGCGATCGAACTGCTGACGCCGCTCTCCGAGGGCGATTCGATGGCCCGGCTCGGCCTGGGCCTGACGCTGCTGGCCAAGGGCGAATCGAAGGAAGGGGCGCGACACCTCCATGCGGTGGCGCTCTCGGAGCGAGGGACGGCGCTGGGCATCTTCGCCGCCGATCGACTCTTCGAAGTGGTGCAGGCGCGGCCGCAGCCGGGGCCCAACGCGGCGGCGCTGGACGCGGCGGTGGCCACGCTCCCGCCGGGCTTCGACCGCCTCATCCGCGACGCGTCCTCCGCCCTCGCGGTCTCCC
>CAZSVT010000008.1:0-30329 GCA_964610365.1 uncultured Isosphaeraceae bacterium
ATCGATCCCGGCTACGACATGATGACGCCGGACCAGAAGAAGAAGGTCGTGGCCGAGGTGGACGCGGCGATGAAGCTCTGGCCCACGCACGGCGAGGGCAAGTGGAAGAAGAAGCTGCTCGTCAAGGATTCCATCGCCGACATCACGCTCCAGCAGGTGCTGACGCGGGCCAAGGACTTCGATGTCATCGCCACCATGAACCTGAACGGCGACTACCTGAGCGACGCGCTCGCGGCGCAGGTGGGCGGCATCGGCATCGCGCCCGGCGCGAACATCAACTATGTCACCGGTCACGCCATCTTCGAGGCCACGCACGGCACGGCGCCCAAGTACGCGAACCTGGACAAGGTGAACCCCGGATCGGTGATCCTCTCCGGCGAGATGATGCTCCGCTTCATGGGCTGGGGCGAGGCGGCGGATCTCATCATCCGCGGCATCGAGGGGGCGATCGCGGCGAGGACCGTCACCTACGACTTCGAGCGGCTCATGCCGGGCGCCACCCTCGTCTCCTGCTCCGGCTTCGGAGACGCCATCATCAAGCACATGGAGGCCCCGGTTCCGGTGGGCGTCTGAAGCCTGCCAGGGGGCGCGGCCGTCGATCGACCTCACCGGCTGGAGGGCGGGCCGCCGTTCCCCCCGGAGCGGGAGGAATCCGACGATGGCTCCGGCAGCGTGCGGAGGATGCGCTCGGCGTCCGCCTCGATGCCCGTGACAGGACCGCGGATCGTGGTCGGCTCCGCGTGCTCTGCCGACCACTCGCGGCGCAGGAGCAGTTCCTCGATCCGGTAGGCGTGCACGAAGTCGTGGAGCGCCAGGTGCCGGAACATGATGAACACCGAGTAGTGGCCGTACTCGCCGTGCTCGGCGGTTCGCGCCCACGCTTCCGCCGGGAGGCCCCGAAGCCGCCGGACCAGTTCCGCGCGATCCTTCGCGAAGCGGTCGAGGCACTCGTCGAGGTCGAGCGCGAGGAGCGCGTCCGGCGGGTCCTGCGTGCCCGGGTCATAGGGCGTGATCACCGGCGCGGGGGAGCGGAGCATCAGCTCCAGCCGCTCGAAGAAGATCCGGTGCACCACCGCCAGGTGGCACGCATGTTCGTGGGCGGACCACTTGCCGGATGGCGGGCGCCGCTTCAGGTTGGCAGGCGGTACTTCGCGGACGAGAGGCACCACGATGCGCGGAGCCCGCTCGAGGGCGTCGATGACCGCGTTCACGGTGGCAACGGTGTTCATCGGAGGATGCGCCGAACGGTGGGACGGTTCCACGACGCCGGGCGTGCGCCGCACGAAACCACGATCAGGACGCCGATGCCGGGTCAGCTGCCCGGCAGGCCCAGCGCGGGATTCACGAGCTTCTCGATCTGGTCGAACGACGCATGCACGGGCATCGCATCGAGCAGCGACCTGACCACGGCGAACCTCGCCAGCACGGGATCGGCCGTCGCCGGCGCTCCGGCGGTGGTCGCCAGCACGCTGGTCGTGATCATGGCCAGCGCCGGCGCACCGATCGCCATGGCGCCGATGCGCACCCCCAGGTAGAGGATCCGCGCCTGCGTCCTGGAGCAGCCCCCCGCGAGGCACGCGAAGTAGAACATCCGGTCCGCCTTCGCCCTCGGGATCGACGGATCGTTGCACGCCACATCGTGCACGATCGATGCACATCGATAGTCGGCGGTGTACGGGGAACCCACGATCGACCAGAGCGACTGCGGGATCGATGCGCCGTTGATCACCGCGCCCTTGGGGGCCTTCCAGGCCCTGCCGTCGGGATCGGTGTAGGTGAAGTCTTCGAGCAGCTTCATGTCGCGATCGGGATTCGCTCCGTCGCTGAGCCACTCGGTCCTTGGATTCGCCGAGAAAGACCCGTTGCCCATGACTTGAACTCCGGAAGGGGTTGCGACGAGGGCAGCCTATCCGGCGCCCTTGAATATGCCCGTGGGGTCGGGGAGCGACTCGTCGAGGTCGAGGCGCACCCATCGTCGGTGGGAATCGCGACAGGAACGACGACATCCGTGGCTCAGGCTTCGACTGGCGGGCGGGCACGGCCGCACACGCTCAGGGGGGCTGTGCCGCCAGCCTGCTCGGTGGACTCCGTCCGGCTCCGCGTGACCGAGTCCACCCATGGATGGTCGACCTGGCGCGAGCGTCGCCGGGCCGTCCGTTCACACGCTCATCATCGGCAGGACGCGGCCCAGCCAGAGGAAGCCGAATCCGGCGCCGAGGAGGAACGCCAGCTCCACCAGGTGACCCAGCGTCATCGCCACCAGCCAGCGCTGCGGGGCCCGCATCATGGATTCCGCGGGGGAGCCGCACTCCGGGCATCGCTGCTCCGGATCCGGCCGTTCCTGCGGTGGCCATGGGTAGCCGCAGTGAAGACATCCGCGCCGCGACGAGTCCGTGTACCTGGAGCTCCACGCCGTCGCCACCATGGCGATGGCGGGGAAGATGGACAGAAGCGAGATCACGCCGATGGCGGTGGCCACGCGGCCGCGGACCTCCCAGTCGACGCGAGTGAATTCGTGCAGCGCCAACGAGATGGCGATGATCACCAGCACCGCCAGCCCCGCCCACGGGATGGCCAGGAGTCGAAGTCTTCGGGGGATGCGGCGGGGGAGCATCAGCCCCACTGGCCCAGCAGCGTGCCGAGATCGTCGCCGTCCACGACACCGTCGGCGTTAAAGTCGGCGGAGCACTCGTCGGTTCCCCAGAATCCAAGCAGCGTGCCGAGGTCGTCGCCGTCCACGGTGCCGTCCTCGTTGAAGTCGGGGTCCGCGGCGCAGCCGTTGCCATCGTGCACGGCGTACATGCCGTTGCCCTTGAAGGTCACCAGGACCTCGGTGTCGTCGCCGGGCACTTGGTCGACGAGCCCGTTTCCGTTCCACTGGTAGAGGTGGTCGACGCCCGCGAAGATCGGGTGCGGGCTGGAGATGGCCAGCGAAGTGGTCGAGCCGCCGAGCAGACCCGTGATGCTGAGGCCGAAGTGGGCCAGGAACGCGGTGTAGCTCTGGTCGGAGGCCCCGCCGGTTCCGAAGCAAATGTAGACATTGCCGCCGGCCTCGACATAGTCGATGAGCACCTGGTTGTCCGCGATGACTCCGGTGAGGAACACGGCGTCGTACGACGCCAGGTTCGCGAGCATGCTCGGATTGGTGGACTGCGTCACGGAATGGCCGGCGCCCGTCAGCACGCCCAGGAGCGAGGCGTTGTTCAGCCCGAAGTTCGCTGAATAGATCAGGATCGACGAGGGCTTCCCGGGATTGAAGAACTCCACCACATTGAGGGCGAAGGTGCCGGGGTCGTTCGGAGAATTGAAGCCGGTGGTGCTGAGCGTCCACTCGTCGTTGGCGAAGACGATGCGGCCGGCGTGACACACGGGACAGGCGGCGAGCGCAAGGACCGCCGTCACGACGGCGGTCAAGCAGCGCCCCAGCCTCCCGGTTCGAGTCGAAATGGTCCAAGACTCATGCCCCATGCCGCACCTCCAATTTCCCGGCCGCGGAGCCTATCAGCGCTCGCGCCGGGACCATCGCATTCGAAAGCGGACGGGTGATCGAGTCGACTGGCGGTCGATCAGCGGCGCATCGCCGGTGGGGCCTTCCGGGCGGTGGAATGCCGCAGCTTCTTGCGGACCACGAACTTGAGGGCCGACCAGGTCTCGTCCACGGCGCACACCTTGATGTCCACGAGCCCGAGCGGCAGGGCGGCTGCGCGGAGGTCGTTCTCGCCGAGATCGCTCTTCACGCCGGAGGCCTTCTTCGGCCAGGAGATCCAGAGTGCCGCGTCGGACCGGAGCGAGGGAAGAAGTGCCTTCAGGTGCTTCGCGAGCTCCGACCTGCTGGTGACGAAGAGATGCACCAGGTCGGTTCGCGGGCCCGGCGCTCGCCCGAAGATCACGCCCTCCGGCAGCGGCTCGAGCAAGGACCGATGACTCCTGGGCGCTCCAATGAGGGCGGCGCGGGTGCCCGGCTTGTAGCCGAGCTTCCTGGCGAGCGGCGTTCCCGAGTAGCCGGCGGTCCGCATGAGCGAATCCTAATTCTGGCAGCGGGTGAGAGGGCTTCGCGGTCCGTGGCAGGCGAAGGGCAGGCCGCACACGGCGTACGGCGAAGCCCAGCTCCGCACGGCATGCGTTCCCGCGCCGGGGTACGGTTCCTCACGATGAGCCCACCGAGTTCCGTGCCTGACCCGGCCGTGGGCCCCGCCGCCGGCCCGAACGGCGCCACCGGCCCCGACGGGATTCCGCCGCCCCGCGCGCCGCGCTCCAAGCGCCTCGTCGCCACCAGCATCCTGGCCATCATCTGGGGCACCACGCCGCCGCTCTGGGGCTTCATTCTCCTTGCGAACCTCGGGCCCTTCTCCGAGTGGCTGCGCCAGGATCCCACGCTCGGATTCCTCGCCTTCGCCGCCTTCTTCGTGCTGGCCGCGGGCACGGGACTGCTGCCCACCTACTCGCAGGCCATCCTCGGAGGCTGGGCCTTCGGCTTCCAGTGGGGATTCATCGGTTCCATCGTGGGCTTCGTGGGCGGCGCGTTCGTGGGCTGGTGCATCGCCCGACTCGTGGCCGGTCACGGCATCGAGGCGTGGCTCGACTCCAAGCCCAAGGCGCGGATCGTGCGCGAAGCGCTGGTGGAGCAGGGCTTCTGGAAGAGCTTCCTGGTGGTGACGCTCCTGCGCGTCCCGCCCAACTCACCGTTCGCGCTCACCAACCTGGCCATGACCGCCAGCGGCGTGCACATCGCGCCGTACCTGCTTGGCACGGCCGTCGGCATGATTCCGCGCACCGCGGTGGCCTGCTGGATCGCCGCGGAAGGCGCCACGCACGCCGAGGATCTCCAGTCGCTGGTGAAGGAGAAGGGCTGGGGCATGGCGCTCCTGGGCGTGGCCATCCTGGCCGTCTCGCTGGGCATCATCGGCGCCCTGGGCAAGGCCGCGCTGCGCCGTGCGATGCGCAGCGGCCGCCTGCCGCAGGAGGCCTCGATACGATGACCGATCCATGTCCACCGCCAACGCCTCCGTCGCCGCGCCCGGACCTCGCACCGCCGGTCGCCATGCCGCCGGCCCCCGCGCCGCCAAGCGCCGCGCTTCCTCCGGGCCCGATGCCGCGTCCGCAGTGAAGAAGCCCGCGGCCCGCGGGCGCCGTCGCGCCCAGCGCAAGCCGCGCCGCGGCTGGCGCACCGCCTCCAACTCCGATCCGCGCGAGCTCTACGAACTGGCGGTGCAGTCGCCCGACCTGGAGGCCACCTTCATCGACCGCGTCTTCCGCAAGATCCGCGGTCGCACGCCGCTGACCCTGCGCGAGGACTTCGCCGCGGGATTCGCCCTGGCCGGCGAGTGGGTGCGCCGCCGCCCCGAGAACCGCGTCATCGCCATCGATCTCGACCCCGAGGTGCTCGCCTGGGGTCAGCGCCACCGGGCCAAGGAGCGCACGGCCGAGGAGCTCTCGCGCATCCGGCTGGTGCAGTCGGATGTGTCGGCGTTCCGCGGTCCGTCGGTGGATGTGGTGGCCGCCTTCAACTTCAGCTACTTCGTCTTCAAGTCGCGCGCGGCGCTGCGACGGTACTTCGAGAACGCCCGCCGCTCGCTGGTGCGCGACGGACTCCTCATCATCGACGCCTACGGCGGCCACGAGAGCTGGGCGGAGATGGAGGAGGAGCGCAACCTGGACGGCTTCACCTATGTGTGGGACCAGGCGATGGTCAATCCCATCACCAACGAGGTCCTCAACCACATCCACTTCCGTTTCCCCGATGGCAGCCAGATCCGCCGCGCATTCACCTACGACTGGCGTCTCTGGACGCTGGCGGAGATCCGCGAGCTGCTGGCGGAGGCGGGGTTCCGGCGCAGCACCATCTACTGGGAAGGCACGGAACGGCGCACCGGCTCCGGCAACGGCATCTTCAAGCCCACCGATCGCGGCGAGGCCTGCGCCGGCTGGATCGCCTACATCGTGGCCGAGCGCTGACCGCTGCCGGGGGCGTCGCCCTCTATCATTCAGCCCATGCCTCGCCCCACGCTCCTCGCCGGCCAGATCGCCGCCGCGCACGGCCGGGTGGCCGCGCGACTCTCCGAGGAACTGGAGCAGGTGGAGCGGATCTTCGACGAGCAGCTCGTCTCCGAGCTGCCCGAGGTGAACGAACTCTGCCGTCATGTGGAGCGCTACCGCGGCAAGATGCTGCGGCCGTCGCTCACGCTCCTCTCCGGCATGGCGGTGCGCGGCGCGGACATCGACTTCGCCGTCACCGAGCGTCACCGCATGATCGGCGCCGTGGTGGAGATGATCCACATGGCCACCCTCGTCCATGACGATGTGCTGGACGACGCCGACATCCGTCGGCAGGGGCGCACCGTCAACAGCCTGCGCGGCAACGAGACGGCGGTGATCCTGGGCGACTACCTGATCTCCAACGCGTTCCATCTCTGCTCCCGCGCCGGCGAGCCGTGGATCAATCTGGCGCTGGGCGGCGTCACGAACACGCTCTGCGAAGGCGAACTGGTGCAGCTCGCCCATCGCGACGATCTCGGGCTGGACGAGGGCCGCTACTTCGACATCGTGCGCCGCAAGACCGCGTCGCTGGTGGCCGCGTGCTGCCGCATCGGCGCCAAGCTCTCCGGCGCCAACGAAGCGTTGAGCGAGGCGCTGGGCCTCTTCGGGCAGGAAGTGGGCGTGGCGTTCCAGATCCAGGACGACCTGCTGGATCTCGAGGGGCGTCAGGATGTGGTGGGCAAGAGCCTCGGCCGCGACCTGGAGAAGGGGAAGCTCACGCTGCCGCTGATTCTGCACCTGGGGTCGGCCTCCGCGGAGCCGCGACGGCACGAGGCGGCGCTCGCCCTGGTGCGCGAACGGAACATGGAGAAGCTGCTGGCCGCGATGCGATCGAGCGGAGCCCTCGACCGGGCCCGCGAGCGGGCGATGGACCTGGTTGCTCGCGCCCGTGCCAGGCTTTCGCTGCTTCCGCCGGGGCCCGCGCGAGACTTCCTGGCCGACGCCGCCGCCAGCGTGGTTCGCCGGGACGCCTGAGCAGCGCGCCGAACTCAGTAGCTCTTGCGCTTCGTGTCGCGCGAGCCGCCGCCGCCCTTGCCGGAGGAGGCGCTCTTCCACTTGCCGCCGCCGCCGGAACCCGCGTGCATCGCCTTGTTCGCCACCACCAGGGCGCGGAGCACTTCGTCATTCATGGCCGACGGATGACCCTGCCAGCGCACCACGTTGTCCGAGGAGATCACCGCGCAGTAGGGGATGCCGCGCACGGCGAAGAAGTTCTTCAGGCGACCCTGCGGATCCAGGGCCAGCGAGTAACGGAAGTCGCGCTCCTTGAGCTTCTGCTTCCTGAAGCCCTCCTCGAACTTCGACTTCGACTCGTCGGAGAGACCCACGAAGCAGGCGTCGGAGTTGTACTTCTCCGAGAGTTCGTTCATGTGCGGGATCATCGCGCGGCACGGTCCGCACCAGGTGGCCCAGAAGTCCACCACCAGCAGGCGATCGCCCCGCTCGGGCGTTCCGTTGATCCATGTCTCCACCGGGAGTCCGGGGATCTGGCTGCCGCGACGATCGGTGGCCGAGCCCACCGGATCACGGAAGGTGGGGAATCGCGCCTCCTCGCTCGACGCCGCGGGACGCGGCTTCGCGGGAGCCTCCGGGTCCGCCGCCTCCGCGGCCAGCAGGTCCACCGCCGCGGCCACGCCCTCGGGGGTGAGCCCCGCGTAGCGCACGATGCCGTTGCGATCCACCACCAGGTTCACGGGGCGCTTCCAGACGCCCAGGTCGTCAGACCAGTCGCCGCTGGAATCCACGGCCGCCATCCAGCCCTGGAGCGCCGGCTCCAGCACGGCCTTGGCCTTCTCCGCGCCCTCGGGCGTGTGCAGCAGGATCACCACCGGCGGATCGGACTCCCGCGCGCCGAGCTGCTTCCGCAGCGCCTCGACGGAGCCCTTCCAGTTGCTGTTCCTGGTGCTGAGACTCTGGATCACCACCACGCGCCCGCGCAGGGCGTCCACGGTCATCGGGCTGGAACCCACCCATTCCACTTCGCCGGTGGGCTCCGAGAGCGAGTAGCTCAGGTTCCGGTCGATGGCCTCGCGGTCGGCCTTCTCCAGCTTGAGCTGCATCTTGGTCAGCTTCGAATCACCGCCGGAGGTCTTCGACGCGCCGCCCTTGGTGGAGCCCGAGCCCTTCTTCGCAGGAGGATCCGAGTCCTTCTTCGCCGGCGGCATGATGTCGTCCGCGGATGCCGCGGGGGCGGTGGCCGCGAGCGCCAGGGTCGCGCCGCAGATCACGGCCAGCGCGCCCAGCGCCGCAACAGGTCGCCGGGCAAGCGCCGCGCGGCGGGCGCCGAACCGCGGCTCACGGTGCGAATCGTCGTCGGAACGGAGGGAGCGCGAGTCCGGGTGTGGCAGGACAGTCATGTCGTCGTTCCAGGGGTGGGGGCGTGCGATTCCACTGCGTGCCACGATGCTACGCGGAGGGCCCCCGGCGCCGCATGGAGATTGACGCGGACTCAGGGCAGCGGCGGCGAGCCGCTCACGGCAGGAGCGGAGCATTGTCGATGAGCCGGACGCCGCCCAGCCGCGCCGCCAGCAGCATTCTCAGCACTTCGGGGCCATCGCCGGGCCCCGGTGGGCGAAGGCTGCGTCCCTCCCGGATCACCGCGTAATCGGCCTGGAATCCCTCGTGTGCCAGGAGCTGCCCCATGGCGGCTTCGGCGCCGCGGAGTTCCTGTGGCCCCACGCTCCGCCCGACGCCGACGCCCGCGCTCGACCGCGCCGTGAGAATGGCGCGCCAGAGCGCCGTGGCCCGGCGGCGACCGTCGGCATCGAGGTAGCGGTTACGGCTGCTCAGCGCCAGGCCGTCGGGTTCGCGCACCGTGGGGCAGGGCACGATCTCCAGGTCGTCGAAGCGGCGCGACGACGGCGCACGCAAGCGCTCGCGCTCCACCATCTGCGAGATCACCCGAAGCTGCTGCCAGTCCTTCTCGCCGAAGTACGCCACGCGCGGGCGGCACAGTTGGAAGAGGCGCGCCACCACCAGGCAGACGCCGCCGAAGTGGCCCGGGCGGCAGCGATCCTCGAGCCCGGGTTCGGTGGCGGCGGGGGGGAGATCGAATGATTCCGCCTCGGCGCGCGCCGCATCCAGGCCGCGCGGGTAGATCTCCTCCACGCTCGGCACGAACGCGGCGTCGGCGCCCGCGATGCGGCAGAGCGCCAGGTCCGCATCGAGCGTGCGCGGATAGCGCGAGAAGTCCTCGCCCGGTCCGAACTGCGTGGGGTTCACGAAGATGGTCACCAGCACGCGGCCGCGGCCACGCACCCCACCGCGCTCGTCCGCTTCGGCGCGAGCACGACGAATGAGCGACGCATGTCCTTCGTGCAGGGCGCCCATCGTCGGGACGAGCGCAGCGCCCCGAAACGGCGCGAGTTGCGTTGAATCACCGATCAACACGCTGGAGTCCTCGAAGGCGCCATCTCGCGGAAGTGGTGGAGCGTAGCCCACATCGCGGCCTAGGCTGCACTTCCGGAGACCGCGGCGCCTGCGCGTGCGGGCGAGCGACTCGGTGCCGAGTGGTGCGGGCATCCGACCGGTGCGGCGATGCGTTCGCCGCGTCCGGTCCGGCGAATCTGCAGCGGTCCACATGGGCCGCGGAGGAGGGATCACCATGCGTCGCCTGATGATCGTGAGCGCGGGATCGATGATGCTCGTCGCTACCGGAGCCGCGTTCGCGGATGACTTCGCCCCGCCGTGGTATCGCGGCCTGCCGCTCTCGGTCTACGCCGAGTGGGAGTTCACGCAGCCGATTGCCGGCTTCGACATCTACCCCGAGGTCTTCAGCTCGGTGGGCGGCAACGGCACGCTCTACGACGGCTTCGCCACCAAGGCCGAGCTCGAGTCGCCCAACGACTGGACCTGGGTTCCCGGCGACGGCGACGGAGGCATTGCGCCCACCACCACCTTTGGTGGCGTGATCAGCTTCAAGGTGCAGAACTTCATCGATCAGGAGCCGGAGAAGCTCCTTCGGATCCAGTTCACCTTCGACAATCCACTGGCCTTCCAGCCGCCCGAATTCATCGGCGCGGAGGGAGTCTTCCAGGGCGAACCGCCGATCCTGGTGCCCGGGAGCGTGGTGGGCGGCGCCGTGGTGGACGGGCGGCATGTCTACTGGGATCTGCTCTTCCAGCCCAATCCGAACTGGGAGCACATCGACGTCATCATTCCGTTCGGAACCGTGCTCGACGAAGTGGTGATCGACAGCGTGTCGATCCCGGCGCCGGGCGCGCTAGCCCTCCTCGGTGCCGGGCTGCTGGCCGGCCGCCGCCGACGCTGACCGGCGCCGAGCGACTCCGCGATCGCGGCCGCCTTCGACTGCCCTCGACCGTTCCCACGCCTCTCCGGCCAGCCCGGAGGGGCGTTTCTCATTCTTCGGCGGGTGGGCGCGGCGAAAGCCCCATCCCGGACAAGAGAGCGGGAATCCGTTGAGCGGCTACACTGAGGGACTTGCGAACCGGTCTCAGGACCGGTCGCCCCGGAACGCAGGGTTCGGACCCCCCAGGAACGCCATGGCTCCCAAGCTCCCCATCTACATGGACCACGCCGCCACCACCCGCGTCGACCCGCGCGTGGTGGAGGCCATGCTCCCGTACTTCACCGAGAAGTACGGCAATGCCGCCAGCCGCAACCACAAGTTCGGCTGGGAGGCGGAAGACGCCGTCGAGGCTGCTCGCGAACAGGCCGCGGCGCTCATCGGCGCCAATGCGAAGGAGATCATCTGGACCAGCGGCTCCACCGAGAGCAACAACCTGGCCATCAAGGGCGCCGCGCGCATGTACGCCAAGGCGGGCGAGGGCCAGACCGGGCGCGGCCACATCATCACCAGCGTGATCGAGCACAAGGCGGTGCTCGATCCCTGCAAGCGGCTCCAGCGCGAAGGCTTCGACGTGACCTTCCTGGAGCCCGGCCCCGACGGCATCATCACGGCCGAGGCGGTGAAGGCGGCGATGCGCCCCGACACGATCCTCGTCTCGCTCATGTGGGCCAACAACGAGATCGGCACCATCAACGAGGTGCCGCAGATCGGCGCCCTCTGCCACGAGCGCGAAGTGATCTTCCACACCGACGCCACGCAGTGGGTGGGCAAGATGCCCACGGATGTGGAGCGCGACGCGATCGACCTGATGAGCTGGTCGGGCCACAAGATCTACGGACCCAAGGGCGTCGGGGCGCTCTATGTCCGCAGGCGCAAGCCGCGCGTGCGGCTCGAGGCGATCCTCGACGGCGGCGGTCATGAGCGCGGCATGCGGAGCGGCACGCTCAACGTGCCCGGCATCGTCGGCTTCGGCAAGGCGTGCGAACTCTGCGGCGCGGAGATGGAGCATGACGGTCGGCGGCTGCTGGCGCTGCGGCGGCGGATGGAGAAGGAACTCACCACCAGGCTCGAGGTGGTCCAGATCAACGGCCACGCCGAGAAGCGCCTGCCGCACCTCACGAACATCTCCTTCGGCTTCGTGGAGGGCGAGAGCCTGCTCATGGGCATCAAGGACATCGCCTGCAGCAGCGGTTCCGCGTGCACCAGCGCCAGCCTCGAACCGAGCTATGTCCTGAAGGGCCTCGGCGTGGGCGACGAACTGGCCCACAGTTCGCTCCGCCTCTCCATGGGGCGCTGGACGACCGACGAGGACGTGGACTTCGCCATCGCGGGAATCGTGAAGGCGGTGAACCACCTGCGGACGCTGAGTCCCCTCTACGATCTGCACAAGGAAGGCGTCGACATCTCGAAGATCCAGTGGCAGTCCCACTGAAAGGAAGACCATGGCCTACAGCGACAAGGTCATCGACCACTACCACCACCCGCGGAACGTGGGCAGCTTCGGCACCTCGAAGGAGGTGGCCACGCGCAAGGACGTGGGCGTCGGCATCGTCGGCGCCCCGGAGTGCGGCGATGTGATGCAGCTCCAGATCAAGGTGAACGACGCCGGCGTCATCGAGGACGCCAAGTTCAAGTGCTTCGGCTGCGGCAGCGCCATCGCGTCCAGCTCGCTGGCCACCGAATGGATCAAGGGCAAGAAGGTGGACGAGGCCCTGGCCATCCGGAACACGCAGATCGTGGAGGAGCTGAGCCTTCCGCCCGTGAAGATCCACTGCTCCGTGCTGGCGGAGGATTCCATCCGAACCGCCATCGCCGACTGGAAGAAGAAGAACGGCGTCGCCGACGCGAAGCCGCAGACCGCCGCCACGCACTGAGGAACGCCCCATGCCCGTGACCGTGACCGAGACCGCCGCCCGTGAGATCGCCTCCATCGTCCGCCAGCAGGGTCTGGATGCCGACAAGATCCGTCTGCGCGTGGGTGTGAAGGGAGGCGGCTGCTCCGGCTTCAGCTACCTGCTGGATCTCACCGAGGTCCAGAAGGACAACGACGAGCTCTGGGAGTACTCGTTCACGCTGGCGCCCGCGGCGAAGAAGAGCGGCGTCGGCGTGACGGTGGGAGCCACCGCCGGCGGCGCCGGGAGCTCCAGCGAGGGCGCCGCGACCGCCACTGCGGGCGGCGAGCCCTTCACGCTCCGCGTGATCTGCGATCCCAAGAGCTACCTGTACCTGAACGGCACCTCGATCGACTTCAAGGACGAGCTCATGGGCCGCGGCTTCGTCTTCAACAACCCGAACGCGACGACGACCTGCGGCTGCGGCTCCAGCTTCTCCGCCTGACGGCGGCGTATCGGCGACAGCTTCCGCAGCGGGCGGCGCATGGACCGAGAGGCCCGTGCCCCGAGACCGACGCCGGAATCCCCAGGGACAAAAAGAACCACGCCCCGCATGACGCGGGGCGTGGTGTTCGCTGTGATCAGCGAGCCGAATCCGCGAAGCGGATCAGGCGCGGCGACGACGGCTGACGAGACCGGCGAGCCCGATGAGCGCCATCGCGCCCGGGGCCGGGACGACCTTGTACAGCGTGAGGGTCACCGTCCAGGTGTTCGCCGGGGAGGAACCCCAGTCATTCAGGAAGGTGAAGCCCGTGAGCTGATCCTTCGAGATCGGCTGATCCTTCCAGATGAGCGTGTGGCTGTTGTCCACATACACGCCGCTGCCATCGGAGCCGAAGCCGTCGAAGTCCCACAGGATGTTGCCGGGATTGGTGAATCCACCGACCGCCTGACCGATGCCGTTGAACGTGAGCTTCAGGTCCGACGCGTACGACAGCGAGCCGGTCGGGTCGCTGAAGACCACGTCCGCCGAGAAGCCGACGATCAGCTGGTCATTGTCCGGATCGACGTAGTTGAACGACGCGGACTGATTGCCCGCGAGCGTCAGCGCCGGGAACTGGATCACCTCGAAGCGCGTCCAACCATCGGCGCTGGCGGCCGTGGCCACGGCGAGGGCCGCGGCGGCTGCAAAACCAAATGCCTTCATCTCTGCCTCCTCTGTTCTGCTTGGTGTCGGGATGTTCGGTGCGAGCGCCCAAGCGAAACGCCCGCCGATGAATCCGAGCCGTCCACCCACTCAGGCGAAACCCACTCGGTGCGGTCGAAGACTCGACGCACTCGATCAGACTAACACGGATCCGTGTCGGTGGATCCATTCCCTTTCACTCCGACGCGAATTTGATCGAATCTCCCACGATCCTGGATCCGGGGATCCGACACCTGCGTGCTCCCGCCAATCACTGTCCTGACGCGTTTTATGGCCAACATGCCGGTACCGCGCCGGCATGAAGCCGCACCCGCTGGTCCGCATGGGCCGGGGCGACTGCGGAGTCCGGCGTTGCCGGACCGTGACCCGTCCATCGGTGCTTCCTGCGGTGAAGTTCCCGTTCCTGAAGCGCCAAGGGGCCTGCCCGCACTTCCGGCGCGAACCGTTGCAGCCTGGTGACAAGGAAGCCCTCGATCTGCCTGTAGGTTCCCGCGCCTCGGGCGATTCGCCCGGGCACGGAGGCAGCTCATGGCTTCATCCCGCACGCTGATCCCGGTCGGAACCGCCCCTTGGACGCTGGCAGTGGGGCTCCTTCTCCTCCTGGCCCCGACCGCGGAAGCGCAATCGGGCCGGGCGGCCTCGACCACGCCCCCGGCGTGGGTGATCCCCCAGATGGGCCGGGCTGTCGGGTGCGAGACGATCGTGGTCTCCGATGTCCGCGCCGGCGTCGAAATCCGAGACCGCGTGGCCGCCACCACGCTGGACATCACCCTGAACAATCGCTCCGGCCGCCCGGAGCAGGCCGTTCTCCTCGTGCCGGTCCCCTCGGACGCGACCGTGACCGGGTTCGCGTTCGAGGGGCCGGCGTCCGAACCAACCGCGAAGCTGCTGCCGCGCGACGAGGCCCGGCGCGTCTACGACTCGATCGTGGCGCGCCAGCGCGACCCCGCCCTCCTGGAGTGGGCCGGCTGGAACATGCTGCGATCCAGCGTCTTCCCCGTTCCCGCCGGCGGGAACCAGCGCGTGCGGATCTCGTGGGAGAGCCTGCTCTCGGGAACGCACGATCGCGTGGACTTCGTGCTCCCGCGCAGCGATCTCGCCGGCGGGCCGGCGTGGCAGATCGAGGTGACCATCCTGGGGCGCGATGTGGCGGCGGTCTACTCGCCGTCGCATGCGCTGCTCTCCCAGCGCACGGCCGCGACGGGTCCCGACGGCGCGGCGCGGCGCGTCGTCACCGCGAAGGCGGAATCTCCGGGCGCGTTCCGCCTTTCCGTGGTGCGCGGGCAGGCGCCGAGCGTCTCGGTGATGTCGTACCCGGATCCCGCCTCGGGTGGCGGCTACTTCCTGCTCATCGCCGGCACGCCCGACGGACCCGCCGGCGCGTCGCTCCCGCGCGAGGTCACCGTGGTGCTCGACCGCTCCGGCAGCATGGCCGGCGCGCCGTTCGAGCGCGCGAAAGCGGCCGTGCTGCGCGTCCTCTCCGACCTGGGTGCGAACGATCGAGCCAACATCATCGACTTCTCCAACTCCGTGGGCCGATTCGCGCCGGCGCCGCTGACGCTCGACGCGAGCGCCGCGTCCGGGCTCCGCGATCACGTGGCGGCGCTCCGGCCGGGCGGAGGCACCAACATCCACGATGCGCTGCTGGAGGCGCTTCGTCAGCCGGCGCCCCCGGAAGGAACCGTGGCCACGGTGCTCTTCATCACCGACGGCGTGCCCACCATCGGCCGCACGCGCGAGCGCGACATCCGCGACCTGGTGGAGCGGGGCAACGGCGGCGGACGGCGCGTGGTGGCAATCGGCCTCGGCGACGACCTGAACGCGCCGCTGCTCGATCGCATCTCCGACGCGACGCGCTCCAGCGCCACCTACCTGGCCATGGACGATGATCTTCCCGCCCGCATCGGGGAGGTGGCCGATCGCCTGCGCGGCCCGGTCCTCGCCGATCTCTCCATCTCCGCCGCGGACCCGAGCCGCCTGGCCGACATCGAGCCCGCGCGACTCCCCGATCTCTTCCGCTCGGACTCGCTGGTGGTGCTGGGGCGATACCGCGGCGAGGCGCCCTTCACCGTGACGCTCGAAGGACGCGGGGCCGCAGGGCTCCATCGTCTCACCGCCGAGGTCGATCCGCGGCAAGCGAGCACCGCGAACGCGTTCGTCCCGCGACTCTGGGCGAGCCGTCGCATCGCCCAGATGGTGGACGAGGTGCGCCAGCTCGGCCTGGACGGCGCCGCCGTGGCATGGAACGACCCGCGCGTGCGCGAGCTGGTGGGTGAGATCGTGCGGCTCTCCACCACCTGGGGCGTGCTCACGGAATACACCTCGATGCTGGCGCTCGAGGGTTCGAACCTCGGCGACCTGCGCGCCCTGGAGCGCGGCTGCCGCGACGCGCTGGACCACAGGGCGGTGCAGCAGCGCGTGGGCGCCGCCGCCGTGAGCCAGGGCGACTACTACAACCGGCAGAAGTGGGCCTCGAACCTGGCCGACGCCCGGCAGTCGGCGCTCGCCGCGTCGCCCGGCACGCCGGGTGCGGCGCCGCCAGCCTCGGCCATGAACCAGTGCGGCGACAAGACCTTCTATCGGCAGGGACGCGCCTGGGCCGACGCGTCGCTGGCCGGCGCCGAGGTGCGCGTGGACGAAGAGGTCGCCTGGGGATCGCCGCGCCACCAGCAACTGCTCTGGGAACTCGTCGACGAAGGCCGCCAGTCGGCCATCGCCCTGGACGGCGAGATCATCCTCCGCCACAAGGGCCGAACGCTTCGCGTCTGCAACGACCGCACCGCACCGTGACCGACCGTCTCATCCGGAAAGGAAGCACCATGGATCGCACCGATCGCATCGTCCGCCACCGTCGACCGTCCTCCAACCGCCTCATGGGTTCCGCGGCGCTCGGTTCGCTCGCGGCGCTGGGACTCGTCGCCTCCGCGCACGCCGGCGGCGAAGCGTGCCGCGCGACCGCCGAGCAGGCCGCGCGTCCCGTCGTCGACCTGGCGATCTGCCTCGACACCTCGGGTTCGATGCAGGGCCTCATCGACACGGCACGGGCCCGCATCTGGGATGTGGTGAGCGATCTCGCCACGGCGCAGCCGGTGCCGCGCCTCCGCGTGGCGCTCATCACCTTCGGGAACGACGGCCACGCCGCGGAGAACGGCTGGACCAAGGTGGACTCGGGCTTCACCGAGGACCTCGACCTGATCAGCCTGAAGCTCTTCGCGCTCACCACCAATGGCGGCACCGAACTGGTGGGGCGCGCCGTCGACCTGGCCACGCGATCGCTGGAGTGGACGCCGGGCGACTCCACGCTGCGGCTCATCGTGGTGGCGGGCAACGAGTCCGCGGACCAGGACCAGGAGATCCGCTACGGCGATGCCTCGCGCCGCGCCATCGAGAAGGGGATCATGGTCAACTCGATCTACTGCGGCGATCCCGCGGACCAGATGGCGCCGGCGTGGCGCGAAGTGGCGAAGCTGGCCGACGGGCGCTTCGCCGCCATCAACCAGAACGACGGCGCCGTGGCCATCGCCACGCCCTTCGACGATCGGCTCGCGGCGCTGAGCAGCGAACTGAACGGGACCTACATTCCCTACGGCGCCCAGGGCGAGTGGCACGCCTCCAACCAGCAGCGCCAGGATGCGAACGCCGCCGGCGTGGCGCCCGCCGCCGCCGCGCAGCGCTGCGTCGCCAAGGGTGGCGCCATCTACGACAACCGCGGATGGGACCTGGTCGACGCCTGCAAGGACTCGAACTTCAAGCTCGACACCGTCCAGGCGGATCAGCTCCCGGAGTCGATGCGATCGATGACCCCCGAGCAGCGCCGCGAGCATGTCGCCGCGATGGGCGCGCGGCGCGCCGAGATCCAGAAGCAGGTGCAGGAGGTCGGGGCGGAGCGCGAGCGGTTCATCGCCGCGGAGCGCGCCAGGCTCGCGGCCAACGGACCGCGATTCGAGCATGTGATCCGGGACGCCGTGCGATCGCAGGCGCAGGCGAAGGGCCTGCGCTTCCCGGCGCCGCCGGAGCCGCCGCTGGCGTCGGTGAAGGACGGCTGCTGAACCGTCGCGCCCGATGGGCGGACTCGTCCTCGCTCGCTCGACTCACGCTCGGCGACGGCGGCCGCTCAGGGCCGCCGTCCCGAGCAGGGCGATCGCGCCCGGCGCCGGGACCTTGAAGAGCGTCAGCTCCACCGTCCATTGAGGCTCGCCGGGAGAGTTGTCCCAGTCGTTCGTCAGCGTGAAGCCGGTGAGCAGCCCCTTCGGGATCGGGTCGTTCGCCCACATGTCGGTGTGGGTGGTGTCCAGGTAGATGCCGGTGAGGTCCGTGACGATCCCCTGGAACTCCCAGTTGCCCTTGCCGCCCGGGGCCGGGAAGCCGCCGACGAAGTACCCGATGCCGTTGAAGTCGATCCGCAGGTCGGACGCCCACGCGGTCGTGGGCGGATCGTCGGTGAAATAGACGGTGGCCGCCCAACCGATGATCAGCAGGTCGTTCTCCGGCTGGGAGTACGACTCGGTCCACGAATCCCCGCCGCCCAGCGGCGGCGGCGCCAGGATGATCTTCTCCTCCACGACGATCCCCGCCCCCGCGAAGCTGGTGACGGCGGCGGCCACGGCCATGGCAACGGACGATCCGAATGCCTTCATCTCTGCCTCCTCTGACTTCCGAACGGACGACGGCGAGTCCCGTGCGGTCAGCGTATCGCAACACCCGGCGCGGTCGAAGTCGGGGTCCGGGATCTTCCGGGCCAGCGGGTGCTCGGCCGGGTCCGGATCGATCCATGGTTCGGGCGGGCGGCGGGCCGGGGACGCAAGGATCGGGCGGTCGGGGCCTTCCGGAGGGGCGTGGTTTCCCGACTGTGACATCGGTGCGGCGAGAGTCGGGCAAGGATTGAGCCGACCGATACGCTCAGGCGCAGGAATCACACACGATGGCTCGAGCCCGCATCCTGGTGGTCGAAGACGACAACGCCATCCGCCGCGGCCTGGTGGATGCGCTGACATTCCATGGCTACGAGACGGCGGAAGCCGGTGACGGCATGGCCGCCGTGGCCGGCGCCCTGGAAGGGGCGCCCGACTTGGTCCTGCTGGACTGCATGCTTCCGAAGCAGTCGGGATTCGAGGCCCTGCGCACCATCCGCGCCGCCCGACCGACGCTTCCGGTGATCCTGCTCACGGCGCTGGGCGCGGAGAACGATCGCGTGAACGGCCTCTCCCTCGGTGCCGACGACTACATCGTCAAGCCGTTCTCGCTGCGCGAGCTGGTGGCCCGCATCGAAGCGGTGCTCCGTCGCTCGCCGCAGCGACCGATGGACGTGGCCGTGCTCACCGACGGCCAGGTGCAGATCGACCTGGAGCGCCGCGTGGTCCAAGGCGGCAACGGCGAGACGCCGATCTCCGAGCGCGACGCCAGCATCCTCCGCCACTTCGCGGCGAACCGCTCGCGCGTGGTGGAGCGGGACGAACTGCTGCGCGTGGTCTGGGGGCTCGATCCGCGCGGATTGGAGACGCGTACCGTGGACATGCAGGTGGCGCGACTCCGCGAGCGGCTCGAGGCCGCGGGCGCTTCGTGCGAGTGGATCACCACCGCGCGGGGCAAGGGATACAGGTTGGGCACGGGGGTCGAGGTCAAGGCGTGACGGAGGCGGATCCGGGCCGCCGAGGGAATCACCGGCGATGAGGCGATCCAGGCGAGCCATCTGGTGGTGCGTCTTCGGCGCGGGAAGCGCCGCGGTGGTCGCCGGTCTCGGCTGGATCACGGCCCAGGTGCTTCGGCTCGATCGCGAGGAGGCGCTCGCCCGCGCCGAGATCGCCCGCCAGGAGACGCTGCACCTGGCGCTGTGGCGCATGGACTCGTGGCTGGCGCCGCTGCTCGCCCGCGAGGGGGCGCGGACCTGGTTCGAGTATCAGTCGTACTACCCGGAGACGCTGGCGCTCAATCGACTGTGCGAGCCGATCGCCGCCGGCGAAGTGGTGGTGCCGAGCCCGCTGCTGGAGTTCCGCAGCGAACTCTTCCCGCTCCATGTGCAGTTCACCGGCCGGAGCGGATTCACCTCGCCGCAGGTTCCGTCGCCGGAGATCGTGGCGGCCGGCGTGGTGGGCTGCGTCCCGATGGCCGGCGACGACGCCATCGAGGGTCGGCTGCGCCAGTTCGCGTTCGATAACGACGGGCCGGCGCTGCTCGACCGCGTGGAGGATTCCGAGAAGCAGCTCGCGTCGGCGCCGGAGGGGAGTCGACCGGAGACGGGCCAGTGGGTCTCGTCGATGTCGGCGCAGGACCTGGACCTCCACCCGATGGCCGATGCGCTGCGCGAGATCCACGCGTCGCAGCAGGCTGCCGAGCCGCCGCAGGCCGCGGCGCCGCCGCCGCCCGTCGCGCCGCAGCAGGCGGCGCCGATGGCGCATGGGGCGGAACAGCGACTCCAGGCGCGCGATGTCTGGGACAGCCGCAACCGCAAGTTGAAGGAGGAATCCGACGCGGAGTTCAAGGCCCGCCAGGCGGTGGCCAGCAAGGCGCAGAGCGCCTACCTCGAGGGCAATCTCGCCACCACGCGCGGGGCGGACCTCGGCAACACGCAGCTGCAGACGGAGGATGCGCAGGTCTCGGAGTCGATCCGCACCAGCGCCGAGGTGGGACCGCTCGTGCCGATCTGGCTCGGAAGCCCGCCCAACCGGCTCCTGCTCGCTCGTCGCGTGCAGCAGGGGAGCGAGGAGATCCTGCAGGGCGTGGTGGTGGAGTGGTCGGTGCTGAAGCGCGAGTTGCTCGACCAGATCGCCGATCTCTATCCGGTCGCCGAGGCGAGGTTGGAACCCGTCACCGGCGGCACCGGAGCGGGCGGCGCGGGCGGCACCGCGGGCGGCGCCATCGGCGGCGGCGCAACCGGCGCCGCGACCTCGCCTGGCATGCTCGCCAGTCTTCCCATTCGATTCCTTCCGCCGTCGATGAACGCCGAGACGCCGCCGATCGGGCAGGGCATCCTGCTTGGACTGGCGATCGTCTGGGCCGTCTCGCTCGGCGCCATCGCCACCACCAGCCTGGCCATGCGTTCCACGCTGCACGCGGCCATGCAGACCAGCCGCTTCGCTTCCAGCGTCACGCATGAGCTGCGCACGCCGCTGACCACCTTCCGTCTCTACGCGGAGATGCTCTCCGACGGCGTGGTGGGTGATCCTGAGCGCGCCCGTGAGTACCTTCGAACGCTGCGCGACGAATCGACGCGCCTCGGCCTGCTGGTGGAGAATGTGCTCGCCTGGTCGCGCCTCGAGGAGGGCCGCAAGGCCGCGGAGCCGCGCACCATGGAGGCCGGGGACCTGGTGACCGACGCGGAGCCCGTGCTCCAGCGCCGCTGCGACGAGGCGGGCGCGTCGCTCGTCACGCGCGTGGAGGACGCGGGCGCGGTGCGGGCGGATCCCTCGCGCGTGCGCCAGATCCTCTTCAACCTCGTGGACAACGCCTGCAAGTACGCGGGGGAGCACGCGCAGGTGGAGGTCTCCGCCACGCGCCGCAACGGGAGCGTGGTGCTGGCCGTGGACGACGACGGCCCCGGCGTTCCGGCGGCCCTGCGCCGCAGCGTCTTCAAGGCCTTCGACCGGGGAACGCTCGGTCCCGGTGACTCGGTGCGGGGCCTGGGCCTGGGACTGTCGATCTCGCTCGAGCTGGCGAAGAGTCTCGACGGGCGGATCCACTGCCTCCAGAGCCCGCTGGGCGGCGCTCGCTTCGAGCTGGAGCTGCCCGCGGAAAATGGGAACCACGGCGCGGGCGCGTGAGCCGGCGGGCGCATGATGCGCGCCGTTGATCAGCCGGATCCATAGTTTCGTCCTCCAGGGGATCGAGGCGCTGCCCTGCGAGGTGGAGGTGGACTTCGCCGGCAGCGGGCTGCCGCGCACCACCATCGTGGGGCTGCCGGACGCGGCGGTGCGCGAGTCGGCGGATCGTGTGCGCACGGCGCTGGAGAACTCCGGGTTCGAATGGCCGCGCTGCCGGCTCACGGTGAACCTGGCGCCGGCCGATCTCCGCAAGGAGGGGCCGGTCTACGACCTGCCGATGGCGGTCGGAATTCTGGCGGGAAGCGGGGCCCTGGAACCGGCGCGGCGTCGCGGTGGAAACGGAATGGCGGCGCCGGCGTTGGATCCGTCGCGGTGCCTGCTGGCGGGGGAGGTGGCGCTCGACGGACGCCTTCGGCCCATCAAGGGAGCGGTGAGTCTCGGCATCCTGGCGCGGCGGCTGGATCTCGCCGCCATCCTGCCTCGCACGAACGCCGCGGAGGCAGCGCTGGTGGAAGGCGTGCGCGCCTACGGGTTCGAGTCGATCGCGGAGGTGGTGGAGTTCCTGCGCGGGGAGCGGGCGGTGGCGCCCACGGCGGCCCCGGATGTGGACGCGGCCATCGGCGCCGCCCACGCCGAGGTGGACTTCGCCGAGGTGCGCGGGCAGGAGGCGGCGAAGCGGGCGCTGCTGGTGGCGGCGGCCGGCGGACACAACCTGTTGATGATCGGTCCCGCCGGCGCGGGGAAGACCATGATGGCCCGCGCGCTCCCGGGAATCCTCCCGCCGCTCACGCGCGACGAGGCGGTGGAGGTGACGCGGCTCTACTCCTGCGTGCGCGCGGTGGCCGGCGATGCCGCGGCGCCGCTCATCGTGCGCCGGCCCGTGCGCTCGCCGCATCATGGGGCCAGCGCCGTGGCCGTGGTGGGCGGGGGGAGCGTGCCGCGGCCCGGCGAGGTGAGCCTGGCCCATCGCGGTGTGCTCTTCCTGGACGAGCTGCCGGAGTTCGGCCGCTCGGTGCTGGAGAGTCTGCGGGAGCCGATCGAGGACGGTCATGTCACCATCGCGCGGGCGCACGGCTCGGTGCGCTTTCCCGCGGAGGTGATGCTCGTGGCCGCCATGAATCCCACGGCCCGCGGCAACCGGGGACGAGGTCCGCGCGCGGCGGGAGAGCAGGCGCGCTACATGGCGCGGCTCTCGGGGCCGCTCGTCGATCGCATCGATCTCCATGTGGAGGTGGCGCCGGTGCCATTCCGGGACCTGGCCCGATCCCGCGCCGGGCTCGCGTCCGCGCCGATGCGGGAACTGGTGGCCGGGGCCCGCGCCAGGCAGCACGCCCGCAACGGCCCCGCCGTCCTGAATGCGCGGCTGCGGGGGGCGTCGCTCGACCAGCATGCACGGATGGACGAGGCCACGCGACGCCTGCTCGGCGAGGCGCTCGATCGGCTCGGCCTGAGCGCCCGCGCCTATGACCGCATCCGACGCGTGGCCCGGACCATCGCCGATCTGGCGGGGGACGACGGCCTTCGCCTGGAGCATGTGGCCGAGGCCATCCAGTACCGGCTGCTGGATCGGGCCGGCGCCATGGCGCACGCGTGAGGAGGCGCCCGCGCGCGTCGGTCTCTGCGCTCATCGACTGGCGTCGCGGCGTCAGGAGTGGATCGGCGCCGCGCGCGGCTTCGGGCCGAGGCGGGGTCCCGAACCGCGGAGGAGTCGGCGCCGTACCTCGCTACCATCCCCGACCCACCCGACCCGAGCGAGGCGAGTCATGTGCGTCCCATCCATCCTCGGCCCCGGTGGGGCTCAGACCGGAGTCTCCGGGTGAGGCTGGCCATCGTCGTGGCGGCGTTCAATCGCCCGCAGGCGCTTCGGCGACTGCTCGACAGCCTCCGGCGGCTGGAGATTCCGGAGGGCGCCGGGCCTTCGTTGGTGTTCTGCGTCGATCGCGCCGATGACCCGATGGCCCGCTCCGCGGTGGACGAGCTGGTGCGCGGCTTCGAGTGGCGCTGGGGCCCGAAGACGATCGTGGCGCACCCCAGGCACCTGGGCCTTCGCGAAAACATCCTGCGCTGCGGCGACGTCGCGCTCCACTTCGACGGCGCGGTGGTGCTGGAGGACGACCTGGTGGTTTCGCCGCACCTCTACCGGTACTGCGAGGCGGCGTACGCCGCGTACGCCGAGGACGAGCGGCTGGCCTCCTTCTCGCTGTACCGATTCCCCATCGCGGAATTCGCTCGGCGCCCGTTCGTGCCGGTGGACGACGGCTACGACGCGTACTTCATCCAGACCTGCTCCTCCTGCGGCCAGATGTGGACGAATCGCCAATGGGCCCGATTCCGCGAGTGGTTCGAGCGTCATCGATCCGAGCCGGTGACGGTGGACGACGGCGTCCCCGAAGCGATCACGCGATGGCCGGACAGCTCGTGGAAGAAGTCCTTCAACAAGTACATGGTGCATCAGGACCTCTATTCGTGCGCTCCGCGCATCTCGCTGACCACCAACTTCGGCGACGACGGCACGCATCACCGCTTCGCCCCGGAGATGTTCCAGACCCCGCTCCTGTGCGGTCCGAAGTCGTGGCGCCTGCCGCGATTCGAGGATTCGCGGGCCGTGTACGACGGCCATTTCGAGCCGGTGCTGGAGCGCTGCGTGGCGGCGGGGACGCTCGCATCGATTCCCTGCGCGCAGATCGAATGCGATCTCTTCGGACTCAAGGACGCCGCGCGCTGCACGCGCCCCTGGATGCTCACCTCGCGTCGGCCGCGCGCTCCCGTCGCGGCTCGGTTCGGCCTGCGGATGAAGCCCGCGCTCCTCAACGCGATCTGCGGCGTGGAAGGGGAGGACATCGTCCTCGTCCGGACGGACGACCTGCCGCCGGGTCCGCCGTCGCGAACCTCGCTGCCGGCGGACATCGACTGGATGTTTCCGCGCCGCCGCGCCTTGGTGTGGCTCGGCCTGCGCGGCATGCTGGCGCGAGCCACGCGCCGACTGGGTCGATTGATGCGCGGATCGGATGCCCGCTGACGCAGCGCGGGCGCGCTAGCCGAGCAGGCGATGGAGGTGCCGCGCCAGCCGCACCGCCATGGCGACGATGGTGAGCGTGGGGTTGGCGTAGCCGGCGGTGGGGAAGACCGATGCCCCCGCGACGAAGAGGTCGTCGAATCCGAAGACGCACCCATCCGGATCGACCACGCCGTCCCGCGGCTCCGCGGCCATGCGCGTCGTTCCGGCGTGGTGATGGGCGCTCAGGTCCGGAGGGCGGCCATCGGTCACCTGGAGCGTGCCGAGTCCCGACGCGCGGAACCACGCTCCCAGCAGTCCGCGGAGCTTCTCCAGGTCCGCCTGCTCCCGGTCGGTCCACCGCAGGGTCAGGCGCGGCAGCGGATTCCCGAACCGGTCCCGTCGCGGGCCCAGCTCGATCCGGTTCGACGGATGCGATCGCTGCTCCAGGTTGAGCGTGATGGAGAAGGCGTCATGCGACCTCGACGGTGATTCGGAGTGCGACCAGCCGTACGGGCCTCGCCGCGCCGCCCTGGACCCGCCGAGCCGGAGGAGCATCCGCTGCAACCGCGATCCGCGCGAGGCGCGCGGAACGAGCGTCATCGCGGCGTTCGGGAGTCCGTTCCGTTCCATGGCCTCCTCGGTCAGGCAGAGGCGCCCTCCCACCAGGACTCCGTCCCGCGATCGATGGAGGTCATAGAACGCGGCCGCGTCGAGGAGTTCCCGCGCCCGGGGAACGAGGACCATCGACATGTCGCGGGCGTGCTCCATGAATCCGCGGCCGAGCCAGGGAAGGCGATCGTCGCCGCCGAGCCCGGCAAGCAGCAGCAGTCGGGCGTTCTCCACCGCGCCGCACGCCAGCACCACCGTTCGCGCGCTCCACTCGGTGGTGCCCCCATCGCTCGAGGCGACCTGCACGCCCTGCACGCGGCGGGCGCGCCGATCCAGGCGCAGGCCCACCACGCTGGACGACGGCACGATCGTCACCGCGTCGAACTTCCTGAGCGCCTCCGGGAGGTGACGAGTGAATGTCGCCGCGGAGCCGAATTGGTACACGCCGCTGGTCAGACCCGATCCTCGCGTGTCGAACGGACGCCGCTCCGCCGTGGTCCAGTGGTCGGCTCCGTACTCGAATGGGCCGAGGCCGCAGATGCGCTGCGCCTCGCGGTAGTAGGGATCGAGCTCCCTCCGGTCGATCGGCCAGCCCGCGAGATCTCGCGGGTCCAGCGGGAGGTACTTCGCGCCCGCCTCGTCCTCCACCCGCACATCCCAGATGTTGGCGGTGCCGCCGACGGCTCGATGCCGCGTGGCGATGAGTCCCCGGTACGGTGCGCCCTCGTGGTCGCCGTCGTTGAGCGCCTGCGCCTCGGGGGACGATCGCACGCCGCCGCTCTCGATCAGCACGACGCGGCGCCCGGCGGACGCCAGCTCCCGCGCGATCGTGAGTCCAGCCGGGCCCGCGCCGACCACGCACGCATCCGTCATCGGTGGTGGCTCCCGCACGCGCTCAACGGTAGCCTGCGGGCGTGCGGCGCCGGCGCGAATCGAGGTTCACCGACGGGATCACCGCGATCGGCCTCCGACGGGATGCGTTCTGATGTCGGCGCAGGTCCTCGTCATCGGGATCGATGCCGTCAGCCCGAGTCTCCTCCTTCGCCTGATCGCCGATGGACGGCTCCCGGCCATCCGATCGCTCATGGATCGCGGCGTGTCGGGATCGGTGCGAGGCGTCACGGCCCTCTTCATCGGCTCCACCTGGCCGTCGTTCTACACGGGACTCGATCCGGCCGGCCACGGTCTCCACCGCATCCAGCAGCTCAGGCCGGGGAGCTATGAGTTCATCCGGCCGCTCGATGCGCCCGATGGAACGGCGGGCGTTCCGTTCTGGAAGATCGCATCGGATGCGGGACGCCGAGTGGCCGTGCTGGATGTGCCGCTCAGTCGGCTCGATCCCGGGATCAACGGAGTGCAGACGGTGGAGTGGGGAGGCCATGACAGCGTCTTCGGCTTCCAGGCATTCCCACCCGAACTGGCGAAGCAAGTCCTCTCCACCGTCGGCCCGTATCCCATGCCGCCGAGCTGCGACGGCCGCCGGCGCAGCGCGGCCGACTTCGAGTTCTTCCTGGCGGGGCTCGAACGGGCCGTGGAGAAGAAGACCGAACTGACGCTCGATCTCCTGGGGCGCGAGCGGTGGGATCTCTTCGTCCAGGTGTTCACGGAGGCGCACTGCGCGGGGCATCAGTGCTGGCACCTCCACGATCCGACCCATCCCGCGCACGACCCCGCGCTGGCGGCGGCGCTTGGGGATCCGCTCGAGCGGATCGACCGGGCGCTCGACCGGGCGGTGGGTCGGATCGCGGATCGCGCCGGCGATGCGCAGATCCTCCTGGTCTCCGCCCACGGGATGGGGCCGTTCCGAGGCGCGTCGTTCCTGCTGCCGGAGATCCTCTTCCGGCTCGGCGCCGCGGCGAGACCGAGCGCAGGCTCCGCGTCCGCGGGCGAGCGCGGATGGGTCCGACCGGCGCGCGCGGCGTGGAACCTGCTGCCCTCCGCGATGCGCGCATCGCTGCGACCGTTGCGGAACGGGCTGTCGAGGCGAGGCGCGGCGTCGCGCGAGTCGCCGGCGATCGGCGTCGACCTCGGCGCGAGCAGGTGCTTCCCCGTGGCCAACGGCTTCCCGGTGGGCGCGATCCGGCTCAACCTTGCGGGCCGCGAGCCGCAGGGCATCCTCTCGCCGGGCAGGGAAGCCGACGCCTTCTGCGACGAGCTGGAGCGGGATCTCCGCGCCATCATCGACGAGCGAACGGGTGGTCTTCTGGTCGAGGCCGTCCATCGGACGGATGACCTGTATCGCGGCGACCGCGGCGACTCCCTCCCCGATCTGCTGGTGGAGTGGAATGCGACGCCGGTCGGCAGCGTGGGGCTGGCGAACGGGCGCGGGTCGATCATCCGCGCGCACTCGGCGAGGATCGGCACGGTCGAAGGCGCGAACCACTACGAGCGAACCGGGGATCACATCCCCACGGGGTGGTTCGTCTGGTCGGGCCCCGGCATCCCCGCCGCTCGCCGTGCGCAGCCGGTCTCGGTGATGGACTTCCATCCCACCCTCTGCGCCCGACTCGGCCTTGCGGCGCCCGCGGTGCGCGGTTCGGTCATCGCCGAACTGGTGCCCCCGCGCGCCCTGGCCTGAGCGGCCGGGCGTCCGATCGAACGCGTGCCCGGGCGTCCGATCGACCGAGCGGCGTCAGGTCACTCCCCAGGCGCCCGGGTTGCGGAGGATCGAGTGGTTCCGTCGCAGGTGATCGCGGTTGCGCTCGATCCGCTCCGAGCGCTGCAGGTCCGAGGTCCCCTCGTACTTCGCGTGCCACTGGTGCAGGTAGAAGCCCTCCGGGCCGAGGGTCCGCGGCCGAAGGCCGAGCACGGTGAGCCGGCGGAACAGGTCGTCGTCCTCGGCGCCCCACACTTCGTAGAACTCGTCGTAGCCGCGGATCAGCGCCAGGAGCGAGGTGCGGGCGACGAGGACGCTCGGGTGGAACCTCCACCCGAAGCGGGCCGTGCTCGACGCCTTCCATCGATGGAGCTGGAGATCCTCGCCGGTCTGCGACGCGCGTCGCAGGACCTCGACGGAGGTCTCGGGGAGATCCAGCATCGCCGCGCCGATCAGCGAGAGGGGCGACCGTTCCAGCGCCGCCACCGCCTCCGTGAGAAAGCGCGGAGAGAAGAGCATGTCCACATCGGACACCATCAGGTACTTCGTCGCGGCGCGACGGATCCCGATGTTCAGGCAGCGCGAACGGCTCCAGACCTCGGCGCCCTCCACCGGCACGAACTCGGCGCCGAAGCGCCGGCAGAGATCCCGGGCGGCGTAGGCCTGCGCCGGATCGCTCCCGAAGTCCACGAGAAGGACATGGACCGACGGATGGCTCTGCTCCCGGAGACACCGGAGGGCGTTGAGCAGGCGCCAGTCGCACCGATTGCGGTGGCCGATGACCACGGTGACGCCGTCGGAGCGGGGATCCTCGTTGGGCAGCACGGCTCGGCGCAGCCAGGCGCGCCCGATCGCTCGAAGCGGCATCGCCCGCAGCAGCGGGCGCGTGAGTCGACGGGATCCAAGCGCCGCGTGGGTGCGCGACAGGAGTCGCAGCACCGCCGGAGGCGTCTCGGCCGCCGGAGTCACTCGAGGCCCGGGGCGAAGCCGCGGCGCATCGTGTTCTCGCAGATCGCGCGCGGTTCGACGAAGTGGAGCAGGTAGTCCGCGCCGCCGGCCTTGCTGCCCACGCCGCTCAGGCCGGCGCCGCCGAACGGCTGCCGACCGACGAGCGCCCCGGTGATGCCGCGGTTGATGTAGAGGTTGCCCACGCGGAATTCCCGCTTCGCCCGTTCGATGTGCGACGGCTTGCGCGTGAAGACGCCGCCCGTGAGCTTGTACAGCGTGCCGTTGGCCACGCGCAGCGCCTCGTCGAAATCCTTCACGCGCATCACCGCCAGCACCGGGCCGAAGATCTCCTCGTGCGCCAGCCGGTGATCGTGGCGGATGCCGCTGATGATGGTGGGCCCCACGAACGGCTTGCCCACGCGCTCGGCGAGGCCGGGCGGCACCGGGTGCGAAAGCTCCAGCGATCCCTCCCGGGAACCGACCTCGATGAAGGCGCGGATGCGCTTCGCCGACTCGTCGTCGATCACCGGCCCCACGTCGGTGCCGGGCAGCATCGGATCGCCCACGGTGAGGCAGCGCGTCGCCTCGATCAGCCGGTGGAGGAAGTGATCGTGCGCCGACTCGACCACGATGACGCGGCTGCACGCCGAGCACTTCTGCCCGGCGAATCCGAAGGCGCTCTGCCGCACGCCGAGCACCGCCTCGTCCAGGTCGGCGCTGGCGTCCACGATGACCGCGTTCTTGCCGCCCATCTCGCAGACCACGCGCTTCACGTGGTGCTGCTCGTCGCTCGTGTCGCCCGCCACGCGCAGGATGTCCAGGCCCACCGCCTTGGATCCCGTGAAGGCGATGACCGCGGTGCGAGGATCGCGCACGAGCGCCGCACCGACGGTTTCGCCGACTCCCGGGAGGAAGGCGAGCACATCTCGCGGAGCGCCGGCGGCCCAGAGGATGTCGCACAGGATCTTCGCGATGCCCGGCGTCTGCTCCGCGGGCTTCACCGCCACGGTGTTCCCGCAGACCAGCGCCGCCACCGTCATGCCGGCGCAGATGGCCAGCGGGAAGTTCCACGGCGAGATCACCACGCAGACGCCGCGAGGCTCATGGATCGTTTCGTCCAGTTCGCCCACGAAGAGTCCCAGGCGCTCGCGCCGGAAGAGCGGGGCGCCGATCCGCGCGTAGTACTCGCAGAAGTCGATCGCCTCGCAGACATCGGCGTCGGCCTCGCGCCAGGTCTTGCCGGCCTCGCGGATCATCACGCCGGCGAGTTCGTCGCGACGCGCCCGCATCGCGGCGGCGGCGCGGGTGAGCACGGCGGCGCGCTCGGCGTACGGCGTGTCGCGCCAGCGCGGGAAGGCGGCGTGGAGCGTGTCCATGGCGGCGCGGGCCGCTTCCACGCTCGTGTCGTTGGCCACCGTCGGAACCACCGCGCGGGCGATGGCGGAGGCGAAGGCTTCGCGGTGCGCGGAGCGGGAGAAATCGCGGACGGGCTCGGTGAAGAAGGGCCGTCCGTCGCCGATGCCGGGCTCCGCGGGGGAGAGGGCGTGCCGCTCCGGCCACGCGTCGTGCCGATGGGCCGCGGGGCCGCCGACGGCGGGCTCGTTCGAGCCCGCGTGCGGCGAGCCCAGGAGCGTCTCGTGCGACGCGTCGTCCATGAAGCCGGCCCGCAGCCAGCTCTCGTTGCTCGTGTTCTCCAGGAGTCGGCGCACCAGGTACGCCATGCCGGGGATCATCTCGCCAACGGGCACGTACTCGCGCACGCGGAGGCCCAGGTCCACCGCGGCGCCCTTCAACTGGTCGGCCATGCCGTGGAGCATCTGCAGCTCGAGCGCCGCGGTCGGGAGGTCGAAGCGCCGCAGGAGGGCCAGCGCCGTGGCGATGCTCCGAGCGTTGTGCGATCCGAGCGCCAGCTTCACGCCGCCGGCACCCGGGCTGCGCGGCGTGCGGGCGAGGATGGCCTCCGCCATCCGCTCGAAGCAGGCGTCCGTCTCGCGCTTGCGGCTCCAGACCGGCACCGGCCAGCCCTGCTGTTCCGCG